>NZ_RBXL01000001.1:1742500-2042500 GCF_003634315.1 Thiocapsa rosea
TCTTGGCGCGTGATCCGGGCCTTTCGCTGTCGGTCTCCTGTACGACGCGTGCGCCCCGCGCCGGTGAGCAGGACGGTGTCCACTATCACTTCATCGATCAGGCGCGGTTTCGGGAGTCGGTGGCCGCGGGTGCGTTTTTGGAGCATGCCGAGGTCTTCGGCAATCTCTACGGGACGCGCGAGGCCGATGTCCGCGAGGCACTGGCTGCCGGGCGGGATTTGATCCTGGAGATCGACTGGCAGGGCGCGCGGCAGGTGCGCGAGCGATTTCGCTCGGCGGTCGGGATCTTCGTCCTGCCGCCTTCGATCGCGGAGCTGGAGCGTCGTCTGTGCGGGCGGGGAACCGACAGCGATGCGGTGATCGCGGGTCGGATGGCCCAGGCGCGCGACGAGATGGCGCATGTCGAGGAGTATGCCTATCTGGTCGTGAACGACCTGTTCAACACGGCCCTGGATGCGCTGGCTGCCATCGTCCTCGCCGAGCGTCAGCGTTTCGAGCGGCAGCGGCCGCGGCTGGGGTTCCTGCTCGATGCCATGACCTGATGCGTGCGCAGGGCGTGCAATGCGGTGAAGAATCCGCGTGTGCTCGGTATATGTTAGGCTCTTAGCACAAGGCTGCCGCGTGGGCGGTCGGCTCGGAGGGGCATGAACGGCGCGCCCGTCCGCCTGTCGAAGAACGACGAGTCCTCGCACCCGCGTCCGTCGCATTCCCGGTTCTTTACGCCGGCGCCCCCGAATTTTCGAGACCCCGATGGAGATGATTTCGCATGGCCAGAATTACCGTTGAGGACTGCCTCAATCACGTCGACAACCGCTTCGACCTGGTGCTGCTCGCAACCAAGCGTGCCCGCCAGTTGGCGAACGGCGTCGAGCCGATCCTGCCGTGGGCCAACGACAAGCCCACCGTGATGGCGCTGCGCGAGATTGCCGCGGGCCATATTTCGACCGCGATGGTGCAGGCCGCGCAGCGCGAGATCGACGAGACCACGGCCGCCTTGGAGCAGGCACTCGCCGAGGAGTTGGCCTCCGAACTCGGCGAGGCGGAGCCCAAGGGCGATCCGCGCGAGTAGAACCTCGATGCGCACGGACGAGACGCGGCGAGACACCGGAGAGCGCGGTCGTTCTGCGGTCGGCGGCCGGGTGCTGTGCGCTTCGTCATGAGCCCGTTCGATGCCGGATCCATGCAAACCGCCCTCCTCCCCGTCGTTGCCCCGGCCACCGAGCACCCGATTCAGTCCGCCGTGGAGGCATCCGACCGCGCGCCCGTGGCCCGTTATTTGATCAGCGACCTCTGCACCTATCTCGAGACCTATCTCCCGCCCGAGCAGGTCAGCGAGTTCTATCGCGCCTATCTGTTCGGGGCCGAGGCGCACGAGGGTCAAAGCCGCAAATCGGGTGAGCCCTACATCTACCATCCGGTCGCGGTCGCGCGCATCCTGGCCGAGATGCACATGGACTATAAGTGCCTGATCGCGGCCCTGCTGCACGACGTGATCGAGGATACTCCGGTCGAGAAGGAGCAGGTCGCGGAGGTCTTCGACGAGGAGATCGCCGATCTCGTCGACGGGGTGAGCAAGCTCTCGCAGATCGAGTTCGAGTCGCGTGCCGAGGCCCAGGCGGCGAGCCTGCAGAAGATGCTGCTCGCCATGACGCGCGACATCCGCGTCATCCTGATCAAGCTCGCCGATCGTCTGCACAACATGCGTACGCTCGGGTCCATGCACCCGGATGCCTGCCGACGGATCTCGCGCGAGACGCTCGACATCTTCGCCCCCATCGCCAACCGTCTCGGGATCAACCGCGTCCGGGTCGAGCTCGAAGAGCTGGGTTTCCTGCACCATTGGCCTTGGCGACGTCACGTCATTCAACGCGCCTTGCAGAAGACCTGCGGTGCGCGCGTCGAGATGGTCGGCACCGTGGAGACGGCCCTCAAACAGGCCCTGCATCAGGAGGAGATCCACGGTGAGGTCGATGGCCGGCGCAAACACCTCTACGGCATCTATCGCAAGATGCGCGAGAAGCGCCGAGCCTTCTCGGAGGTGGTGGACGTCTTCGCCTTCCGGGTGACGGTGGATCGGGTCGACACCTGTTATCGCGTGCTCGGGCTGGTCCACAATCTCTACAAACCCGTGCCGGGGCGCTTCAAGGACTACATCGCCATCCCCAAGGCGAACGGCTATCAATCGCTTCACACGGTGCTCATCGGCCCTCAGGGCATCCACATCGAGATCCAGATCCGCACCGAGGACATGCAGCGCATGGCCGAGTCCGGGATCGCCGCGCACTGGCTCTACAAGAGCGGCGAGCAATCCACGGCCAAGGCCACGACACTGGCCTCGGAGTGGTTGCAAAATCTCCTCGTGATGCAGCGTGCGGCCGGCAATTCGGTGGAGTTCCTCGACCACGTGAAGATCGACCTCTTCCCCGACGAGGTCTATGTCTTCACGCCCAAGGGGCGGATCCTGACGCTCAAGCGGGGTGCAACGGTCATCGACTTCGCCTACGCAATCCATTCGGATGTCGGCAACACCTGTGTCGCTGCGCGGATCGACCGGCGCATGGTCTCGCTGAGCACGCATCTGCGCAGCGGCCAGACGGTGGAGATCATCAACGCACCCGGCGCCAAGCCGAATGCGGCCTGGCTGAATTTCGTCGTGACCGGCAAGGCCCGCGCGAGCATCCGGGGCTACCTGAAGAACCTCAAACAGCGCGAGGCCCAGGTGCTGGGACGGCGCTTGCTCAGTGCGGAACTCGGCACATTCGGGGTGGATCTGGACAGCCTCGACCCGGTCCGTGTCGCGGCCTACCTGGAAGAGGCCAATCAGCGCACCCTCGACGACCTGCTCGGTGATATCGGACTCGGGAATCGTCTGGCCGCATTCGTGGCGCGTCGCTTGGCCGGGGGCGATGACGACGAGGCGACCCAAGCGATGCAGGCCGACAAGAATCTGCATCCCCACCGTCTGGCGATTCGCGGTACCGAGGGGATGGTGGTGAGCTTCGCGCGCTGCTGTCGGCCGATCCCGGGCGACACCATCGCCGCGCTCTTCAGCCCGGGCCGCGGAATCGTGGTCCATCGCAGTGAATGCCGCAACCTCGGCAGCCTTGAGACCAAGCGCGACAAACGTCTGGATGTCGAATGGGCCAACGAGCCGGACGGCGAGTTCCCGACCGAGATCCGGGTGGAGATCGGCAATCGACGCGGCGCGCTTGCGATCGTCGCCGGCGCCATCGCCGAGCTGGGCTCGAACATCGAGAACGTCCACTCGCGCGAGAAGGACGGCATGACCACCGCGTTGGAGTTCCTGATCCTCGTGAAGGGCCGTGTGCATCTCGCACGCATCATGCGCCGCCTGAGACAGATCCCGCTCGTCCTGCGCATCACCCGCGTCCCGCGCTGACCCTCGCAGATCTTCCCGTAGGATGGTTAGAGCACAGCGAAACCCATCCTCCCCGCTCCAACGCCGAAGTCCCCACTCCCGGCCAGGTAGAGCACAGCGAAACCCATCCTCCCCGCTCCAACGCCGAAGTCCCCACTCCCGGCCGGGTAGAGCAAAGCGAACCCCCACAGCGCCGAGCCGGATATCGGGTGACGGGTTGCATCCGAAAGCCGTCGGCGCCACCTCCCTCACCAGTAACGCGGTTGGAAAGCGTCCGACCTGCGATCACTCCACGGTGCGCCCGCGAGCGCGCTTCAGACAAGGGCCGACTCATGTCCGAACTTACGCTCGACGAGCGCTGCTCGCTCACGCGCCGCATCATGTCGCTTCTGGAAGGCTGGAGCCTCGGTGCGAGCGATATCCTGGTGCTCCTTCAACTGCCGGCAAGCATCAAAGCGCGCAACCTCTCGCGCTATCGGGACGAGGAGTGCTTTCCGGATGATCCGGAGGTCAATCGGCGGCTCTCGTATCTGGTGCGAATCGAAGACGCGCTGCACACCTACTTCCCGCGCAACCCGGAGATGCGTCACCTCTGGGTCAAACGCGCCAACAAGCAATTCAATAAACGCGCGCCGATCGCCGTGATGGTCGAGGACGGCGAGAGCGGGTTGATCTCCGTCCTGTCGCATCTGGACTGTACATTCGCTTGGGATATGACGGGGTCGAAGGCCGAATACGGCAAGGGCTAAACCGCGTCCAGAGCGATACGCGTCATTTTCACTTTGCGTTTGGCTTTGGAGATATCCTCGATTTCAGTGAGACGCGGTTTAAAAAATAAATCTTTTGAATACCTTAAACCGCGCCAGCTCCGACAGTCGTCGGAGCTGGCGCGGCCAAGCCATTTCAACGAATGACGCATACCGCACCGGGCGCGGTTGAACTGCTCGCCTTTGCTTCCTGGTTCGTCAAGACCGGTCGGGTTTTCGAGCCAGAGTGGATGATCCAGTAGGGTAGAGACGCGAAGCGCAATTCACCAACGCCGTTGCAGGGAGGGGTGGACTGCGCTTCGCTTCTCCACCCTACCGTTCCCAAGAGCGCTCGACCGCATCAAGCCGCGGGTGGATGGTCGGCAAGCCAGTCGCGCGGCTTGAGGAAGCGCTCGTAGAGTTCGGCCTCCGGGCTGCCGGGCTCCGGGCGAAAGTCATAGCGCCAGCTCACCTCCGGCGGGAGCGACATCAGGATCGACTCGGTGCGTCCGCCCGATTGCAGCCCGAACAGGGTGCCCCGGTCGTAGACCAGGTTGAACTCCACATAGCGCCCGCGGCGGTACTTCTGAAAGGCGCGCTCCTCGTCGCCGTATTGCTTCGCCCAGCGGCGATTCACGATGGGCAGATAGGCCGGCAAATAGGCCTCCGCGACGCTGCGCATGAAGGCGAAGCTGTGATCGAATCCTCCTTCGCTCAGATCGTCGAAGAAAAGACCGCCGACCCCGCGGGGTTCCTCGCGATGTTTGAGATAAAAATAGCGGTCGCACCAATCCTTGTAGCGCGGATAGACGTCCTCGCCGAACGGCAGGCATGCCTCGCGCGCCGCGCTGTGCCAGTGGCGCACGTCCTCCTCGAAGCCGTAATAGGGCGTCAGATCGAAACCGCCGCCGAACCACCAAACCGGCTCGGCGTCGGGTCGCTCCGCGATGAAGAACCGCACGTTCAGATGCGAGGTCGGCACATAGGGGTTCTGCGGATGCACGACCAAGGACACGCCCATCGCCTGGAATCCGCGCCCGGCCAGCTCGGGCCGATTCGCGCTCGCCGAGGGCGGCAGGCGCTCGCCGAAGACGTGCGAGAAGTTGATGCCGCCGCGCTCGAAGACGGCTCCGTCCTGCATGATGCGCGTGCGTCCGCCACCGCCGCCCGGTCGCTCCCAGGCGTCTTCGCGGAAGCCTGCTCCGCCGTCGGTCTCGCGCAACGCCGCGCAGATGCGGTCCTGTAGATCGAGCAGATAGGTCTTGACGGCGTCGGCGTCGGGTCGATCGGACATCGCGGCAACTCCTCGCAGGTGCGGTTATGATGAGACGGCTGGTCGGATAGTACCGAATGTTGATCCATTGAGGTCCCCCTCGCCGAGCTCGAATTGATTGGACCCTCGGTCCTTCGAGTCCCGCGAGCCATAACACCATCAGGAGACAACCCGATGTCCATCGCCCTGCGCTCGCTGCTGATTGCCCCCGTACTTCTCGCCGGCTCCGCTCTCGTCGCGGCCGATCAAGCCGTCGACTTTCTGTCCTTTCGGTCGTCGGTCCCGGATGCCTGGGTCGCCGAGACGCCCAAGAGCGAGATGCGCCAACTCCAATTCAAGGTGCTCGCGTCCCCCGGCGACGAGGTCGGCGACGGGGCCGAGTTTGTCGTCTATTTCTTCGGACCCGATCAGGGCGGGACGCTGGAGGCCAACATCGAGCGCTGGCAGTCGCAGTTCCGAGGCCCCGACGGTGCGCCGGTCGAGCCGACCGTCACGCAGATCGGTACGGAGGCGATCCCGGCCACGCTGGTCGAGCTGCGCGGCAGCTACGGTCGCAGTGTCGGCATGGGTCCGGGCGACGACGTGCAGGCGGATCGGATGCTCCTTGCGGGTGTCATCGAGACACCCGACGGCAACCTCTTCCCGCAGATGCACGGCCCGGCGGAGCTGGTCGCCGCACAACGCGAGGGCTTCGTCGCGTTCGTGAAGGGAATCCAGCCGGTCGGCCAGACAACGCCGTAAGCCAAGCTTCGGGAGTCAAGCCGCATGCCACGTCGGATCCTGTTGCTCATCGTCGCGATCCTGGTCATCGGCCTTTCGGCCGGCGCCGTCGGTTTGGTGTGGATCGCCAAGCGCGGCGAGCCGAGCTACGCGGGCAGCCTGGCCATTCCGGGGCTTGAAGCCCCGGTGCGTGTTCGCTACGGACCCCACGCCATCCCGACGATCGAGGCCGACAGCGTACATGATCTGTTGTTTGCACAGGGCTATGTCGTGGCACGCGAGCGGATGTGGCAGATGGATTTGCTGCGCCGTCTCGCCGGCGGGCGTCTGGCGGAGGTATTCGGACCCTTGGTGTTGCCGGCGGATCGCTTCTTTCGCACCATGGGGCTCGATCGCGAGGCCGAGCGCAGTCTGGCTGTGTTGAACCTCGAGGAGATGTCTCTCCTCGAGTCCTATGCGGCGGGCGTGAACGCCTATCGCACCGAGGCGGCGGCCGAGCGTCGCCTGCCGCTCGAGTACCTGGTCGTGCGCGCCGAACCCGCGCCATGGACCCCGCAAGACAGCCTTCTGATCGGCGGCTACATGGCCTGGACCCAATCCTACAACCTTCGCGCCGAGCTGACCTTCCTGCGTCTGGCGGCCCGGATCGGTCCGGAGCGGGCGCGCGAGCTCTTTCCCACCGATGCCGGTATCCCGGCGCCGGAGGTGTCGCCCGAGCTGGTGCGTGAGCTGGCGCTGGAGCAGGGGCGGACTCGAATGCGCGGCGACCGGCATGGGCCGACGATCGAGCCCGTGCTGGAGATCGTCGCCCGCCTCGGCCTGCCCTTGCCCGCGGCGGCGAGCAACGGCTGGGCGGTGAACGGGCCGCGAACGGCGAACGGCGAGGCATTGCTCGCCAACGACCCGCATCTGGCCGGTTCCATGCCCGGAATCTGGTACCTGCTGGAGCTGATTGCACCGGACCTGCATGTCGCCGGGGCGAGCCTGCCCGGTGTCCCCCTGGTGATGATCGGGCACAACCGGGATCTCGCCTGGGGCTTCACCAGCACCATCGCCGATACGCAGGACATCTTCGTCGAGCGTCTCATGGCCGACGGCACGAGCGTCGAGCGGGCAGGCGGACGATCCGAGCCGATCACGATTCGGGTCGAGCGCATCTCGGTCAAGGGCGCTGATCCGGTCGACCTCGTCATCCGCTCGACCGACAACGGCGTGATCGTCAACGACATCCTGGGGCCGATCACCAAGACGCCGATGGACCTGCCGAGCCTGGACACGCCCCATCTGCTGGCCTTGCGCGAGACCAATGATCTCCCGGATCGCGCCTTCGCCGGGCTGCTGCGTCTCAACCGGGCCGAGACGCTCGAGGAAGCCGGCGAGGCCATCCTGGAGTTCAAGCACGTCGTTCTGAACCTCATGTCGGCGCACCGCGACGGCGGCATCGCTCTGCAGGTCAGCGGGGTCCTGCCGCAGCGCGGCAAGGGCTCGGGCGCTTTTCCCTCGCCGGGTTGGGTGGACGGCTATGCCTGGCAGGGGCTCGTGCCCCAGAAGCACAACCCGCAGCGCGTTGATCCGCCCGGTGCGGCCTTGATCACCGCCAACAACCGCATCGTCCCGGTCGAGTATCCGGTGACCATCAGCAACGCCTGGATGGCGCCTTTTCGGGCCGAGCGCATTGCCGAGCGGCTCGATGCGGCAGGTTCCTTGACGCCCGAGGCGATGGCGCAGATCCAGACCGATCGCATCAGCACTCACGCACGGCTCGCCCAAGCCGCCCTGCGCAGGATCGCGGTCGAGCTCCAGGCGGTCGATGAGGCCGCCTGGCGTATCGCCGCCGAAGAGCTGCTCGATTGGGATGGCGACATGGCGGGTTCCAGCCGGTCCGCGGCCTTCTACGCCATGCTCGAGCCCGCGCTCTACAGGGCGCTTTACGAAGACGAGCTGGGCGAGGATCTCGAAGCCATGGCCGCGATGGCCATGTTTGCCTACAGCCCCTTGCAGGAGATGCTCCGCAGCGGCCGGTCGAGCTTCTGGGACGATGTGACGACGTCCTGGACCGAGGGTCCGGCCGAGATCTGGGCGCGGGCGCTGAGGGCCGCCAAGGCGGATCTCGATGCCCGGATCTCCAACCCGGAGGATGCGCGTCTGGACCGGATTCGCACCCTGACCTTCCCGCATGCCTTCGGTACTCTGCCGCTCGTCGGGCGTCTCTTCAACGTCGGTCCGATCGGTGTCGGCGGGGGTGCGGATACGGTGAACGTTATGAAGCCGATGCCGCTCGCGCCCGAGGAGTCCGTCTTTATCCCCTCAATGCGGGTCGTCTACATCCCCGCGAATTGGGCAGGTACCCGCGGCGTGCTCCCGCTCGGCCAGTCCGGACACCTCTTTTCGCGCCACCGAACGGATCAACTCGATGCTTGGCTGACCGGCGCCGCCTATTCGTGGCCCTGGAACGGGCCGAGCGAGCAAGAGACGATCGGTGTTCTGATGCTGGCCCCGGGTCTTTAGGTTTCCAGCCAGAAGGTCACGGGTCCGTCATTGACTAAGCCGACCTGCATGTCTGCGCCGAAGCGCCCGGTCGCGACTCGGGGATGAGCCGCGTGAGCCCGCGCGACAAGCGCGTCGAACAAGCGCTCGCCTTCCTCCGGCGGTGCGGCGGAGGTGAAGCTCGCACGGGTTCCTTTGCGGGTGTCTGCAGCGAGTGTGAATTGCGGCACCAGCAGCAGGCCGCCGCCGATGTCGCGCAGGCTGAGGTTCATGCGGTCGTCGGCGTCCGGGAAGACCCGATAACCGAGCAGGCGCTCCAGCAGGCGTTCTGCGCGGGCGGTCGTATCGCCCCGCTGCACGCCGACCAAGACCAAGAGGCCGCGCTCGATGGCGCCGATCGTCTCGCCGGAGACCTCGACATGAGCGTGGGAGACACGTTGCAGTAAACCGATCACACTGAATCGCGTCCGGAGTGGCAAGCTACTTTAGTGGGTTGGGCCGCACTTGTCTTGATCCACGACATTAAACCGCGCCCGGTGCGGTATCCGTCATGTGTTGGAATGGCTTGGCCGCGCCGGCTCCGACGACTGTCGGAGCCGGCGCGGTTTAAGGTATTAAAAAGATTAAATTTAAACCGCGTCTCGCCAAGATCGAGGAAGCCATCGACGCTAAACACAAAATGAAAATGACGCATCTCGCTCTGGATGCGGTTTAACCAAGCGCATCGGCAAAGTGGTCGGTCGCCGCCACCAAGGCCGTTCGGATGCCGGGCTCGAAGGCCGAGTGACCGGCATCCGCAATCACCTGCAGCTCGGCCGTCGGCCAGGCGTGGTACAGGTCCCAAGCCGAGCGCATCGGGCAGATGGTGTCGTAGCGGCCCTGAATGATGATGCCTGGGATGTCTCGGAGGCGATGGGCGTCTTCGAGCAACTGATTCGGCCGGAAGAAGGACCGGTTCATGAAGTAGTGGCACTCGATCCGCGCGAGGCTAAGCGCGACGTGCGGATGGGCGAAGTGCGCCTCGATGTCCGGATTTGCCCGCAGTGTCGCCGTGCGTCCCTCCCAGACCGACCAGGCTTGCGCCGCAGCGAGACGGGTCGCCGCGTCCTCGCCCGTCAGGCGTTTGTGATAGGCGCAGAGCAGGTCGCCGCGCTCCTCGACCGGGATCGGGGCGAGAAACTGATCCCAATAGTCCGGGTAGATCCAGCTCGCACCCTCTTGATAGAACCAACGAATCTCTTCGTCGCGGCAGAGAAAGATCCCGCGTACCACCAGCGCCGTGACGCGATCCGGATGGGTCTCTGCATAGGCGAGGGCCAGGGTCGAGCCCCAGGAGCCGCCGAAGACCAGCCAGCGCTCGATCCCGAGTCGCTCCCGGATCCGCTCGATGTCGGCGACCAGATCCCCGGTCGTGTTGGCCGTCAGGGATGCGTGCGGTGTGGAGCGTCCGCAGCCACGCTGATCGAACAGGACCGCGCGATAGCGTGCCGGGTCGAAAAAGGCGCGGTGGGCCGGCTCGCAACCCGCACCCGGCCCGCCGTGCAGAAAAACCGCGGGGATGCCGTCCGGCCGACCGCATTCCTCGACATAAATGCGGTGATCGTGGTCGACGTCCAGGCGATGGGTCGCAAAAGGCTCGACGGGGCGATAGAGATCGGGCATGGGCGGTTCTTTGATGGTGTGATTCGTTATGGTTGAGCCGCCAGCCGCCAGCCGCCAGGGGTCGTCCCTTGGCGTAGCATAGAGTTCTCAGCTCTCAGCTCTCAGCTCTCAGCAGCAGGATAGACGGGTCTTGGCGTCCTGTTCGAGGTCGGCTCGGTCCAAAGGCGGACGCGACGATGACCTCGCAAACATCGCTTCGGCTCAGCTCTTAAAGCCGAGCCGCGACAGCCGTATCGCGCCTTATTCGTTTTCTTTAACCTAAACCGCGTCTTGCCGTCGCCGGTTGTTGCGTCGAGGCTAAACCCGCGCTCAAGCCATGCCTGTCGCTCCGGACGCGGTTTAGCCGCGACTGGCCCGCTTGCGGTCGTTCTCGGTGAGATGCCGCTTGCGCACCCGGATCGCCGTGGGCGTGATCTCCACGAGCTCGTCGTCTTCGATGAACTCCAGCGCCTGCTCGAGGGTGAACTTCACCGGCGGGGTCAGCAGGATGTTCTCGTCCGAGCCGGCGGCGCGGATGTTGGTCAACTGCTTGGCCTTGAGCGGATTGACCGTGAGATCGTTGTCGCGCGAGTGGATTCCGACCACTTGGCCTTCATAAACCTCGTCGCCCGGGGAGACCATCATGCGCCCGCGCTCCTGCAGGCTGAAGAGCGCGTAGCCGAGCGCCTTGCCGGTGCCGTTGGAGATGAGTGCGCCGTTGCGCCGCGGGGCGATGCCGCCCGGGTTGGCGGGGCGATAGCGATCGAAGATGTGATACTTCAGCCCGGTGCCCGATGTCATGGACATGAAATCGGTCTGGAAGCCGATCAGGCCACGCGAAGGAACCTCGTAATCCAGGCGCACCCGGCCCTTGCCGTCCGGGACCATGTCCTTGAGCTCGCCGCGACGCTCGCCGAGCGCCTGCATGATCGCGCCTTGCGAGGTCTCCTCCACGTCGACCGTGAGCTGTTCGTAAGGCTCGCAGATCTGACCGTCGATCTCGCGGAAGATGACCTCGGGGCGCGAGACGGCCAGCTCGTAGCCCTCGCGGCGCATGGTCTCGAGCAGGATCGACAGGTGAAGCTCGCCGCGACCGGAGACGCGAAACTTCTCCGGGTCGTTGCCTTCCTCGACACGCAGGGCGACGTTGTGGATCAGCTCGCGCTCAAGGCGATCCTTGAGCTGGCGGGAGGTCAGATACTTGCCGTCGCGCCCGGCGAAGGGCGAGGTGTTGACCTGGAAGGTCATGGTCACGGTCGGCTCGTCGACGGTGAGCGGGGGCAGGGCCTCGGCATGCTCCGGATGGCAGAGCGTATCCGAGACGTTCGGCGCCTCGATGCCGGTCAGGGCGACGATGTCCCCGGCGGTGGCGAGCGGCACTTCATGGCGCTCCAGCCCGAGATAGCCGTAGACGATGCCGACCTTGGCCTTGTAACGCCCGCCGTCGGGCTTGACCACGACGATCTGCTGATTGGGCCGGACGCTGCCGTGGCGGATCCGCCCGAGTGCGATGGCCCCGACGAACGAGCTGTAGTCGAGCGTAGAGATCTGCATCTGAAAGGGCGAATCCGGATCCACCTCGGGCGCCGGGCAGTGCTCGACGATCGCCTCGAAGAGCGGGGTCATGTCGCCCGCGCGCACCTCGTTGTCCAGCCCGGCGTAGCCGTTCAGGGCCGAGGCATAGATGATCGGAAAATCGAGCTGCTCGTCGCTCGCACCGAGCCGGTCGAACAGATCGAAGACCTGGTCGATGACCCAGTCGGGTCGCGCACCCGGACGGTCGATCTTGTTGATGACCACGATCGGGCGCAGACCGTGCTGGAACGCCTTGCTGGTCACGAAGCGCGTCTGCGGCATCGGCCCTTCCTGGGCGTCGACCAACAGCAGCACCGAGTCGACCATGGAGAGCACGCGCTCGACCTCGCCGCCGAAGTCGGCATGGCCCGGGGTGTCGACAATGTTGATGCGGTAGTCGCGCCAGCGCAGCGCGGTGTTCTTGGAGGTGATGGTGATGCCGCGCTCCTTCTCCAGCGCGTTGGAGTCCATCACCCGCTCGACCGGCCCGAAGCGATCCCCCAGCGTTCCGGATTGCTGCAGCAGCTTGTCCACCAGCGTGGTCTTGCCATGATCGACATGGGCGATGATGGCGATATTGCGTAACGTCTCGATCACGAGTGGAGCTCCGGAGAAGATGATATCGGGGGTAGGGCCGGGCGATGGGTGCGATGCGAGCGGAAATCTTGGTGCCGAGCCAGCGCGAGAGTATATACCCTACGCCCGTGAATATTCGGTGATCGAATCAACCGGCTTCGCAAGTCCCCGAGCCACGATGACGTCAAAGCGATTCGACGCGGCTTGGCCGGTAGGGTGGACGAGCGAGAGCGAAGTCCACCGAACCCCGCGCCGGCGCTGGTGGACTGCGCTGCGCTTCTCCACCCTACAGCGCTTGTCCACGGCTGCGATCGGCGACGTGGCCGGGTTTATGCGCGAGGCCGCGCGGGCCATGACGTCGGAGCGATTCGATGCGGTTTAGACGGCCTTGTAGATCTGCGCCCCCTCCTTTCGGAACTCGCTCGCCTTCTCCTTCATGCCCGCTTCGAGGGCGATCTCCACGTCGTCGAGCCGATGCGCCAAGGCATAGTCACGGACGTCCTGGGTGATCTTCATCGAGCAAAAGTGCGGCCCGCACATGGAGCAGAAGTGCGCGACCTTGTGCGACTCGTGCGGCATGGTCTGGTCATGGAATTCGCGCGCGCGCTCGGGATCCAGCGAGAGGTTGAACTGGTCCTCCCAACGGAACTCGAAGCGGGCCTTGGACAGCGCATTGTCGCGGATCTGCGCGCCGGGCAACCCCTTGGCGAGATCCGCGCCGTGGGCGGCGATCTTGTAGGTAACGATGCCGTCGCGCACGTCCTGCTTGTCGGGCAAGCCCAGGTGTTCCTTGGGCGTGACATAGCAGAGCATGGCGGTGCCGTACCAGCCGATGTTGGCGGCGCCGATGCCGGAGGTGATGTGGTCGTAGGCGGGGGCGATGTCCGTGATCAGCGGGCCGAGGGTGTAGAAAGGCGCCTCGTCACAATCTTTGAGCTCCTTGGTGACATTCTCCTCGATCATCTGCAACGGCACATGGCCCGGGCCTTCGATCATGACCTGAACGTCGTGCTCCCAGGCGAAGCGGGTCAGCTCGCCCAAGGTCTCCAACTCCGCGAACTGGGCGGCATCGTTGGCATCGGCGATCGAGCCCGGGCGCAGTCCGTCGCCCAGGCTGAAGGAGACGTCGTACGCCTTCATGATCTCGCAGATCTCGCCGAAGTGCGTGTAGAGGAAGTTCTCCTGGTGGTGTGCCAGACACCATTTGGCCAGGATGGAGCCGCCGCGCGAGACGATGCCGGTGAGGCGCTCGGCGGTCAGCGGGACATAGCGCAGCAGCACGCCGGCGTGGATGGTGAAATAGTCCACACCCTGCTCGGCCTGTTCGATGAGGGTGTCGCGGAACATCTCCCACGTCAGCTCCTCGGGCTTGCCGTCGACCTTCTCCAGCGCCTGGTAGATAGGCACGGTGCCGATCGGCACGGGCGCATTGCGCAGGATCCATTCGCGCGTCTCGTGGATGTTCTTGCCGGTGGAGAGATCCATCAGGGTGTCGCCGCCCCAGCGCGCCGACCACACCATCTTCTCGACCTCCTCCTCGATGCTGGAGGTGACGGCCGAGTTGCCGATATTCGTATTGATCTTCACCCGGAAGTTGCGCCCGATGATCATGGGCTCCAGCTCGGGATGATTGATGTTCGCCGGGATGATGGCGCGCCCGCGGGCGATCTCGTCGCGGACGAATTCGGCGGTGATCGTCTCGGGCAAGCTGGCGCCGAACGAATGGCCGCGATGCTGGCGCAGGAGCTTTGTATAACGCGGATCGGCGCGCAGCGCGTCCAGGCGCATGTTCTCGCGGATGGCGACGAACTCCATCTCGGGGGTGACGATGCCCTGACGCGCGTAGTGCATCTGGGTAACGTTGCGGCCCGGCTTGGCGCGACGCGGGGTGCGGATGTGCTCGAAGCGCAGATGTGCGAGCCGCGGGTCGGATTGGCGTTCGCGTCCGAAGGCCGAGGTGGGTCCGTCGAGCAGCTCGGTGTCGCCACGCTCCCGTATCCATGCCTCGCGCAGATCGGGCAGGCCGGCGAGGAGGTCGATGTGCGCCGTGGGGTCCGTGTAGGGTCCCGAGGTATCGTAGACCATGATCGGCGGATTCTCTTCGACCCCCGCATTCGTCTGCGTCGGAGTCAGCGTGACCTCGCGCATCGGGACACGCAGATCCGGGCGCGATCCCGTCACGTAGATCTTGCGCGAACTTGGAAAGGGCCGCGTGACCTCGTCGGACAGCTCGGCGGTCTTCTGGACGAAGGCCTGGGGGATGGCGCTCATGGAATCTCCTCTCGACGGACGCGTGGCGTATGGTGGCGCCATAGATGTGGGGGCCGAATCGGCCGTTTAGGCTGCGGTCCGAACAGACGATGGTCGGGACCATCCGGCGGGAGGAGCGGCGGGATGATCGGGACTCAAACGAATCCCGAGTCGAGGCGGCAGGAACCGAGAGCTCACGAAGCTCATGCGATACACTACCCGGATCGTCGGGCCGGCCGTTCGATGGCGGTGCCCGGCGGGCGAGGTCATCGTTGCGGACCGGCGCCCTTGATCCATCCTCGTCGCCTGCTTTCCTGCGCCGGCATGATCCGGATCAGGTTCGAAGGGTCTTTCTCAGCCCGTCGCGTGACTGCATCATTCGACCGAACGGCGCCGGTCGATCGACTGGCCTTTCGGTCGGATTCGGTCACGCGTGCCGGACACCCCCAGCAGCATGTGGCGAGAAACTAACGAAAGGCCGCCGGGATTTCAACCCGATCGAACCGAGGGTACGCCGCGGGCAGGCTTTAGGCTTGACCTTTGGGCTCGGGCTGCGGATCCTGAAGTCGGTCTCAAGGGAGTCTGCTCGCGTGACGGTGTCGGACCAGGCAACGGCAGACAGGATCTCTCGACGCCCCACCGAGGCGCTTTCGCTCATGAATGACGCACGTTTCGCGACTTCTGAAAACAGGATCTTCTACCTCGGCGATGACTCGACGCTACTGACCGGGCTCGCAAGCTTGATTCAGCCGGCCGGATTGCAGCTCGATGCCTTCGAGGATCTCGGTGCCCTCGAAGCCGCGCTCGGGCGGACGCGGCCTCGGGTGCTGATCCTCGATCTGCGCTACGTCTCCTCCGGCACCGGCCCAGCCGGCTTGATCGCGCGCCTGACGGGGGCTCTGCCGGGAGCCCTCGCGGGAACCGGGACCACCGAGCCCGAGGTGCTCTGCATCGCCGACGGCGAGAACATCGAGACGCGGCTCCAGGTGATGCGCGCCGGTGCGCGCGGCTTTTTTCCGACCCCGGTTGCCCTGTCCGACCTGGCGAAGCGCCTCATCGAGCTGAGCGGTCCGGCTCAGGATAGCCAACCCCGGATCCTGGTGGTCGAGGACGACCCGCTGCAAGCCAAATACATCGCGTTGCTGCTGAGCAAGTCGGGTATGGAGCCGCACATCGTCGATCAACCGCTGGAGATCCTCCGGAAGATGGCTGATGTCCAGCCGGATCTGGTCCTGATGGATCTCTACATGCCGGATGCGAGCGGTACCGAGCTGACGGCGATCATCCGGGACCACGGCGAGTACTTCGACACGCCCATCATCTTTCTCTCCGCCGAGACGGACCCGGACAAGCAATTGGAGGCGTTGCGCGTCGGCGGCGACAGCTTTATCGCCAAGCCGATCCAGCGTGAGCAGCTCATCGGCGCGATCGAGCATCGCATCCGGTTGTCGCGCTTGCTCAAGGATCGTCGCGTCGGGGAAGAGCGCAGCGATGTTCTCCAGGGTGTGCTTTCAAAGGAGGCGTTTCTGCGCGGTCTCGATCGCGTGGTGCACGACCGAGAAGCGCCGTCGCCCGGGGTCGGCCTTCTTCTGATCGAACTCGATCGGTTTCAGGACATCTCCAAGGCGGTGGGTGTCGACGGGATGGAGCGGTTGTTGCGTCAGCTCGGGGAGAAGCTCGTCGCCCAACTCGCAGCGCAGGAGTGCGCTGCCCGTCTGGATGATTTTACCTTTGCCGTGTTGGCTCGACGGGCGACCCGCGAGGCATTGGAGGGGCTCGGAGAGCAGCTTCTGCGGACCTTCGGTGCCACCAAGCTCCGGGCTGAGGACAAGCGCCTCGCGCTCACCGTAACGATCGGAATCGGGCTCTTCACGCCCCCTGCGGACGACGCCATCACGATGGTCTCGCGCAGCCGCACCACCGTGGCGCGGGCGCGCCATGCGGGCGGCAATCGGGTGCGGGTCTGGACTCCGGTCATCGCCCCGGATCGCGGCTCGGACTATGAGCGACTGCTCAAGCAGCTGGTCGACACCGCCGTGAATCAGGACGGACTCCTGCTGATGTTTCAGCCGATCGTCTCGCTCGGGGCAAACGTCGGAGAGCTCTACGAGGTGCAGCTTCGGTTGCGCACACTCGACGGAGAACACGTTCCTGCCGGCGATTTTCTCCCTGTGGCCGAGCGCAGCGGATTGATGCCGAGGATCGATCGCTGGGTGCTGGAGCACGCGCTCGATATCATGGACGCAGAGCGCAAGTCGCATCCGAAGCTGCGGCTCTTGATCCATCAAACCGTGGGGTCGGTCGCGGCGGAAGAATGGCTTCCCTGGTTCCGCGAACAGATGGTTCGGCGCAATCTGATCCGCCGTCGTCCGTTGCTTCAGTTCCAGATGCACGACGTTCGAGAACACTTGGTCACGGCCAAACCGCTTGTCGAGGTCTTGCGCAAGTACGGGATTCAGGTCTGCGTCGCCAATGTCACGGGCAGTGCAGCGGATTTGGACCTGCTTGCCGATCTGCCGGTTGCCCTCGCCAAGCTCTCCTTCGCGACGCTCATCAACGCGGATCCGGCCGAGCTGCTCCAAGTGGTTCAGCAGATCAGAACGCATGGCGCATCCGTCATCGCGGCCGGCATCGAAGACCAGGCCACGATTGCTCGGGTCTGGAATTGTCGGCCCGACTATATTCAAGGCAACTCGGTCCAGATGCCGAGCAGCGAGTTGAGCTACGATTTCCATCACTCCACCGACGACATCTGAGTCGCTTTCCGAGTGATCCGTCCTGTTTCATGCGATGGCGACCGCCTGTGGACGCCGCGGGATTCGTGGTGGACGCGGCTCGGGGATCAAAGGCAATGACGCACGAGGAGTTCGGACGCCTTGAGGGTGTCGCAAAGCCGGCCAATCACGCGGGCCGTCTGATCCTTGCGCCCCGCGATGCCGAGCGCTGTCCGGATCGGGACCGTCTCGTTCGCGTCCTGTTCGAGGCGGGGTTCATCGCGGATCTCAACCGGGATCGCATCTGGGATCGCATCTGGGATCGCGAGTGCGCCTATCGCGTCGGCCCCGAATTTTTCGAGCTGCTTGCCTTCGTCGGCTGCGCGGTCGCGATCGCGAGCGATCCGCAGTCCGACGGCCCCTTTTGTCACGTCGTGATCCCGCCGGCTTCGGTCTCTCCGCGCGGGTGTCTCGGCCGCAATACGCGCGCACCGCGTTGCCCCGGTTGTCGAGCGCGCTTGAGCGATTGGGCGCTGCGCGTCGAGCAATTCGAGCAATCGGCGAGGACGCCCGGATCGGATCGGCAGCATTCAGCCGTGGTCTGCCCGAGTTGCGGAGAGCGCCGTCCGATGTGGTCTTGGGATTGGAAGCAGCAGGGCGGGTTTGCGCGACTGCTCATCCAGGTCGAGGAGATCTTTCCGGGCGAGGCGGTGCCGACTGACGCCTTACTCGCACTGCTCGAGCGCGAAAGCGGCTGCGCGTGGCGCTACTTTTACGTGCAGGATTAAACCGCGCCCGGTGCGGTATGCGATTTTTTTGGATGGGGTCGACCCCGGCAGACTTGACGACCGCTGGAGCCGGCGCGGTTTAAGTGCGCCACCCAGTGATTGGTCCAGTTAGGCGGTGATGTGATCGGCGGCACCGGTAAGCCCGGCGCGCCCGTTTCAGCGCGCCGATTTCGGAGCCGGTCCGTCCGCGTCCGCCGAGAAGGTGACGCCCTCGGGCAACTCGATCGTCATGCTGATCGGCAGATGATCCGACAAGGCGTAATCGACCACGCGGGCGGCGATCACGCGCAGCGGTCGAGAGACGAGGATGTGATCCAGGTTGTGCTTTGGACGCCAGCTCGGGAAGGTCTTGAGCTCGCAATCCAGACCGCGCATCTCGGCCTTCTTGACCATGGCCCGCAGCCCTTTCGAGTCGCACCCGCAGTTGAAGTCGCCCATGATGACGAGATACGGGTGCTGTTCGGACAGTGCGATCAGGTAATCGAGTTGGCGCCGCCGTGCGCGCCATCCGAGCGCCAGATGGACAATCGCTACGGCAAGGGTCTCATGGTCCGAAAGCCCGAGTTCCGCCACGACGGCGCCACGGCCGGGGAGGCCCGGGAGCTTGTGCTCGGTGATTTGCTGCGGACGCAAACGGCTGAGCAGCCCATTGCTGTGCTGTGCGAAGGGGCCGAGGTTGCGGTTGACCTGCCTGTACCAGTGCGGAAAGGCGCCGTGGCGAGCCAGATACTGAATCTGATCGATATAGGCGCTGCGCAGCGAGCCGGCGTCAACCTCCTGGAGTCCGACCAGATCGAACTGATGCAGCAGCTGGCCGATACGGGTGAGATTGGCCAGTCGCTCGGGGTGTGGAAGGATGTGCTTCCAGCTGTTGGTGAAATAGTCGCTGTAGCTGCGCGAGTAGATCCCGGCCTGAACATTGAAACTCAGCAGCTTGAGTCGCCGTGCGTCGGTCGAGAGCGAGGAGGCTCGGGAGACGGTTTGGTGGTGTGCATGTCCGGGCACGACATCGACGGGATCGACAGGTTCTGCCGATCCGGCTTGCGCCGTTTGATCTGCCGCGACCGCCGAGCGCTCGCCTCCTTCGGCTGTGATCAAGCCGGGATCTGTCGGCCCTGAGTCCAGTGCTCCGATGACCAATCTCCGAAAACGAAGGCTGTTGTGCGGGCGGGGGGTGTAAAGCGATGGTTCGGAAACGACTCCTCCGTGAGCCGTTCCGGTTGTCGTGCGTGACCTACTTGCTCAACCCTTGGATGTACTGTGCCACCGCGGCGATCTCCTGATCGCTCAATCGAGCTGCAGCGCCGCGCATCATGCCGTTTGGATCATTGGCACGCAGCGCACCGCGGAAGTGCTCGAGGGTCTGCTTCGTATAGTCCGCATGCTGCGCCGAGACCCGCGGGAATTTCGCGAGCGACTGGCCTTGGCCGGCAGGGCCGTGACAACCGGCGCACGCCGGGACGCCGGTCTCGGGATTGCCCCAACGATAGATGGATTCACCCTTGCTCGCCAACTCGGCATCCGCCATGCCCGGGGCCTTGGGCTGCGTCGCGTAGTAGGCGGCGAGATCAAGGACCTCTTGGTCGGTCAACGGCATTGCCATCGGGGTCATCTGCGCGTTCTCGCGTCGACCGGCCTTAAAATCCATCAACTGCTTCACGATGTATTCCGGGTGCTGACCGGCCAGCTTGGGCCAGATCGGCACGATACTGTTGCCTTGGGGGCCGTGGCAGGCGATGCACACGCCGTTGGCCTTCGCCTCTCCGGCTTGCGGGTCTCCAACCTGAGGCGCGGCGGCTTGATTCCCTGCGGACGCGTGGACCGCGCCGCTCGCCAATGCCGTTGCCACCGTAATCGTTATCAGCCAATTCTTAACCATGGAGGATGCCTAATCGGGTCGTGATTCATGGCCGCGACACCTTGCGCGGATCGACGGCCTGGTCGGGGGGCGAGAAAATCCACGGATGTATATCAGAACATCCGCATATGGGTCAAACCAGCGGAGTCATGTTATCCGCCGGGAAGACGCCGTCTCACCTGCTGGAAGACAGGCAGGGAGACGAATAATTCCGTCCTCCGCGCGGGTCCGGCCTCAATGGTTCATATGTTGCATTTGCACCTCGATGCGGCGCACCGGCGCCTGCACCGGCATGCGCGAGCCGTCTTCGAAGATCAGTGTGAGATCGACCGCGTCGTCAGGCTCCAGCGGTTGTTTGAGGCCGATGAGCATCACGTGCAGGCCGCCCGGCTTCAGGGTGACGGTCTCCCCCGCGGGAACCTCGATCTTCTCGATCCGACGCATGCGCATCATCCCGCCTTCTTCGACATGGGTGTGCAGCTCGACGGTCTCCGAGACATGGCTCTCGGCACCGACCAGGGCCTGATTCTCCCCGGTTTGGTTTTCCAGGGACATGAACACGGCGCTGTTGGGCTGGCCGGGTGGCACCGCACGAGCGTAGGGATCGCCGATCGAGACGTCTGCGCCCATAGCGGAAAAAGCAGCGGAGAAGGAGACGGCGGTGAAGAGTGTGGCGGCGAGCAGGGGCGAAGCGTATCCGGGCATGATTAGGTCCTCCAACAGACGGTATGGGTTACGGGATTCGACTTGTTATGGCTCGGACTGATTCTCGGTGGACGGGCGCGTCGTTCCCGACAGTGTTCGGATCGCCGCGACGATCTCCGCGGAGGGTGTGGCGTGATCGAGGTTGCGCACGAGCTGACCTTGCGTGTCCACAAGATGACTGTAGGCGGAGTGGTCGACGACATAGCCCATCGCCGAATCGACCAGATCGGTGCGCCGGTAGGCCGCGCCGTAGAGCTTGGCGACCTCGGCGATCTGCTCGGGCGTTCCGGTCAGGCCGATGATCTCGG
This sequence comes from Thiocapsa rosea, assembly GCF_003634315.1. Taxonomy (NCBI): domain Bacteria; kingdom Pseudomonadati; phylum Pseudomonadota; class Gammaproteobacteria; order Chromatiales; family Chromatiaceae; genus Thiocapsa; species Thiocapsa rosea. Next base: position 1,763,521 of record NZ_RBXL01000001.1, read on the forward strand.
GGTGAAAATAGCCACTATACTCGGCGAGCCGCTCGACCGAATCCCGCTCGGGATCGACGCTCACGAAGAGGACCCGGACCCGCTCCAGCTCCTCGGGCGTCAGCGCCTTGAGTGCACCCGCGATCAGGACCAGATTGGTCGGACAGATATCCGGACACCAGGTGTAGCCGAAGTAGATCAGGACCACCTTGCCGCGCAGATCGGCGAGGGCGACCGGGCCGTCGACGGAGTCGAGGACGAAGTCTCCGCCTTGCGGCGGCGAGGCCAGATCCAGTGTGCCGTGTCGCGGCCCTTCCGGATCGAGATCGACCGCGGTCGGCGTCCAAAACAACAGCCATGCCAAAAGTCCGACGAGGACCAAGATAGCAATGACCAACAGCTTTCGCGTCATGATCGAGAGCCCCGCGGGGAAACGTTTATCCGCCCATCTTGGGCCGCGGGGTGCGATTCGCCTTGACGCACATCAATCTTACGGCAAAGGCCCCGATGGGCTCGGGCTTTTGTGCGATGGGACCCGTTCACTGCGTCATTCGCCCCGATTTTACGGCCCCCGCCGTGCTCGACCTCGCCGGGAGGCGGATCATCCGTGGGCGGCCTAACCGCGTGGTGGCAGGAGCGGGTGCTCGAGCGCGCGCGTGCGTCGGTTGATCCGCACGACTTGGCGCGGGTCCGCGACGCACTCCCGCTGCTTGAGGACCTGACCGAGGAGGACATGCAGCGTCTCGCCGATCTGGCGCTCCTCTTCCTGCGCGACAAACGTCTGGACCCCGCGCAGGGGCTCGAGCTGACGGATGCGATGCGTCTGGCGATCGCGCTGCAGGCCTGCCTTCCCGTCCTGGAGCTGGGGCTGGATTGGTACCGCGGCTGGTATGCCGTCATCGTCTATCCCGAGGAGTTCGTCCCCGAGCGCGAGGTCATGGGCGACGACGGAGTGGTCTGGACCGAGCACGAGGCGAAGAGCGGCGAGGCCTGGGAGCAAGGCCCCGTCATCCTCTCGTGGGCGGATGTCGAGGCCGGGATGGAGCGGGACGGCTACAACGTCGTCATCCACGAACTGGCACACAAGCTCGATATGCGCGACGGGGCCGCAAACGGCTGTCCGCCGCTGCACGCCGGCATGTCTCCGAAGGTTTGGGCCGAGACCTTCTCGGCCGCCTACGAGGACCTGTGTCGACGGGTCGACGCCGACGAGGACACCCCGATCGATCCCTATGCGACCGAGTCGCCCGCGGAGTTCTTCGCCGTCGTCAGCGAGTGCTTTTTCGAGCTTCCCGATCTGCTGCACCGGGAATATCCGCAGGTCTACGACCGGCTCAAAGCGTTTTACCGTCAGGATCCACTGGCTCGTGCGGGCCGTGCGGCAGACACGCTTTGAGGCTGCGGCGCCCCTGGGTCATTCGCCCCCTGTCGGCGCCAGGTCGTGGACAGGCGAGTCAGGCATGCTCCTCGGCACGTGCCGATGTGCGGTGGATCGATACCGGCGAGGGGGCCGCAGCGCTTCGTGATGTGCCGGCCTCGGGAGTGAACGCCATGTCCGCTGATTTCGCGCGTTTGCTCATCCTCACCTCACATCAGGTCAGTTGATACGGTAGAGACAGGATAATGAGGGTCCGAAGCAGCGACCATCCGTGTTCCTACGGAGCGAACCCCCCGATTGCCGCGGGCGTCGTGTCGATTCCCACAAATCGTTTGGGTCTAGGCTGTCGTGATCCCGACAGGCAGGTCGCTCCGGCGGAATCCGAGCACCATTTTTCAGTCGGTTAAGCGATCGCAAAGACTAGGTACGGTCTTTGCTTCAATGCTTCCAGAGACATCTTTATCGAGGGGCTTGTGCCCCATCTCCGGAGGCTGCGTGATGGAGTTGAAGGTTATTGCCGAAGCCGCGGGCGCGCCCGGCGGCGGTTGTGCGTCGAGCGGCTGCGGTGCCGGCGGCGACAAGCTCGCCCATTTGCCCGAGGCGATCCGCGCCAAGATCAACAACCATCCCTGTTTCTCCGAGGATGCGCATCATCATTATGCGCGGATGCACGTGGCCGTCGCTCCCGCTTGCAACATCCAGTGTCATTACTGTAATCGCAAGTACGACTGCTCCAATGAGTCGCGCCCGGGTGTTGTCTCCGAGGTGCTGACGCCGGATCAGGCGGTGAAAAAGGTCATTGCCGTCGCCGCGGCCATTCCGCAGATGACGGTGCTCGGCATCGCAGGTCCGGGCGATCCGCTCGCCAATCCGCAGCGCACCCTGGAGACCTTCCGCCAGCTCTCCGAGAAGGCACCCGACATCAAGCTTTGCGTCTCCACCAACGGGCTCGCGCTGCCGGAGTTGGTCGACGAGATCTGCAAGCACAACATCGAGCACGTGACCATCACCATCAACTGCGTCGACCCGGATGTGGGCGCCAAGATCTATCCCTGGATCTTCTGGAACAATCGCCGGGTGACCGGGCGCAAGGCCGCCGAGATCCTGATCGCGCAGCAGCAGAAGGGGCTTGAGATGCTGGTCGCGCGCGGTGTACTGGTCAAGGTCAACTCGGTCTTGATCCCGGGCGTGAACGCCGAGCACTTGAAGGAGGTCAGCCGGGTCGTCAAGGCCAAGGGCGCCTTCCTGCACAATGTCATGCCGCTTATTGCCGAGCCCGAGCACGGCACCTTCTTCGGATTGATGGGCCAGCGCGGTCCGACCAACGACGAGCTGAGCGCGCTGCAGGATGCCTGCGCCGGGGACATGGCCATGATGCGCCATTGCCGCCAATGCCGCGCGGATGCGGTGGGCATGCTCGGCGAGGATCGCGGGGATGAGTTCACGCTCGACAAGATCGCAGAACAAGAGGTGGATTACGCCGCGGCGATGGCCCGACGCGCCGAGGTCCATGCCGCCATCGAGGCCAGCCGCACGGCGCAACGTCGCCAGTCCAGCGAGACCTTCGTCTCGATCGCTTCCCTGACCCGGCGCCGCCCCGCGCGCCCCGAGCCGCGTCCGGTGTTGATGGCGGTGGCGAGCACCGGCGGCGGCGTGATCAACCAGCATTTCGGCCACGCCCGCGAGTTCCTGGTCTACGAGGCCAGCGCGAACGACGTGCGCTTCGTCGGTCACCGCAAGGTCGATCTCTATTGCTCGGGCGACGAGACCTGCGGCGACGGCGAGTCGGTCTTGGCCAAGACCATCCGTGTGCTCGACGGCTGCGAGGTCGTGCTCTGCTCGCGCATCGGCTACGAGCCCTGGGGCCAGTTGGAAGCCGCCGGCATCGCGCCGAACGGCGAGCATGCGATGGAGCCGATCGAGGACGCGATTGCCGTGGTCTATCGCGAGATGGGGGAGGCGGGGCTGCTCGAGCCGGCCGCCGGTGCGACACAGCGGATGAGCGCTTAAACCGCGCCCGGTGCGGTTTAAGAGATTAAAAAATATTAAATTCTAAACCGCGTCTCCGTAAAGGTCGGAAAAATTCTTGAGCCCGACACACGATGAAAACGATGCATTTCACTCTGGACGCGGTTTCGATCGCAAAGGCAGCGGAGGTTCACTCATGGCATACAAGATCATCGAGGGTTGCGTGAATTGCTGGGCGTGCTTGCCCTTGTGTCCGAGCGAGGCGATCCGCGACGCACTCCCGCATTTCACGATCGATGCGCGCGCCTGCACCGAGTGCGAGGGCGACTTCGCCGATCCGCAGTGCGCGAGTATCTGTCCGATCGAGGGGGTCATTCTGGACAGTCTCGGCGTGCCGCTGAATCCGCCCGGGTCGCTGACCGGGATCCCGCCGGATCGGTGGGCGGAGATTCGCACCCAGATCCAGGCGCGCTGAACCGCGCTCAGTGTGATCCGCGACCTTGGGGTGGTGCCGATTTCGGCTCCGTCCGCAGCCTTGGCGGGGCGCGGTTCAGGAATTTTTGTTCGGTTGATGCAGAAAGGTGAGTTGATGTCGTCTGTGCTGTTCTACGAGAAGCCGGGGTGTCTGTCCAACGCCAAGCAGAAGGCGTTGTTGACGTCGCTCGGGCATCGTCTGAGCGTGCGGAACTTGCTCGCCGAGCCCTGGACCGTCGAGCGGTTGCGGCCGTTTTTCGGGGTTCTGCCGGTTCGTGAGTGGTTCAATCCGACCGCCCCTCGCATCAAGCAGGGCGAGGTTCTCCCCGAGACGCTGGACGAGCCGACGGCTTTGGCCCTGATGGTGGAAGATCCGCTTCTGATTCGCCGGCCTTTGATCGAATCCGAGTATGGAATGGGCTGCGGTTTCGAGTCGGGACCATTGCTGGCTGCGCTCGGTGTTGCAATCGCGGTCGATCAGGATCTGCAGTCCTGTTCCCGGAGCGGCCCCGATCCCCGGTGCGATCTTCCGACCGACGGAGCGGCAGCATGATGTCGCCTGCCGCGTCGGTCATCGCGCGGGATGCTGCCGATCAGGCTCCGGCCGTCGAGGTCGCGCCCGGCGTGCATTGGATCGGCGCGCTCGATCCGGGTCTGCGCACCTTCGACATCATCCTGCGCACGGCCAACGGCACGACCTACAACAGCTATCTGGTGCGGGGAGACGACGGGGTCGCGGTCATCGACACGGTCAAGGCCGAGTTCGCCGACGATTTCTTTGCGCGTCTGGAGTCGGTCGCCCGCTATGACGAGATCCGCGTCATCGTGCTCAACCATTTGGAGCCGGATCACACCGGGGCGCTGCCCGAGCTGATGCGTCGTGCGCCACAAGCGCAGCTCTACATCTCAAAGCGCGCGACGGCCATGCTCAAGGCGCTGCTCAAACCGAGCGACGACCGGCCGCTGGTCTACAAGACGGTCGCAACAGGCGACGAGGTCTCGCTCGGCGGACGGACCTTGCGCTTTCTGCACACGCCGTTCCTGCATTGGCCCGATACCCAGTGCACCTGGCTGGTGGAAGAGGGGGTGCTCTTCTCGGGCGATGTGTTCGGTTGTCATCATTGCGATGCGCGGCTCTTCAACGACCTCTGCGGCGATTTCCGCTTCGCGTTCGACTACTACTACGCGCACATCATGCGGCCGTTCAAGAGCTACGTGGTCGACGCGCTCAAGCTGATCGAGCCACTGCCGATCAAGCTGATCGCCCCGACGCACGGGCCTGTCCTGCGCGATCGCCCGCGCCGCTATGTCACCCGCTATCGCGAGCTGTCCACGCCGAGCTTGGCCGAGCGCATCGATCAGGGCGAGCGCTCGCTGATCATCTTCTACATGAGCGCCTACGGCAGCACCGCGCGCATGGCCGAGGCGATCCGCGCCGGGGCCGAGGAGGCGGGCGGGATCCGCGTCTCGCTCTACGATCTGGAGGGCGGTGAGATCCAGCCGTTCGTGGATCTGATCGAGTCCGCCGATGCACTCGTTCTCGGCTCGCCGACGATCAACGGGGACGCGGCCAAGCCGATCTGGGATCTGCTCTCCTCGCTCGCCGTGATCGATCTGAAGGGCAAGCTCGGCGCTGCCTTCGGCTCCTACGGGTGGACCGGCGAGGCGGTGAAGATGATCGAGGATCGTCTGCGCGGGTTGAAGCTCCGTGTGCCGGTTGCGGGTCTGCGCATCAAGCTGATCCCGACCGACGAGGAGCTCGAGGAGTGCCGCGATTTCGGGCGAGCGCTGGCCGGCGCCCTCGTGCGCGGCGAGCAGGGGCGGGTCATCGATTTCGCCGATTTGGGCTAAACCGCGTCCAGAGCGAGATGCTCGCTTTCGCGCGAGTTCGCCGTTGGGTGCATCCACGGAGCTTAGCGGAGACGCGGTTTAGAATTTTATAATTTTTAATACTTTAAACCGCGCCGGCTCCGACAATGATCGGAGCCGGCGCGGCCAAGCCAATCCAATACACGACGCATACCGCGCTGGGCGCGGTTTAAACCACTTCACCATCCACAACCATCGACTATTCAGGAGTCAGACACCATGGCGAAAGCCAAGATTACATTTACCGACATCGAGCAGACCGTGAACGTCCCGGCCGGAACCCGGGTCATCGAGGTCTCCGAGCGGATCGGTGCCGGCATCATCTACGGCTGCCGCGAGGGCGACTGCGGCACCTGCATGATGCATGTGGAGGAGGGTTGGAACAATCTGACCGAGCCCTCCGTGCTCGAGGAAAAGGTCCTGCGCGAGAACATGGCCAGCCGTCATGACCGGCTCGCCTGCCAGGCCCAGATCCTCGGCGACTGCAAGGTCAAGCCGGCCTGATTCACCGCGACGGGCCGCCACGCCGAGGCGCGACGCCCCTATCGCCCCGTTTCGCGACCAACCCGGGATCGCCATGATGCCTGTGCGGCGGCCGATCCCCGAAACCGAGACCCGGAGAGATTCTCAAGATGCCACTCGTGACCTTTTCAAACCCCGATTACAAAGACAAGACCGTCTATGCCGTGGCGGGAAGCCACACCGAGACCATCCTCAAGCTGGCCAAGGAGTACAAGGTGCCTTTGCACCACGACTGCCAGGACGGCGAGTGCGGCAACTGTCTGGTGCGTGTCACCAGCGTCGACCGCAAGGGCCGCATGAGCGGATTTCTGACCGACAAGGAGCGCGGCGTGCTCGTCGAGCTGGGCAAGCTGACCAAGGACGACATCGATCGGATCGCCGTCGACGACATGCCGAGCGAATGGCGTCTGGCTTGCCAGATGATCGTGCGCGACGAAGACATCCTCGTGGAGTACTGAGGTCATGTCGGCCCTCGCCCTCGACTCGGAACAGGATGCCGCCCGCATCTATGCCCGCCTGATGGTGAGGGCGATCGGGGCCGGCAATGATCAAGCGTTTGCGAGTATGATCGCGACCCGTGCCGCGGGCGGCGGCGCCATGCCGCCTTGGCTCGGTCTTGAGCCGGCCGCGTTTCATTGCTTGATGCGGCACCATTTTCCCGGAGCGGCTACGCGCGACTTTCTCGATACGATCGACTGCGCGACAGCCTCGCCCGAGGTGCGCGGCGACGAGCGCGAGGAGCTGGTCCGGTTGATGCTCATGCACAAGGCCGGCGACTCGCCGTCCGAGGTCTGGATGGCCCACGTGGTGGCCGCCGGCTGTCTGGCGAGCGACCATCTCTGGCAGGATCTCGGACTCTGGAACCGAGCCGATCTGACTGCGCTGATGCGCCGGAATTTCCCCTCTTTGGCCGGGCGCAACGTCAACGACATGAAATGGAAACGGTTCCTCTACAAACAGCTCTGCGAGGCGGAAGGGATCTACACCTGCCGAGCGCCGTCGTGCGAGGTATGCACCGACTATCATGCTTGTTTCGGACCTGAGCACTGAGCTGACTTGGAACCCATCCAAGATCAATACCCTCTATGACCGAGCGGCCGGAGCCTATCTGGGGCTCGCCGTCGGAGATGCGCTCGGCGCAACCGTCGAGTTCATGACCCCGCGTGAGATTCGCGAGGTCTACGGCGAGCACCGCAATCTGATCGGCGGCGGGTGGCTGAGACTGCGCAAGGGGCGCGTGACCGACGACACCGAGATGAGCCTCGCCCTGGGAAACAGCATCCTCGCGGCCGGTTCTGTCGATGCGCACACGATCGCCGAGGCGTTCAGCGACTGGATGCGTACCAAACCCGTGGACATCGGCCATACGGTTCGCCGCGGGATCAGCCAATATCGCCTGAACGGCACCCTCGAGGTTCCCGAGAACGAGCACGACGCCGGCAACGGTGCCTGCATGCGCTGTCTGCCGATCGCGCTCTATACGCTCGGGGCCGACGATGAGGCGGTCGCCGAGGCCAACCGTATTCAATCTCACGTGACCCATCATAGCCGCTTGGGCGACGCGGGCACCCTGACCGTCATTCGCATGGTCCAGTTTGCCTTGCTGGGCCGGCCCAAGAGCGATCTGCGCCTGCTCGCGGAAGCGTTGGTCGCGGCCGAGCCGCAATATCGCTTCGATCGGCGCCGCATGGAGAATCCGGGTGGCTATCTGGTCGAAACACTGCGGGCTGTCTTCCAAGCGCTCTTCGCGACCGACACCTTCGAGACGGCGCTGGTGGATGTCGTCAACCGCGGCGGCGACGCGGACACGACCGGGGCCATCCTCGGGATGATTGCCGGGGCGCTTTACGGTCCGTCCGCGATTCCGCGACGTTGGCTCGGCGTCCTCGAGAAGGACACGGCCAATGCCTGTATGAATCAAGCAGCGGCCCTCGTGATGGCGTCGACCCGGAACAACGGCACAGATCTCGTCCGGGGCGAACTGCATCCTGCTGCGAGTAACGATAAAAACCGAAGCATCTCGTGAGCTTATTCGATGCGTCGGCGGATTGCGGGTGAATTCCTGACTATTATACTCAGGTTCACTTTCCGGACTTACCCCGCACACCCGAGCAGGTACCGCACATGATGCCGTTTGAACTTCACGACATGCAGACCGCACCGCACTCCTCGCGCGCCATCATGGCGGATATGCAAAGCCACGGCGGGGAGCTGCCCAACCTTCTGCGTACGCTCGCAGAGTCTCCGGTCGCGCTCGACGCCTATCGTCAGCTCGCGACGCTTCTGAGCCGCTCGAGCCTGACGTCGATCGAGCAACAGGTCGTCTACGTGACTGCGGCACACACCAACCAGTGCCACTATTGCACCGCTCCGAATCCGATGCTGGGGGAAGACGACCAAGCCGTCGAAGTAACCACGGCGATCCGTCACGGCCAGCGACTCGTCGACGTGCGTCTGCAGGCGCTGCGCCGATTTACCGCCACCATGACCGAGCACCGCGGATGGGTACCGGAAGCGGACGTCGAGTCCTTCCTGAGAGCAGGTTTCACCCGGGAGAACCTCCTCGAGGTCATCACCGGAATCGCGTTGGTCACCTTGAGCAGCTACGCGAATCACGTCACCGCAACGCCGCTCGATCACTTCGCGCCCTGACCTGCCCCTCTCTCGAGAAGCGGCGGAATCGATCCGCCGCTGTCGCCGGTGTCCCTTTCCGGGCCGTTCCGGGGAGCCACGGCAGACGCCGGCCCTTCGCCCCCATGGTTGATGGCTCACCCCTCGCGGTCTCAAATCCTCCGCCTCAGCGCCCGCTACTGCTGTTTCGCCCGATCCACGACAAAAGGCCATAGCCGATTGCGTCCTTCGTGGCTTTGCGGTTCAAATATTCCGATATCCCCAACTCAGCCGCGTCCAGAGCGAAATGCGTCATTTTCATGTTGTGTTTAGCGTCGGAGACGTCCTTGATCTTGGCGAGACGCGGTTTAAATTTCATCTTTTTAATACCTTAAACCGCGCAGGCTCCGACAGTCGTCGGAGCCTGCGCGGCCAAGCCATTCCAACACATGACGCATACCGCACCGGACGCGGTTTAGCCGAGTGCCCCCTCTCGTGATGAACGACGCTGTCACGGAGGACGAACCCGTGTTGCTCGCCAGCGGTCTGGTCAAGAGCTTCGCCGGAGCGCGCGTGGTCGACGGCGTCGACCTGCGTTGTCGTGCCGGTCAGGTCCTCGGCCTGCTCGGCGCCAACGGGGCAGGCAAGACCACCGCGCTGCGCATGTGCTACGGCTTCCTGCAGCCGGACGCCGGGACCGTACGCATCGCCGGGATCGACCGCGCCCTCGATCCGGAAGCAGCGGCGCGCCTGGTCGGCGTCTGTACGCAGGACGATACCTTCGACAGCGATTTCACCGTGCGCGGCAACCTGGAGCGGGTGAGCCGCTATTTCCGTCCCCGGCTGCCGGATGTGCAGGCACGGGTCTCGGCGCTGCTGACGCGCTTCGGTCTGGAGCGTTTCGCGCAGGCGAAGCCCGATACACTCTCGGGTGGCTATCGCCGTCGACTGATGATCGCCCGTGCCTTGGTCCATGCGCCCAAGGTCCTCTTTCTGGACGAGCCGACGACGGGGCTCGACCCGCAGGCGCGGTTCGGCGTCTGGGAGCTGATCGATACCCTAAGGCGGGAGGGTTTGGCGATCGTCCTGACGACCCATTACATGGACGAGGCCGAGCGTCTGTCGGACAACCTCTTGGTCCTGCGCGGCGGACGTGTCGTCGCCGAGGGCCTGCCCCGCAAGGTCCTCGGTGATCTGGTGGGCGAGCACATGCTGGTGCTGGATGCGCATGACCCGGCCGTCCCCGCGGTGTGCGATTGGGCGCGCCAAGCCGGTCTGCCCGAGCCCGCACGGGTTCTCTCGGCGCTGCATCTGGCACTCGACGGCCCGGGTCTGGCACAGTTCAGTGCCCGGTTCGGCGAGATCCGATTCGAGGTCCGAAGCCCATCGCTCGACGACCTCTTCATGAAGCTTTCGGAGCAGGCATGAGCCGCCGCGACCTGACCCTCTCCCGTTATCTCGCGGTCTTCCAGTGGCAGAGCCGGGCGGTCCTGGGTCGGCATCTCAGCGTCTATCTGCGCAACTGGCACACCGCCGCCCTGCCGCCCTTGCTCGAGCCGATCATCCTGCTCCTGGCGTTCGGTTTCGGGCTGGGTGCCTTCATTCCGAACTTCGCCTGGCGCGGACAGTCGATCTCCTATCTCGCCTATCTGGCACCCGGCATGCTCGCCTACACGGCCTTCATGACCGCCTTCTTCCAAGCGCTCTTTGCGGCCTACATCCGTATGCACTACCAGAAGACCTGGGAGGGCCAGTTGATCACCCAGATCCGGTTGGAGCATGTCGTGTGGGGCGAGCTCCTCTGGGCCGCGACCCTGGGGACCGCCTATGCCCTCATCGTGACGCTGGTGTTGGCGGGCTTCACCCTGGTCGGATGGCTGGATCTCAACTGGACCGGCGCGCTGCTCGCCCTACCGTTGCTGTTTCTCGCCTCGCTGGCGTTCGCGACCCTGGGTCTGCTCTTCACGGCGATCGTGCCCAGCATCGACCATATGAATATCCCCTTCTTCCTGGTGATCATGCCGCTCGGATTCGCCAGCAGCACCTACTTCCCGATGGAGGGCGACTCGCCCTGGACGCTCGCCTGGTTGACCCTGAATCCGCTGCATCACCTCGCCGAGGGCACGCGGCTGATTCTGGTCAACGGCGAGATCAGCATGCATCTCGCCGCAGCCTTCGGGCTCTTTCTGTTGATGATCCTGATCTTGGTGCCGATCGACTATCGATTGCTGCGGCGGAGGGTGTTGGGCGAGGGCTAAACCGCGCACCGGTGCGGTATGCGATGTTTTTGGATGGGATCGGTCCTGGCAGATTTGACGACCGCGGGAGGCTGCGCGGTTTAAACCACGCCCGGCGCGGTATGCGTCATTTGCTGGAATGGATTATCCACGCCAGCTCCGGCGACCGTTGGAGCTGGCGCGGTTTAAGATACTAAAAAATATATCATTTTAAACCGCGTCCCCGCTGCGGGCTGTGAACACATCAGACGTCGAGCTCACTAGAACGTCAGCATCTCGCTCTGGACGCGGTTTAATCGCGATCGGTCGTGGATGATGGAAGACGAAGTCGCTATACTCGTTTCGTGTTCGCGCCGTCGTCCTCGGCATCGAGACAGACCGCCGGGCGGGGCCTTGAATCCGCGACCATCCAAGCAGGAGCCGACATGCAGGTCATCGGGAAGCAGCGCGGTTTCACGCTGATCGAGGTCATGATCGTCGTTGCCATCCTGGGCATCCTCGCAGCTCTGGCCGTGCCTCAGTATCAGACCTTCACCACGCGGGCGAAGATCAGCGAGGGGCTGGTGCTGCTCGGTCCGGTCAAGCTGGCTGTGGTCGAATACTATGCCTCGCATGGGCGTCTGCCGGACGTGCCAGGCAATAACACGCTCGCCCTGCTCAGCGAGCTGGGTTTGAACGTCAGTGCGGTCTCGGGAGCGGCATCCGGCAGCTTTGCGAAGAGGATCTGGTGGAACAATACGGAGAAGGAGATCCGCATCAAGTACGGATTCGCGCCCGTCGATGACAAGCTTCTCTATCTGAAGGCGGGATTCAATGCATCCGGTCAAGCGTTTTGGACCTGCTACGCGCCCGGAAAGGACGGCATACCCGTCAGATATCTGCCCTCGACCTGCCGAGCTTGAGCGCATCGGCCTCGATCTCGCGATAAGCGGCGGCCAGGCGCTCCGCCCAAGCGTCGAACTGCGCCGTCGTGCGAAGCCCGTCGTTGCGGATCTCGATCATGATGGCGTGCAACCCGCGCCCTTCACCGTGGACGGGGACCGTGTAGTCGACGGCCTCCTCGATCGGGTAGGGCTGGTTGTCCCCGACAATACCGTCCACGTGGCCGACGAGCGCCTTCGACAAGAGTGCCGCGAAGCGGCGGTCGCGCCAGTGCGAGACACCGACCGGCCAGGGCCGTTGCTCGCCGTTCAGGACCGGCGTAAAACTATGGATACTGAGCAAGAGGCTCGGGCGATTCGATCGGGTGTCGAGGAGCCGATCGATGGCCTCGTGGTAAGGCTGGAAGAGGGTCTCGACACGGACTGCGCGCGCCTCCGCGCTCAGTCCGAGGTTGCCGGGGACGGGCACGCCCGCACTCTCTTCCGCGATCGATCCCGTGTTGGCGAGCGGGCGGTTGCAGTCGATCACGAGGCGCGAATAGCCGCTCGACACCAAGGGCGCATCGAGATGCCCCGAGAGCCGGCGCGCCACCTCGGCCGCACCCGGATCCCAGCCGATATGATCCGCCAACTGCTCGGGCGCGAGACCGAGTGTGCCCAATCGCAGGGGGATCCTATTCGAGGCATGATCGCAGACCAGGACGGCACTGCCGGCACCTGCTGCATTGACGATCTCAAAGGCCGGTGGCTCGTCCGGGTCCAACAACCCCGGCACCCCGTGGCTTCGAGGCGCTGCGCTCATACCTCGTCGGTCCAAACCTTGAAGCTCTTCAACACATTCGGACCGAAGGCATTGCTGATGGCCACATCCGCTGCATCCCTGCCCTGCGCGATCAGGATCCGTCCGATGCGCGGGATCTTGTTGCGCGGATCGAAGGTGTGCCAGCGCCCGCCCAGATAGACCTCCATCCAGGCCGAGAAGTCCATCGGGTCCGGCGAGGCGGGGACCCCGATATCGCCGAGATAGCCCGTGCAGTAGCGCGCCGGGATGTTCATGCAGCGACAGAGGGCGATCGCCAGATGGGTGTAGTCGCGACAGACACCTTTGCGCTCGTTGTAGGCCTCGAGCGCGGTCTTGGTCGCGCGCGCATGCTGGTATCCGAATTCGATATGGCCATGGACGAAGTCGCAGATCGCCTGGACCCGCGCCCAACCGGGCGGTGTCTGGGAGAAGCGCTTCCACGCAATCTCGGAGAGGCAATCGGTCTCGCAATAGCGGCTACCCAGCAGATAGACCAGGGTCTCGCCGGGTAGGTCCTCCACCGCATGCTGCATCGCGTCCGCATGAATCGGGTCCGGAAGGCCGTTGTCCATGACGAGTGCATCGGCAAAGATCCGGATCTCGCCCGCGGGTGCCACGATGCGGGTGCACCAGTTGCCGAAGCCGTCGCGATAGGCGGTCATGGGGACCGACGGGCGGGTGACGACGGGGTCGGCCCGGAGCATGTCGGAGACCCTGCTGAAGTGGACGTTCAGCGTCAGGATCATGGGTGTCGGCTGAGGACACTCGAAGATCATCTCGTATCCGATTCGGATCTGCATCTTTAAAACTCCGCGGGTTTCGTCCCGGTTGACTGACGCACTGAGTTGATGTGGGCGCGCTGAAGCCAGCCAAAAATCGAGCATAACACCTAACCGATATCCGAAGCGGCTGCGAATCGGGCGACGCCGTGCGGCGGCAGGAGCTGATTTTTGTTAACCCGGTCACATTCCGACGCTTCGTGACGCCGACAAGGTCCAGGTTTATTCGCGTGCCCCGGTTCCGCGCAGCGAAAACACGGTAACTCGGCGCGGACAGCGGGTCGACGCTCCGAGATCTCAAGTCGGCCTAAATTTTGCCAATCTAAACCGCGTCCAGAGCGAGATGCTCACTTTCGCGTGAGTTCGACGTTTGGCGCATCCACGGCCCTTAGCGGGGACGCGGTTTAGGTCGATTGAAGACGGCGCAAAACCGGAAGATAGGCGTCTCCCGGTCTCGACTTGAGTGGATGCACAAGGGCCGGTCGCCGTCCGGAGCCCGTCTACGTCTACGGCCATCAAACACGCCGGAATCCGCGTAGCATTCGAACAGGAGCAGTTCACAGATGCACCACGATACGTTTCATCCGCAGCAGGGATTCAGCCTGATCGAGTTGATGGTGACGGTTGCTGCGATCGGTATCCTCGCGACGATCGCCGTTCCCGCCTATCAAGACTACACGATTCGCGCAAAAGTCAGCGAGGCGCTCATCATGGCGTCCGTGCCCAAGATCGCCGTCGTCGAGGCCGCCGCCATGCGTGGGCTCGAGAGCATCACTGATGGCAACAGCGCAAACCTCGCTCAAGTCTCTGAAACGCGTTATGTGAAAGAGGTGCGGATCGAGGACCTGGGCGTGATCGAACTTGAGACTCAGCGTACTGGCGCCATCAATGATCCCATCCTCGCACTCATTCCAAGCATGAGCGGTGGTTCGATCAACTGGGAATGCCAATTGTTAGCTGGCCTTCCTCGGCATGTGCCGGCAATGTGTCGTGGTGGAATTCAGACAGGCGATGGAAGCTACACAATCATATTGGGGAATGGACTTCGCTTTCGTCCAACTAACAATGACTGGAGTGCCAGTTTCTTGACCGGTGAGTATGAAGGGGAAGACAAGAACATCAAGATCCCAACCACGCTTGAGGGAACAACCATCACCCGCATTTGGCAAGATGTATTCAATAACAAAGGGTTGACTACCGTTGCATTCGAAAATGACAGTCAAATCGTACACATTCATGCCAGAGCATTTCGAGACAACGAATTGACAGAAGTGACCCTACCTCCAGGTCTACGAAGAATCGATCAGCTATCCTTTGACGGTAACAACATCACTTCCGTTGTCATTCCAGAGAGTGTGACGACGATAGAAAATAAGGCATTTACAGGACTTCAAAAAATCACGGTTGGGGGGAATTTGAATTTCAATATTCACCCAGATGGACGACATCACCTATTAGAAGGCTCAATCAACGGCAACAATGCCTTCAGGGATGCCTACGCATCAGAAAATGGTGGCGCGGGGACCTATATATTGGATGGGGGAATCTGGATCAAGCAAAGTGGCTAGTTCGACTTAGGCCATTTCCGAGCCTCGGCGACAGGGCCGCGAGGTGCCCCAGAGCGACAGTGACGGACCCGATTGATTTAGCGGCAGAGGGCCGCAGACGGTATCGTCCGCTGTCGACCAAAACCTCGGACCTGCCCGCGGATGTTCCCTCTGTCAGCCTCGATTGTATCTGTTCTGCAGCCCTTTGCCTGCCTGTTCACCGCGCCGACTTTGGCGCATCTGCACGTCTTGCTGACGGGGACGCTGCTGGCGCAAGGGCCGCGCACGGTGACGGCGGCGCTGCGGGCGATGGGGCTGAGCGCGGAGCGGCGCTTCGAGCGTTATCACCGGGTGCTGAATCGGGCGCGCTGGTCGTCGCGGCAGGGGGCGCGGATTCTGCTGGGGCTGTTGCTCGGGATGTTGCCGGCGCAGGTGCCGATCGTGGTGGCGGTCGACGAGACGCTGGAACGGCGCAAGGGGGTGCGCATTCGGGCGAAGGGGATGTATCGCGATGCGGTGCGCTCCTCGCGCAGCACGGTGGTGACCTGTTTGGGGCTGGAGTGGATCTGCATGGCGGTGTTGGTGCCCGTGCCGTGGAGCACGCGGCCTTGGGCGCTGCCCTTTCTCACCCGCTTGGCACCGTCGAAGCGGGCCAACGAGGCGGCCGGGCGGCGCCACCGCACGGTCGTGGAGCTCACCATCGGGATGGTCTGGCTGGTGTCGCGCTGGCTGAAGCAACGACGCTGGATCCTGCTCGGCGACGGCAGCGACTCCTGCATCCAGCTGGGGTGGGAAGTGCTGGCCGCGCAGGCGACCCTGATCACGCGCCTGCGCCTGGACGCACGCCTGTTCGCCTTTCCCGAGCCGGTGCCCGTCGGGCGGCGTGGTCCCAAGCCCAAGAAAGGCGGCGTGCTGGCCAAGCTCGCCACGCGCGAGGAGGAGGCGCGCAGCCGGGGCGAGGAGGTCGCGGTTCAATGGTATGGACGGCCCAAGGCGCTGCGCCTGCTCAGCGAGGTGTGTCTGTGGCACACCCCGGGATGGCCGCCGTTGCCGATGCGTTGGGTGCTCGTGGTCGATCCCGAGGGCCGGCTGCCGACGCAAGCCTTCTTCACAACCGACCTGAACATGGCGCCGGCGCGCGTGGTGGAGCTGTTCGTCCAGCGCTGGTCGATCGAGGTCACCTTCGAGGAAGTCCGTCGCCACCTCGGCGTCGAGACCCAGCGCCAGTGGAACGAGCTGGCGATCGCACGCACCACGCCGATGCTGATGGCGCTGTTCTCGCTGGTCTGTCTCATGGTCTACCGGTGGCGCGAGCGCTGGGAGACGCTGCCGCGCTCCACCGGCTGGTCTCTCAAGTCCCATGCGACCTTCTCGGATTGCCTGGCCTTGGTGCGGCGCACGATTTGGGCCGAAGACATTTACGTCAACTCAACATCGGAGCAGGATCGGCTCCTAATTTCGCCCGATCGCCTCGATCGCCTGCTGGAGCAGCTCGCGGCGACCGCCTAGATTGGCCAAAGTCGAGCTGGAATAGACCCCCGGTGCTTTCGGTGTTCGTGCCTGGGGCGGGCTTCAGTTCGGGGTCGAGTCATCGAAAGTGACCACCATCTGAAGGCCCGCCGGCGCGAGGGTCGATCCCGAGCGCGCGAAGACCGAGACGACCTCCGCTGAAAATCGTTACACTTGCTGTCGGTGATGACTCGTCGATCAAGGCATCTTATGAACAGCAGGAATCGCGATGACGCGGCTGGCGGGGCGCTTGCGGCGGCGGTATCGGATGGGTCCAGTCGCCGCACGCCGGTCAAGGCGGACGCCCGAGTCTTCGACAGTCGACTCGAGGCGGCCCACGAGGCGGCGTCCGATGTGCGGGCGTTCTGCGACGGCTTGGGTTGGAGCGAGATCGAACTCTCGCAGATCGAGCTCTGTGTCTACGAGGCCTTCGTCAATGCAGTGGAACATGCCTACCGCAACGAACCAGGGCATGAGGTTCGGGTGACGGCAGAGGTCGACGCCGGATGTCTCCGGGTGCGCGTGTGTCAACACGGCGAGCCGCTCGATGCGGCCCGGGTGGCGGCAACACCGGCGGGTTTCGACGATCTGCCGAGCGGACTCGATGCCTTCGATTGCGAGCCGCGCGGCCGCGGCATCAGGATCATTAAGTCCATCATGTCCACGTGCGAGGTGGAGTCAGACGGGGACTCCACCTGCCTGCTCATGGCCAAGCCCATTGCAGCGCAAAGACCCTAACCGAGATCCGGTTGCCGCGGCGGCGCAAGCCAGCTTGCCGGGCGCAGGATGGCGAGCAGACCCCTGAGCAGATAGACGAGATCGCGTCCGATGCGCCTCTGTCGGGCGTAGAAGACGTCGCTCATGAGCTTTTCCTCGAACGGGGCATCCGCGGGGACGTCGAGCTGCGTCGGACCCACGAGCCCGGCGGGGGCCTCTTCGCGGATCCGCTCCCAATCATCCCCGAGACCGTCCGCCGCCTCGGGTGACAAGGGCGTGACCCCGACCAGCCGCAGATCGCCCGAGGCCACGGCCAGCAGACGCGGGAGTGCGCGCAGGATCGGCACGCGGGTGCGCCACTCTCGCACGCGGACGTCTCGGCGTGTGACCTGCCCGAACGCGTCGAGGTCGCGTTTGTTGCCGCGCAGGGTGATCGTATCGAACCAGCCTTGCTCGCGATTCGGCAGTGCGGCCAACGCGGCGATCGGCCACAGCGGGAGCGACAGGATCAAGCCCAGCGTTCCGAGCAGACGGTGGACGGGGTCGGCGATCCCGCCGCTCAGCGTTGCCTGCTCGAGATCGGCCAAGAGGCACGCATCGGTCACCTGCAGGACGGCGCCCGAGTCCACCCGAATCATGGTGTTGGCGCTGACGATCGCATTGGTGATCTCCACCAGCTCGCCGACATAGGTGTGCGGCAGGATGACGCTGGAGTTGATGGTCGCACGCCGATCGACGATGACGTCGTCGCTGATCACGACCTCCCCGGTCAGCTCGGCATCCGGTGCGATCCGACAGCGGGCACCGACCAGGCAGACGCCCTGTTTCAGTGAGCGCGGCGAGACGCGCGATCCACGCCCCAGGGTCAACCCCAAGGCGGCCTGTCGGCCGGGCAGGATGAGACCGGGCAGGCGTTTCGCGACCGCATCCAGATTGACCCGGTGATACTCGGCGAGACTCTGGACGGTGCGAACCTGCTCGGCCGCGACGGGGATCCAGGCGGTCTGCGGAGGCGACGCCGCTCGGTCGGTCGGCGGCCACGACAGCGGGGTCAGGTCGATCGCGCCCGCGCGGTGGATCCCGCAGGCCGCGGATACGCCGTCGGCATCGGCCCAAACCGAGTCGCCGGGGGTCGTCTCGGCCGCGGAGATCCAACCGGGGACATCGAAGCCGTGGATCAGGTCGCCGCGCAGCGCGACGATGGGTCCATCCATGCGCGTACCCAGTCGATCCACCACCGCGGTCGGATCCTCTTCGCCGCGGGTCAGGGTGTAGGTCAGGCGTAGGCCCCAACGCGTTCCGTCGCCGATCACCCGCTGGATCTCGTCGGCAAAGGGCGAGACCACGACCAGAATGCGTTTGATACCGGCCTTGGCGAGCGACTCCAAGGCGTGCTCGATCATCGGTTTGCCGGCGACCGGTAAGAGCGCGATGCTGGTGCGCTCGGTCAGCGGTGTGAGCTCGGCGCCGAGACGGTCGGCAAAGAGGACGGCCTGGTCCATATCGATCACCCAAGAGATGGAATGCGAGAAGGTCCGAAGGGCGTCGGCTGCGACGATCGTCGTGGTCTTCGAGGTCGCGCCGACGCGACACGGGTACCTATCATGTCCGGGACTGTATTAAACCGCGCCCGACGCGATATGCGTAGTGTGTTGGATTGGCTTGGCCGCGCCGGCTCCGACAATTGTCGGAGCTGGCGCGGTTTAAAGTATTAAAAAATATATCATTTTAAACCGCGTCTCCGCTAAGGGCCGTGAATGCACCACACGTCGAACTCACTCGAAAGTGAGCATCTCGCTCTGGACGCGGTTTAGTAGGCACCCCGTCCGAACAACACGGCAGGCACCGTCTGCCAGAGGAGCTTGAGGTCGGTCCACAGGGACTGTGATTCGATATAGCGAACATCCAGCTCGACCTGCTGGGGGAAGGGGATATCGGATCGTCCCGAGACCTGCCAGATACAGGTGATGCCGGGCGTGACCTCCAAGCGCCGCCGGTCGGAGAGCGAGTATTCGTCGACCTCCGCCGGGACCGGCGGGCGCGGACCGACCAGCGACATATCCCCTTTGATCACGTTCCACAACTGCGGCAGCTCGTCGATCGATGCCTTGCGGATGAACCGGCCGATGCGGGTGATGCGCGGGTCGCGTTGCATCTTGAAGGTGACCCCGCCGGACATCTCGTTCTCGTCCTGCAGCTCGGCCTTGCGCGCCTCGGCGTCCATATACATGGAGCGGAACTTGTACATGGTGAAGATCTGGCCCCAGCGCCCGACGCGTGTCTGCTTAAACAACGCCGGACCGGGTGATTCGAGCCGGATCGCCAGCACCAGCAGACCGAAGATCGGCAACAGCAGGATGAACAAGGGGCCGGCCAGCAGGATATCCAGGGCGCGCTTGAGCAGATAGGCCGAGCGCACGACCGCCACCCAGGCAAACCGCTTGGCACCGATGCGCAATCGGATCAACCACGCGGGCTGGCCGGCGCGGCTGTAGCGGCGCAGCAGCAGCTCTTCCATCGAGGTCTGGCTCGGTCGTTCGTCGCTGCTCGTCATGAGGTCTCCCCGCCGCGCGCCTGTCGCCAGACGCGGTAAAGGAACAAGGGGTTGCCGATCACATAGCGCCGCCACATGCGACCCGGCTCCTGCATCAGCCGCCAGGTCCATTCGAGCCCGATCTCGCGCATCCACACCGGCGCCCGTGGGATGCGGCCCGAGTAGAAGTCGAAGAGACCGCCGACGCCCATGCGCACCGGCAGTGTCAGGCGCGCATGGTTTCGCGCGAGCCATTTCTCCTGACGCGGCACACCGAAGGCGACCAGCAGGATCGCGGCGCCCGAGGCGTTGATCCGGTCGATGACGGCGTCCTCGTCGGCCGGGTCGAAATAGCCGTCTTGAACCCCGTCGATGCGCAGACCCGGAAACTGCGCCTGCATGTTGGCCGCCACCGCCTCGGCGATCCCCGGGCGCGCGCCGAGCAGGAACAGCCCGAGGCCCGTCTGCGCTGCCCGCTCGCACAGCTGCGGGAAGAGGTCGGTACCGTTGACATTGGCCTGCAGGGCGACCCCGAGCATACGACAGCCAATGTGGATACCGATACCGTCGGGCAGCACGCGCGCGGCATCGAGCAGGATCCGGCGATACTCGGCATCGACATAGGCGATGTTGAGGCAATCCGGGTTGACGAAGGCCAGCAACGCGGGGTCCCCGCCGACGGCGCGAGCCGCGATCCAGTCCACCGCCTCGGGCATGGTGGTGTTGACGATCGGGACACCGAAGAACTCGAGGATGGGCGGTGTGGGCGCTTCGCCTCCGCCGAGAACCTCCCCGATCAGGGAGCGCACCACCAAGCCGGCGTCGCCGCGCGCGCTCTGCCCGTAGGCATAATCGCTGTCGATCTGTGCCTCGGGCGCATAGGCCACACCGGTGCGGCTCTTGAGTCGGTAGGGCGAGAAGACACCGGGTCTGACCGTGAAGCGTACGGCCGCCTCGACACCGACGACCGCCGCCTCGCGCGCAGTCAAGGGACGTGGTCCGGCGACGGCCAAGTCCCCGCGCAGGATATTCAGCAGCACCGCAAGACCGCGACCCGGCGTCGAGCCGGCGAAGTAAAGGCGCTCGAAGGGTGCACGGAAACGCCCGACCAAAGGCTCGCGGTCGAAGATCCGACCCTCGCGCCCGCGTGCCACCACGCCGCGCAACAGCAGCAGCGGAGCAAGCATCGCCATGAGCAGCAGCGCGAGCATCAGGTCGAGTGCACGCGAGAGCACAACCCCGAGGACGGTGAGCGGCGGCAAGAGACTCCGCAGCCAGAGTGCGCGCCACGGCCGCTGCCGGCGGCCGAGCGGACCGGGGATCTGCAAGTCGGGCTTGCGCTTCATGACGTCGTCGCCCCGGCTTCGGATCGGGAGTCTTTCCCGGACGAGATCGCTGCACCGGACGAAGCGCGGATCGATGTCGCATCGCCTCGGGAAATGATGCGGGCCGGGACCCCGACCGCGAGACAGCCGTCGGGGACGTCCTGAATCACCACCGCATTGGCCCCGATCGCGACGTCTTTGCCGATGCGGATCGGGCCGAGCACCTTGGCGCCGGCCCCGATGTCGACCCGATCGCCGATCACGGGCGCCCCGCGCACCCCGCGATGACGCAGTCCCACCGTCACCCCGTTGCGCACCACGCAGTCGTCGCCGAAGACGGCGTCTCCGCTGATGATGATGCCGCCGAAGTGCTCGATCAGGAAGCGCCGGCCGAGCTGCACCTCGCAGGGCAGGTCGATGCCGGTCATGATTTGGGAGAGCACCTTGAGGAGCTTGTAGAGGAACGAGAACGGCCAGCGCAAAGCGCGGTTCTCGATCCGGTAGCGCCAGCGCCCGAAGCGATAGACGAGCATGACCCAGAACCCTTGGCGTGCCCAGTCGCGTTCGTAGGTCTGCCAGTCTTCACGAATGTTCTCGAACATGGCGTGCTCCCGACTCGGTAATTACCAGGGTCTCGACGGCGAGCGACGCCCGCCGGCCGTCTCGCGCCAGGCCCGATCGAGCAGCGCGACGATCGCCGACGACTCGGCGCGCTTGGCCCCGCGCTGCGGGTCGTCGCCGCGATTGCGCCAGGCGCGGACGCGATGCCAGCTCGCCTCCAGTTGACGCACCGCCCAAGCGCCGAGCCAGCCGTGGTGCTTGCGATAGTAGAGAAGTCCGCTGCGCATCCGCCAGAGTGTGAGCTGGGCGCCCTTGCCGGCGGCGCTCATGTCCAGGTCGCCATGGGTGCGCGAGGACTCGCCGCCGATATGGACTACGACAACATCCGGCCAATAGCGGATCCGCAAGCCTGCTGCGCGGATCCGTCGGCACAGATCGACCTCCTCGTAATAGAGAAAAAACGCCTCGTCGAAATCGCCGATGCGGGCCAGCAGGTCGCGGCGGATGATCGAGAAGGCGCCCGGGACCCAGTCGACGTCCGCCGGCTCCATCGGGTCCGCCCAGGTGCGGTCGAACCGACCGAAGAAGCGGCTGTGCGGGAAGCGTGCCGCCAGCCCGGAGAGGGTCAGGAGCTCGATGAGCAACGACGGAAACATTCGGGCCGAGGGCTGCCATTCCCCATCGCGTCCGATCAGCCGTGCCCCGCCCAGACCGATTCCGGGGTCCGCATCCATGTAGCGCACCGCGCGCTCCAGCGCGCCCGGCTCGAGGAAGGCATCCGAGTTGAGCAGGACCAGATAGCGCCCGCGCGCCGACTCGAATCCCAGGTTGTTGGCCGCCGCGAAGCCGAGATTGGTCGCGCTGCGGATCAGGGTCGCCTGCGGGAAGCGTTCGGCGATCCGGTCCGCCGAGCCGTCGCGCGAGGCGTTGTCGACCACGATGATCTCGTAGCTGACCGCGCCGGCCTCCGCGATCAGGGTCTCGATACAGTCCACGAGCAGATCGCGGGTATTGAAGGAGACGATGACGACCGAGACGTCGGGTGTTGTTGGATCGGACATCGACATGGCTCCCTCTTACAACCGCGCCCAGTGCGGTATGCGTCGTTTGTCGGACTGGCTTGGCCGCGCCGGCTCCGATCATTGTCGGAGGCGGCGCGGTTTAAAGTATTAAAAAATATAAAATTCAAAACCGCGTCCCCCGCTAAGGGCCGTGGATGCACCAAACGTCGAACTCACGCGAAAGTGAGCATCTCGCCCTGGACGCGGTTTAGTCCTTCCGCTCGGTATCGTTGCGCTCGGTGCGCACCCAGGCGGCATCGGTTCGGGAGGCCCGTCCGATGGCGCGCAGGATGGTGAGCTTCCACAGGATGTAGAACGGTGCCGTCGCCAGGGCGAGCAGATCGCGCCAACCGCCGCCCCCGATACGAATCGCTGCCAAGACATGCACTGCGACCAGGGTCAGACCCAAAAGCGCATAGGTCCTGGTGGGTCCGAAGGGCGGCAGGAATGCCACCAGCAGCAACAACACATGAAAGGCCAACGGCAGCAACAATAGCTCGAGCAACGGCTCGATCAGACGACGCTCGCCGGACATGACGCGGCGCAGCAGGATCGGGGTCCAGTCGAGAATCATCCTGAAGCGACCGCCTTCCCAGCGCGCGCGTTGACCGGCACCGGCCTCGCGAGTGTAGGGCGCGTCCGACCAAACCCCGGTGTTCGGCGCAAACACCACGCGCCGACCGGCGGCGACCAGGCGCAGATGGTATTCCATGTCCTCCACGACGCTGGTTGCCTCGTAAGGTTCTTTCAGAAGGGTTTCGCGGGTCAGCCCGAAGCCGTTGCCGAGCAGGCCAACAGAGAGTTTCCAGCGCTCGCGTCCGCGTAACCGCAGCACGTTGAACGCCATCCAGGCAATGCCCCTTAGCCGCGCCCGGAGGCTATGCTGTGGGTTGTTGATGCGATAGCCGCACTGGATCGCTGCGGCGCCGCGGCGCATCAGTCGACGCTGTTCGGTCACCAGGTTCGGCGCGACCCGGGTGTCGGCATCGACCACGATGAAGCCATCGAAGGGTTCCTCGAGGAGGATGCCGAAGGCAAAGTCGAGCGCATAGCCCTTGCCGCGGCGCTGCGGGTCATGACGCTCCAAGACGCGCGCCCCGGCGGAGCGCGCCAGCTCGGCGGTGTCGTCGGTGCAGTTGTCGGCGATGACCACGACATCGAAACCCGCATCGCCCGGATCGCAGGCGCGCAGCGAGGCGACGGTGCTTGCAATGCCCTCCGCTTCGTCATGGGCCGGGACCAGGATGGCGATGGATCCGATGGGCGTCGCCATCTTCGGCTGCGTTTCGCGCCGCGGCGGGAGGATTCCGCCGAGCGTCAGGAGCAGCAGCTCGATCGTGCCGGGCAGGCTCGGCAGGGCGAGCAGGATGCCGAGCAGCATCCAGGGCCAAAGGGTCTCGTTGATCACGGCAGCACCTCCGTCGGGCCCAAGACGACCAGGCTGTAAGCCGGAACCGTGACCCGGATCCGGTCCTTGCCGATCGGCTGCAAGGCAAGGGGTTGCGGTCGGACCTCATCGGCGGTCTCGTTGCCTTTGAACGGGTCGGAGGCATCCAGGACCTGCCCGCGGGTCGGCCTAGCGACCTGCGTGTCGGGAAAGCGCAATGTCAGGCGTCGAGACTCGGGGGCAGCGGAGACGATCGCGACCGACCAGCCATGCGAGCCGCGGAAGGGTGCGACGAGCAATCCGGCGCCCTCGTCGCTCATGGATGCCCGGTGGAGATCGCCGCCGATGACCTCGTTGAGCATGGCGACCGCCCATCCGGTCGGGCGCAGGCGGTCGCCGCGGGTCAGGTCGCGCGTGACGCCGAACAACGGGACCAGCCCCGCGTGGCCCTCGAGGCGCGTGTCAAAGCCAGCGAGCGTATAGACGCACTGGCGTCGTGCTCCGAAGGCCATCGCCTCGAGCAACCGCTTGGCCAGGGCAGGACCTGCGGCGGCGCCGGTGACGATCGCTGCGCGATCCTCGTCGTCGGCGTCGCCTCGCGTCGTGTGCAGGTTAACCTCGTAGACGGCCAATTCCTGTTCGGCGGGCTGTCTGGCGACGATTTCCTCCAGACGGCCATTGTCATCCGCGAACAACAGCTCGAGCGCCCGATCCCGATCAGCCGCATGCAGGCGCGACAGCATGTAGGGCGCGACGGCGAGGATGTCGGCCTTCGTCGTCGCCGCGGCGACCTGACCTGCGGCATAGGGGTTGGCGTGTTGAGCGTTGACGACGCGGCGCAGTGCCGGATGGTCGCCCGCGCCCTCTTCGAGCGCGGTGAAGAGCCGGTCGGAAGCGGCGCCGTGGTGTGCCGCGTCTTGGATGCCGGCCGGGCGGAAGATGGCGTTCCAGTTCTCGTTGCCGAATTCGATCAGGACCTCCTCGAACCCGTCGGTCTCGATGCGCTCGGCGAGCCAGGCGCCGAGACGCCGCGCCTCGTCGGTCGAAAAGGTTGTCGGCATGACCAGCCACGGGTTGGCCCCGACGCTACGACTGAGGTCGAAAAACTCGGGCAAGCCGTAGCCGTACTCGGCACCTGTGCCCGGTCGATAACGGCTTGCACGCCTTGCATGCGGCTCGGCCAGGCGGTTGTCGAGCGTGTCGCCGAGTTGACCCTGCCAGTCGCGCAGATAGCCGGGGCGCAACTGCATCAGTGCGGCGATGACCTCGGGGCGGAAGGCACTCATACCCGGGTTTGCGGGACCGTCGGATTCCGTCGCCGTCTCGTTTTCCGCCGTGATCGGGCCGAGCCAGATGTCGTCGAGATGGACCTGCCCCGGGCCGCTGACATCGATGGCGAGCTCCAGTGCACCGATCGGCCCCGTGTCCGCGGCTTCGAACCTCTGCTCGATGTGCTGCCAGCCCGGCTCCGGGCGCAGTGTCAGGTCGAGAAAGGGCGCCGAGCCGTGACGTCGAAAGAAGATGCGCACCTGCGGCGGATCGCCGGTCTCGGCATGGATCCAGAGCGAGAACAACCACCGCCCCTCGACCGGCAGAAGCTTCCCGGCACGCGTCCCGATGGTGTCGAGATGGCTGCTCAGGCGCAAGGTCGCGCCGGAGAGCGGTGAGAGTGCCAATGAGCGCCGGCCGGGGCTCTCCGGGGCGATCCGTGCCGGATCCACCTGTACACGCCCCTTCGTGCTGTCGGGTAGCCACCAATGTGTCGGCGGAAGATCGTCGCGAATACCTGTCAAGGCAACGATGTCTCCGGGGGCGAGTCGATCGTCGAGTCCGTTGGTAATCAGCTCCGGAAGACCGTGGCGGCCCACGGCGCGCGAGTCGAAGAGGGTCCCCTGTACGCCGGCCGCAGCACCGGTCAGGATCTCGTAAGTGGCGCCGGACCAGAAGCCGTCCTCGCGGGCGAGCCAGGTCTGATCGTCGCTGAAGCGGTCGCGATCGGCGTGGGCAACCCGTACTAATGCGCGGTCGACGATGCCCTCGAAGCCCGGATTCTTGAGGACGTTGCGCGACAGCTGCTCCGCGCCCCAGTAGTTCGAATGACCGAGATTCATCCCGATGCGCTCGACGTTCGCGACCAAGGGCGTGTCTTCGACGCGCGCCTCGACCGAGACGGGAGCAGCGGACAGGATCCGCAGATTGGTCGGTGTCTCAAGCAGGGGCTCCGTGCGGGCGACGCCTGTGCCTGCGATCAGGGCGGCCAGCGCGGCCGCGCTCAGCGATCGCAGATGTGTCATGGCGTCTCTCCCAGGCGGCGCCGCAAGATGTCCGCCAAGCGTCGGGTGTTGGTCTCGAGGTCGTACTTCTCGATCACCCGTCGGCGTCCGGCCTCGCCGAGGCGGCGGCGAAGCTCCGGATCCGCGATCAGAACCGCGATCGCCTCGGCCAGCGCGGTCTCGTCCGAGGGTGCAACCAGCACGCCGTCGACCCCGTCGCGGATCAGCTCGGGATGCCCGGTGATAAAGGTGGTCACGCAGGGGATCTCCATCGCCATCGCCTCCATCAGGACGACCGGGATGCCTTCGGCGAAGCTCGCCAGCGCGAAACAATCGGCTTCGGCATAAATGGCACGGATGCGATCCTGGTTGACGACCCCCTCGAAGAGGACGCGATCCTCCAGCCCGAGCCGGCGCACTTGCGCCTCGAGCGACTCACGGTCGGGACCGCCGCCGACCAGTCGCAGGCGGACGTCGTGACCCGTGCGTACCAGGGCCGCGACCGCATCGACGAGGATGTGCTGCCCTTTGGCCGGGACCAGGCGCCCGACGCACAGGATCTGGAACGGCGAAGGGTGCTCACGGAAGGGCCGCGGGCCGAAGGCGCTCGGGTCGACCCCGAGCGGGGCGATCTCGAGCTTGGACCAGTGCGCGGGCGTCGAGAGCTTCATGAGCTGACTGCGGCAGTAATAGCCGATGCAGCAAATAAAGTCGGCGCCCTGGATCTTTTCGGTCAAGCGGTAGCCGGGTGCGTCGTAGAACTCGTCCGGACCGTGGACCGACATCGAGAATCCGATCGGGAAGATCCGTACGGCGATCAGCCCCACGGTCGCGGCCGGGGTCGCAAAATGGACATGCAGATGACCGAGCCCACGTCCGGTCAGCCAGTGGCCGATCATGACGGCCTCGACGAAGTAGAAGAGGCTGTAGATGAGCTTGCGGATATCGGTGCCGCCGAGTCTCAGGGCAAAGAGCAGACCCTTGGCATAGGCGGCGGGGCGCGCGCGCAGGCTCGTCCAATGCGCACGCAGCGCCCCGCGCACACCGTCCGCCTTGACGTAATAGGTCGCCGCCGCCTCCTCGCGCTCCTCCTCGGCCAAGGACGCGGCGGGGCGGTCGGGACTGTTGATCGAGGCGACGTCGATGCGGATGCCGAGCTCGCGCAGACGGCGAACCTCGCGCAGGATAAAGGTGTGCGAGGCAGCCGGGTATTGGCTGACCAGATAGGCCAGCGCGAGAGGCGTACGTACGGTGTCGTTCATGTGTCTTGCGTCCTTGGCGATTCGAGAGTGCTAAGGTCTGCTGTGGCTCATGAGCCGGCGCTGGTCCGGCGCCGGTTGCGGGCCGCGACCGGGTCGGCGAGCAGATCCCGATAGAGCTCGATCGTCGACTCCACCTTCGCGTCCCAGGCGTAGCGCTCTTCGGCCCGGCGTCGCCCGGCCTCCCCGCGCTGTCGCCAGCTCTCGGGGTCGCGGACTAAATCGCGCAGCGCGGCCACGAGTCCCTCGACGACCGCCTCGGGTCCGCTCGGCGGCAGAGCCAGGCCGACCGCCGGGTCGACGATCTCCGCCGGCCCGCCGAAATCCACCGCGATCACCGGACGGGCGCAGGCCATGGCCTCCAAGAGCACGGCACCGCCGGACTCGCGCACCGAGGGAAGACAGAAGACATGTGCCGCGCGGATCTCGGCCGCCACCTCGGGGGGCGGAAGATTGCCGGTAAAACGCACCTGCTCGTCGAGCCCGAGCCGCGTGGTCTGCTCGCGCCACTCGCCGGACAAGGGACCCTCCCCGACGATGCAGAGCCGGACCGGCATTTCGGGAGCGAGTCGCGCAACCGCGTCGAGCAACATGCCAACCCCTTTGAAGGGCACCAGACGTCCGACGAAGACCAACCGCAGCGGCTCGCCCGCCACTCCGGGCGCAGTCGGCCAGGGTGCGGCCGGGAAGGTCTCGAGCTCCACCCCGTTCTCCAGCACGGGCAGGCAGAGGCGATGATAGCGGCGCGGGATGCCCTCGACTGTGGAGCGCGTCGCAGTCAGGATGGCCGTCGCATGACGCGTCCCGCCCGTCAGTGCATCGAAGACCCGCCCGAGATGGCGCACCGGGTAGAGCCAGGCCGCGTCCGCACGGAGGATGTCGCGGAACCCGGGCGGCAGACCCAAGTTGCCGTTCCAGGGTCCGAGCACCACCGGCAGGCCCAGACGGTGGAGGCGCGTGGCCGCGAGCGGCGAGACCGGCGTCGGGGCATGCACGATGTCCCAGGGCGTGCCGTCCCGTGACTCCTCCCGTGCGATGCGCAGCGCCTCGCGGTCGTAGACATAGAAATCCAGCGAGGAGACCAGGAAGACGGCATGCTCGCTCTTGGGGAAGATCCGCGAGGCGACCCGGTACAAGGGACCGGCAAACCATTCGGTGTCGATATAGAGGATTCGGCTGTCGGCCACCGGCCCGCCAGCCGCCTCGATGGCGGGGCGGTTGCGGACATGGGTGAGCAAGGTCGTCGGCAGCCTACGGGCGAGTCGGCTGTACCAGTGCCAGCCGATCTGCGAGACCGAGCCCATGCCGGGGCCGCATTGGTAGGCGGACAGAAGTAAACGCGGTCCTCGTGCTGCACTCATGAGCGTTCCCGTCCCGCCGTTGTCGT
This sequence comes from Thiocapsa rosea, assembly GCF_003634315.1. NCBI lineage: Bacteria > Pseudomonadati > Pseudomonadota > Gammaproteobacteria > Chromatiales > Chromatiaceae > Thiocapsa > Thiocapsa rosea. The sequence goes on from NZ_RBXL01000001.1 coordinate 1,792,579, forward strand.
TGTTCTCATGCTCCCGTACGATCAGTGTAGATGCCGGTGATGCCCGGCTCCAGTCCCATCGACAGGATCGGCCCCGGGGTCGATGCCGGCAGTCTCGTTGATATCGTCCGGATTCGGTGTGATCCGCAGAACGACCGGGGCGGGCATCGTGCCGATGCGTTCGCCAGTCGTTCCCCGAGAGCATGGACGAGGGCGTCACGCGAACCTGCGACCTGGGTCACATTTCGACCGACAGCGGCCCTCTGCCCCCCGACAGGCGGCTGCCCCATTCCCCGGCACTGCGGCCGAGCGGGCAGCACGTTCAAGGCCATGTCCCGATGAGGAATCAGGCGGCTTGCAGCCCCGTAAGACCCTTGATCGGGTCGATCGGCCGGGTCCGGCACGCTCCGAGGAGATCATTTAGCCGGATTACCTTGTGCAGAATGGTCTGTTTTTTGCCTCAAGCCATGAGGCCGTGATGCGGATGGATCGAAGACCGCCGTTTCGATCCCTCGGATGACCTTTGGCTCGTTCGGTGTCGGCTGCGGAGCGGGTGCTCGAATCGGATCACAACAGCTATTAAAGGGAGTAGGTCTTCGAATGAATCGTCTAATGAACAGCGCGCAGAAGGGTTTCAATCTCATCGAGATCATGGTCGTCGTTGCCGTGATCGGTATACTTGCAGCGATCGCCGTTCCGGCCTATCGGGACTACAGCATTCGCTCCAAGGTCAGCGAAGCCTTAGGCATGGCGTCTTCGCTGAAGGTCGGCGTGGTCGAACAGGCGGCGAACGGCGGGCTCGCGAGTCTGTCCGGAGATAGCGACGGCGACGGCGACGCGCCGCAGGTGAGTCGTTATGTCGCAGACCTTGCGATCGAGGGGCTCGGCGTGATTTCGGTGACGACTCAAAACACCGGGGCGACGGTTGATCCCGTGCTGAAATTGGTTCCGAGCGAGAACGGCGGCATCGTCTGGCGCTGTCTGAAGACATCGGAAACGCTCGCGAGTCAGGTTCCGCCGAACTGCCGTGAAGATGTTGCCGGAGACGAGGTCGCCGAGGACGAGATCCCCGAAGGCTACAAGACGTCGACGGATCCAAAGGCCATCGAAGACACTGTCGCGGAGCTTTTTCGAGCGTTTGAGGATTTCACGAAAAAATTCCTGGCGGGCGGCGGGGCGCTGCCCCTCTTACACCAAGACAGCGGCTCTTATTCATGGAATAACTCGACCGTGTTCATGGACGGCTTCTTTGAGTTCGCAGGCATCACTGACTTCAATCGCAGCGGATATGAGCCGATCTCGAATTTCAAGGTCTTCTACAAGCGCGACGCAAATGGCAAACCGACATCGGAGGTGTCTGGCGTCTATTTGCAGATCGGCGGTACACAACACATTCGCTTCTCAAACGGCACGACGGTCTCGGGAAAGCATTACAGCAATTACATCGACAACGACTCGAAACAGCTCAGGTTGCCTTGACGCAGACTCGAATCGAGTGCCTGGCGGGCGCGCGTACGCACATTCAGGTTAAGCCATCGAGGTAAGACGCGACACGACCTTCAATGGGTAGCAGGAGCCCGCCGCCGGAGGTCGGGTCACCGGCGATCGGCGTTCGGATGCCGTCGAGTTCTTCCCAGCGCCGAGCGAGGTAGCTGAACCACAAGGCCGGAGCGTCGCCGGTCGGAAGGTGCATGCGCACGAGGTAGTCGCCGAGACAGCGGCGTGCCAGCGCCTTCGGCGCGCGAGCGGAGCAGAGCAGGTAGGCGAGGTCCCCGAGCGGGATGCCCTCGAAGGTCGAAGAGCCCCAGTCGAGCACACGAAAATCCGAGCCGTCGGCGCGCGTCAGGCGCGTATTGTAGATGCCTAGATCGCCGTGCTCGAGGACCATCGGGAGAGATGGCGCGAGGCGCTGCAGGTCATCCAGTGCGGTCTCGGCCCGGTGCTGGACATTGCGGGGCAAGATACCGCGCGCAACTAAGCGCTGCAGGGGGGCGACGTGACGGGCCTGGATGTTTGCCCGCGTGGGCTGCTGTCGGGTTGTATATCCGAGCGTCGCCAACCAATCGGCCATGGCCAGGCAAAAACGTGTGCGGCTGCGCAGACGCCAGCGAATCCCGAAAAAGGCGTGCGTGGGCTCGTAGGTATATGCGAGTGCCCAGCGTCCCGCCACCACGGCGGAGTCGGTCGGGCGGATGACTCGGACGGCTTCGGCCGGACCCAAGGCCCGCTCGATCCGATCGAGCTGCTCGGCCTCGGCCTGCAGGTGTTGCCCGCCGGCAAAGCGTGCGGCCTTGATCAGGCGTCGAGGTCGTCCGTCCTCGTCCAAACTGAAGGCCAGGATCGGGTTGCCCGGCCCAAGGCGACCCGAGGCCAACAACCAGCGCTCCGGGGGCGTCGATCGGATGGCGTCCTCTCCGATGGAAGCCAGAGCCAGGCGCAGGGCTGCGAGCAGTGTCGGAAGCGGCTCGCCGCCATCGCGACGATAGAGCGCGATCCCGAGCTCGGGCAGAAGCCGCGCCGCGGCGCGGGGCCACAGACGTGCACGCAGACCTGTCGCGGAGCGCGACGGGAAGAGCCGAAGGTCGCGCGCGGCGGCACGCCAGCCAGCGAGGTTGTCGGGGATCAGCACCCGGAAGGCGGGCCAGTCCGGATAGGCGCGCCAGCGACCGACCGGTGTCAATCCAGCCGGTGCCGCAACGACCTTCAGGCCGATAAATCGGCACAGGACACCACCCGGGCGCAGGTAACGTCCGGCCGCGATGTCGTCCGAGAAGACAAGGTCATAGGGACCTTCGGGTGCCTCGATTCGGCGTACGCGCTCGGGTGCCGCGAGGGCGGCCATCGCTGCGAGCGTGTTTTCCTGCAATCTGTCGTGCGGGGGCTCGACGACCAGATCGATCGTGCCGAGCTCCCCGGCGAGATGGGGGAGAAAGGCCGGCTCGCGCACGCCGAGGACCAGGGTGCGGATCTCGGGGCCGATCGGAAGGAGTAGCTTGAAGTCGGCGAGACGATAGTCTTCGACGCGCGCCGAGGCCCGCAGATCAATGCTCATTCGGATGCCCTCTCTTGCGTTGACGCCGAGTACCGCTCAAGCGTCCGACCAAACCCCTGAGCTTGCCCGCAACGAAGTCCTTTTCGCCCGCATCGAGTTGAACGAGCCACAGAAAGCCCGCCTGGAGTGTGCAGTAGGTGATGCCGGCGACCAAGACCAGCAGGACGCTGCCCCAACGATCGTCGCCGACCGACTCGACCCAGGGCCGAGCCAGCAAATAGAGTGCGAATCCGGTCAGATAGGGCCAGAGACCGGGCAGGAGGGCGTCGCGCATAAAACGGTACTGGCCCAGTGCCAGGAACCGATTGGTATAGATCATATAGATCAGCGCACTCAGGATCATGGCCAGGGCAACCGCCACGGTGATCACCACCACATCGATCCCGAACATCAGGAAGCCGATACCCACCAAGATGATCACCAGCGCAAGCTGCGATAGCGGGTAGATCAGCTCGCGTGCCGGGATCCCCATACCGCGGTAGATATTCGAGGCCGGACCGGTCAGGACGTTGAGCTGGAAGGGCAGGGTGAAGCAGGCCAGGATCAGCGGGGCCAGGGCAAATTCCGGATTCGGACCGAGCCAGGCGACGATCAGGGGAGCGGCGAAGGCAGCCATGAAGCCCATCATGAAGCCGGTCACCAGATTGATGTAACGCGCGCCCTTCAGATAAAGCGCAAGCAGCTCGCCGCGGCGCTCCTGCGTGTGCATGTAGGAGGTTGCCGGCAAGAGGACGGCGTTCATGGAGGACGGGATGGATGTCGCCATCACCGGAAATTTCTGGGCGACGTCGAACAGTCCGGTCGCCTGCACATTGATGAAGAGTCCCGCGATCAGCTTTTCGATCGAACGCAGAAACATGCCGAGAAAGCCCGAGAGCTGCACGATCCCGCCGTAGCGGTAAAAGAGCGCGAGATCGGCCCGGTTGAAGCGCCGCAGCGAGAGCCTCAAGCCCGGGAGGTTGCGGAAGCAGAGCAGGACATTGACGCTGATCGATATCAGATAGCGGATCGCGAAGGCATACAGCAGGCCATAGACGCCGAATCCAGCCAGCAGGAAGACCACGACCAGCAGGGTCTCGAGCAGGAAGGTCCCGACCCAGACCTGATTCTGCTGCACGATACGTTGCAGCCCGGTGAGAACATAGGCAAAGGCGCCCCAGCTCAGCTCGAGCACGAAGATGGCTGCGCTGCCGAAGATGAGCACGAACGCGGTGGTCTGCAGCTCGGGCGAGACCGAGAGGGCCTCGATCAGGGTCGGCAGTCCGATCCAGAGAAGCCCGAGCGCGACGACACCGATGAGACTGACCAGCGTCACCCCGGTCGAGAGGAGATCGCCGATCCGGTGCTCCTCGCCTTGGGCATGATACTGGGCCACGTAGCGGATGTAGACGTTGGAGACCCCGAAAGCGCTCATCCCCAAATAGCCGATCAGGATGAAGCACATCGCCCAAATGCCGTATTCCTCCAGACTGATGTAGGCCAGGATGATCGGCGGGAGAAAGAAGCGGGTGGCCAGATAGAGGAGCTTGGCGCCGACCGAGCTGAAGATGTTGCGGCTCACGAGACGGTTCATACCGCCCGCGTCGAGCGGCTCGCCGCGGGCTGCCGCGGAGGTGCTGTCCTTGGGTGAATCGCTGTCCGTCATAATTGTCGGCTCGTTGTGCTACGGCCTCGGTGGCCCGGGTCGGTTGCCCTGAATCCCTGTCACGCTGTCGGTGTTTGTCGCCCGAGATACGGCCTGCGTCCGAGTCGATGCCTGGACGCCACACTGACCGCGGACCAAAGAATACAGGATGCAGACGGCATCGAGAGGTGACTCATGTCATGACTCGGCGGAACCGATGGGCCGGTTTCGGCTCGGGCGGCACGGCTGTCTCGGTGCCGATGCCTTCCACGCCCGAGTCCATATAGGCGATACCCCATCCGGTGATCAGGAAAAGGAGCGGCACGGTCTGCAGTCCGAGGTAGACGGTGGCGATCGAGAAGGCGATCGCCAGATAAAGGCTCGCCAGGGTAAAGGCCAGAGAGCTCCCGCGAGGCTCTGCGAGCGGTTGGCGCATCCCGTGCGCGGTCAGGCGCACCAGCATGATCAGGATGATCGCGAGCAGGCAGACCAGGGCGATCAGCCCGTGCATCAAGAGCAGCAGCAGATAGTAGTTGTCGATCGAGGGCATCCCCGGCACCTTCGGCCAAGCGGTCAGGCCCCAGCCGAACCAGCGCTTCTCGGATGCGATCTCGGAGTATTCGGTCAAGAGCTCCCAGCGGTAGGCGGCCGATTCTTGGGCGACTGTTTCCGCGCCCTCGCGCCCGACCGAGACATAGTCGAGGAACCAAATGACACCGGGTATGCCGACGAAGACGAGGACCGCAATGACGGCACCGATCGCCGCAACCCGTTGGCGCGAGCGCCCGATTATGACCAGCATCGCCGCCAGGATGGCCGCCATCCAGGGTCCGCGCACCATGGTCATGATGACACCGGCAAGCAGCCCGAGGGTGATGAGCCGGCTCTGACTGATCGGCAGCCAAGGGGCGAAACGGGGTTTCGGCTCCCAGGCGCCGCTCCATTCGAGCCAGCGCTGGATCCGGTAGCCGATCACCAAGACGACGCCGGCCAGGATGGCATGACCGTAGGGGCCGGCGACCCGTGCGAAACCCCAGCGGAAGGTCGTGACCCAACGCGCCTGACCGGGAAAAAAGGGATCCAGGATCATCCGCCAAGGCGTGGTGCCGAAGCGAAACTCGTAGACCGAGACCGCCGAGATGATGAAGAGACAGACCACCAGGATCTTGGCGAACCGCACCCGATTCCCGGCCGGCTCGATCAGGCTTTTTGCGAAGATGTAGGGCAGCACCACCCAGGTCAGCATGTTGAACATGAGGTTCTGGGCATCGCTGTAACCCGATGCACGGTATTCGGAAATGCTCGCGGCGAGCGCAAAGCCGTAGACCAGGAGATCCATCGCGTGAAAGCGAAACCCCGGCATTCCTCGCGCGAAGAAGGCGAATGCGGTTCCGACGGCAGCGGCTTGACCGAAGGTCGGATCCGGCAGCCCCGGTGCGTTCCACCGATAGTATTCCGGCAGAAGGAGCATGGTCGGGAGATAGACCATCAGGAATGCCGCGTGGGGTCCGCGGGTGAGTCCGATCCAGGCCGCCAGAAGGCCCGGAATCAGCGCAATGATGGCAAGCACCGGGTCGGCTCCCTCAGTCGAGGAGGGTTGTCAGCTCGACGGCTCGGTCCGTTGGGCCGTCGAGGACGACTTGATGAGGCGTGCCGGGATCCCGACCGCGACCGCACCGGCCGGGATATCCCGGGTCACCACGGCGTTGGCGCCGATGACGGCACCGTCGCCGATCGTCACCCCCGGCAGCACGGTGACCCCTCGCCCGATCCAAACCTGACGCCCGATCGCGATCGGACGGCTCTCGTGTCCGGACCAACGCAACGCCCGATCCGTCCCGGTACGATGGTTGGCGTCGCGGATGCTGCTGTATTCGCCGATCATGCTGCCCTCGCCGATGTGGATCCGCTCGAAGGCGACCAGATGAACCCCACGCGAGATCACCACCTCGTCGCCGATCCGGATCTCGCCCGCCCCTTGGGTCTCGAGGTAGAGACCGGGGTAGAGATAGAGCTGGCGGCCCAAGCGGATGTTGCCCGTGCCGTGGATCTCGGGGACACCGAGTACCACGACCGAGGGATCCAGCGCGGACGTGATCCGCTCGCGCAGACGCGCATGGTTCCAAAGACGTCCGAGGGGCTCCAGAAGCCGACGTCGCAGCCGCGCGAGCGGAGTCAGCGCGGAAACCGCAAGACCTTTGATGCCTTTGCTCATTGCGCGTTCTCCCATGCCTCGTGCGCGACCGATATGTGGGCTATTTGTACTCGATCAGGCGTCGTCGGCGTCCGGCGCGACGATCGCGGTAGAAGCTCAACTGGCCGATCAAAATCGGAATTTGCTGCAGGTGCGAATGCACGCCGTACAGCAGCCGGGTGACCAGGCTCGGATCCTTCCACTCCACCCGCCGCGCGGTGCGCACGATCAGCCCGAGATAAAAGACAACCGGCAGAAGCAGCGGCCAGAGACTCTCCTCGACGACCGCGAAGACGATCCCGCCCAGCGCGGCAAGGATCAGGATGGCCGCATGGATTCGATTGCGACGAACCTCCGCCGACCAGAGCGGATAGTCGCTGTCGCGGAATCGCGACGCGACCTCCGCATAAGCATGGCCGGCGCGCTCGGCACGACGCCAATACTGTTCCCAGCGGGTCATCGCGAGATCATGCAGGGTCATCGGCTGGTCGATGTGCTCGATGCGGTAACCGAGCGTGCGCAGCCGCTGGCAGAGCTCGGGCTCCTCGCCAGCGATCAGGCGCTCGTCGAAGCCGTTCACGCGCTCCAAGGCGGCGCGGCGCATGAGGGCATCGCCGCCGCAGAACTCGCTCGGACCCGGTGGATAGATCCAGTCCAGATCCAGCACCCGGTTGTAGATCGACGCCTCCGGGTGCAGCTCGCGTCGGTGTCCCCAGACGACGGCGACGTTTGGATCCTTCAGCAGCGGCAACGCGCTCGCGACGAAATCCGGATCCAGGAGGGTGTCGCCGTCGAGGAAGAGGACCACGGGCGCCTGTGCGGCGCGCCACCCGGCATTGCGACCGAGCGCGGCGGACGGGCGTTGCGGATGGACAACGATGACCTGTGCTCCGAGTGCCTTGGCCCGTTCGGCGCTGCCGTCCTTGGAGTCCGAGTCTACGTAGATGATCTCGATCCTGCCGCGGACCCCGCGAATCGCCTGCACGGAACGCAGGCAGCGCATGAGGCGCGAACCTTCATTGCGGCCGATGACGACGACCGAGAGCGCACAGCTGGATCCGTTCGGGTTCATGTCTCGACTCCATTGAAAATCCGCCGATAATCAGCGATGCGTGCCGCAGCGGAGAAGCGGGTCGCCAGCTGCCGATCGGCACCCGCGACCAAGCCGTTGAGCGTGTCGCCGTCTGCGCAGTCTATGGCCGCGAGACGGCGTGCGAGTGCGTCGGCGTCGTCGGCGCGAAACCGCAGGCCGCTTACCCCGTCGTCCACCAAGGACCCGGCGCCGCCGCTGTCCGGGACGAGCACGGGTACGCCTGCCGCCATCGCCTCGAGGATTGCAAGCCCGAAGGGCTCGACGGGACACAGATGCAGGAGCAGGTCGCTGCGGGCCAGCTCGCCCGGAACATCGTCCGAGAAGCCGGCGAAGGTGACGTTCGGATGGGTCTTTTCGGCGCGCGCGCGCAGGACATCCAGATCCCATCCGGTGCCGAGGATCCGAAACGCGAGTGCCCGCGGCTCAGGGTGACGGTCGAGACAGTCCAGCAACAGATCGATGCGCTTGATCGGATCCACGCGCGAAACGATCAGGACGCGCCGGATCCCTGCGGCGTTGAACGGCGTGCGTCGCGGTCGCGAGGCGACATCCTCGGGGCTCAGGAAATTCTCGATGACTTGGATCCGCGAAGCTCTGACCCCGTTTGCAATCAGGCGCTCGCGCACATAGTCGGAGACCGCGACGAAGCGGATCCCGGCATGATTCAGGAGCTTCTTACGCCCGTAGCTGTCGCGCTCGTCGGTCCCGCCGTGAACCATGTGGAGATGGACGCCGGGCCGGCGGTAGAGTGCATTGAGTGCAACGAAAAGAAGTGAATGCGTGACCGCCGTCGCGGCGAAGGAGACCTCTCGGTGCGCCGCCAGCTCGCGACGCATCAGGGCGGCGAGATCCCGAGGTCCCGTAAAGGCGATGCCGGGTATCCCCCGTCGAGCGGATTCCGCGAGTGCCGGACCCGGCGGCGCGCACAGCAGTGGATCGACGTCCTCGCGCAGCCCTTCGAGCGTTGCCAAGGCCATGCGCTCGGTGCCGTAGAGATTGCCGCTGTGCAGGGCGTACAAGAGCCGGGGCTTCATGTGGGTGCTCCATTGCGTCCGTGTTGTGTCTTCGCGAGCAGAGACCTTCGATATTCCTTCAGGATGGCCCCATAATAGCCGCCGCCCAAAAAGACCGTAAGACCAGTCATGATCAGTCCCACGGCCGGAGGCGATGCCTTCTCGAGCCGTGCGGCCGAGCCCTTCACCTCGCCGATCTGTGCCAGCCGCGCCCTGACCACCAGCCAGGTCGCGTCGCAGATCCCGGCAAGATATTCCGTGTCGGCGGAGAGTCGGATGGGCGCCGCGTCGATGAGCACCATGTCGTAATCGGCGTCCAGACGCTCCAGAAAACCCTGCAGATGCCGACAGTCGCTCAGTTGACCTTCCGCGGACGCTCCGGTGCCGATCCGGTCGGGCAAGTTTGCATCTCCCGGCACGATCGCCGCCGCGGGTTCCAGATCGTCCTTCAGGATGTCCAATAGTCCGGGACGTTCGGGTGTTGTTCGGTAGCGCGGGTCGGTGACGAATAGATTTGCCTCGACGACCAGGACGCGCAAGCCTTGCCGCTCGAGCTCGCACGCCAAGTCGAGCACGATCGTAGTCGCACCGCAACCGTGGCGGACCGCCGTGACAAGGAGGCGGCGCACACCGTTTGCGTCGCGCTCGCGTCTCAGTGCAAGGGCGAGCCGCCGCATCTGATCAGCGAGCAACGCTCGGTGCGCCGGATCCGAGGAGGGTTCGAGAAAGGCCGCCAATGCCGGAAACCCGACGAGCGATTGTACCTGTCGACTCGTCTGGATACGCCGGTCGAGCAGGTCGACCGCAATCGCCGCCACCAGGCCCAGGATGCCGCCGAGCGCGGCGAAGATGACCGCGAGCTTGGTGCGCCCGCCGCTCACCGGCAGGATCGGCGGCATGGCCCAGGTCGAGACGCGGAGGTAGCCGGGTGCGGTGGCCTCGATCTCCAGGAACTCGACGCGATCGTCGATCGCGTCCAATGCCTTGCGCTCGCGTGCGATCTCGTTGCTGACGTCCAGCGCATCGTTGTAATGGTTTGCGAACCAGGCCGCCTGGTCCTGTTGCCCGCGAAGCTGCGCGCGCAACACCTCCTCCACCGCGGCACGTTCGCGCACGCGCGCCCTGCGCTCCTCGAGAAGCATCGCGGATTTCTCGGCGATCAGGTGTGCCGAGGCGCTCGTAACCTCGCGCTCCAGATCATCGAGTTCGCGCTGAGCGATGCGTCTGACCGGATGGTTCTCCGTGAGGCCGGTGGTCTGCTCGAGGACCTCGCTGCGTCGCTTGTAGAGATTGGCCTTAAGGCTGTTGAGCCCGGGATCCTTCGAGGCCAGCTCGCTCGCCGCCGCGGTCAATGCCAGCCGGGCTGCCTCGCCGCCCGTCGCGGCGTCGTAGGTCGCCAGCTCGGCATCCGCCGAGATACGCGCGCGCTCGGCTTGGAGCAGGGCGCTCGTGCTCTCGATCAAGAGGGTATCGTAGGGATTGAGCGCGCCATCGACGAAGGTGGTGACGCCCAGGGTCTGCGACAGCTCGCCACGCCGCTTCGTGAGCGCCTGGATCCGCAGCACATGCGCCCCGCGTCGCGCAGAGAGGATTTCGATGCGATCCTCTCCGGCATAGATCTCCTCCCTTTTCGCCTTCTCCAAGTAAACCTTTACGACGCTGTTGACGATCTCGTCGAGCCCGTTCGGATTCTCGGACTCGAGGCTGACGGTAATCAGATAGGTATCTCGGACGTCACGCACCTGCAGTTGTTGCTGCAGGCGCTCGGCGGCCTGCCGATCGGTTTCATCGGGCCTACGCCAAAGGTCGTCAGCGCGCTTGCCGAGCCGCGCAAGTGCCTCGAGCACGATGTCGTACCGATTGATGGTGCGCGCCTGTTGCTTCATGAACTGCTGAAATTGGCTGAAGGACTGGAACTCGAGTTCCTTGGAGTCCTCCAGGATATTGGCGAACCGAGGCGCGACATAGATGACCGCTGTCGCGCGATAGACCGCCGTACCCTTGATGTAGGCGACATAGGTCCCGCCGACCGCGACGATGAAGGCAACCAGGATGACCAGAAGCTTGTGATTCCAGATGCTGTTGAGCGGCTGGAAGGCACCGGAGGAGGCCGGCTGTGCGGGCGGTGCGCTCACGGACGAGCCTCCGTGTCGTCGCACGGCCGATATGGCGGGGAGCTGTGGGTCCGGCGACTCATCAATCGCCGCTCATCAGCTGATTGATGATCAGGATCGAGCTGAACGGATTGAAGTTTTCCAGGATATAGCCGATCTGCGAGATGCCGCTGCGCGGCACATAGACAATGTCGCCCTCCTTCATGGCGACGTTCAGCCCGGGATCCGGCTTCAGGATCTCCATGAAGGAGAAGCTGAAATTGACTCGATCGGCCGGACGGATGACATGAATTCGATTGAGATTCGCATCCCGGGTCGGGCCGCCGGCCTGGCTCAAGGCATCCAGGAACGACATCTGCGGCGTCAGGCGATAGACACCCGGCGTCTGGACCTCGCCGAGGACATAGACCGGTGTGTCGGTGGAGTCCGGGATGTAGACGATGTCGTTGCGCTGCAAACGGATGTTCAGCGACAGGTCGCCGGTGAGCAGGCGGGCGACATCCACCCAGAGGATGCTGTCGCCGCGAATCACGGCGCAGCGCGTCAGCAGCTGCTCGGGACGCAGAAGCGGCAGGCCGCCGGCTTGGGCCAAGGTTTCAAGCAGATTCGGCGGGGAGTCGAACTGCAGGACGCCCGGATTCTCCACACGCCCGAGGACCACGATCCGATTCGAGCCGTAGCGTGTCACGCCGACCGTCACCGACAGATCGAGATAGTAGGGCTCGAGCGCCTCGACGACCCGCGATGCGGCCTCTTCGCGTGTCAGATCGCCGATGAGCACGGGACCGGCAAAGGGTATCGTGATGATGCCGTCCGGGCCTACAAGATGCGGGCCGGAGATTTCCGGTCGAGCTGCGACCGAGACGACGAGTTCGTCGCCCGGACCAAACCGATACATCGGCTCGCCGGCTTGCTCGAACTGCTTGAGGAGCTCGAAGCTCGATGCCTCGATCCGTCGTTCAGGCACCTCGAAATCCGATGCCGCCGACGGGGTCGAACCGGGGACGATTTCCCAAGCGCCGCATCCGCTCAGGATGGACGCCCACAGAAGAACGAGCCCGATTCGGATCACGCGATGTGAAAGGGGACGCAGACGCCCGAGTCGGCCCAAGTCCCCCGACTTGATCGAGTGCTTGATCCCGTTCATCCGGACGAGTGTTTGCCCGGCAATATCGACCTAACCCATTCGCGCGGCGGCGACCTCTGCGTCGTCGAAGATCTCGAAGACCTGCTGGAGGCGGGTCAGCTCGATGAGCGCGCGAACCGAGGGTGTGAGTCCGGCCAACGAGACGTTGCCGCCGTTGCCGCGCGCCGCCTTGAGTGCGGAGATCAGCACCGAGAGGCCGCTCGAATCGCAGAAGGTCATCTCCGACAGGTCAAGGACGACGCGCGCGTTGCCGCGCTCCATGACCTGGAGGATCTCTTGCCGAACGGTCGGTGCCTCGGCGGCGGTCAAGCGTCCGGCGATGGCGACGCTGTCGACGTTGCCGATCGTTCGATGGGTAACGGTTGCCTTCATCCTCATGTACTCCAGCACTCGGGCGGTAGTATTCGCCTCGGGATTCGTGCGTTTGCACGACGCTTGCCGAGCAGGTCGACGTGCGCCCGAATCAGGTCGGCAATCATGGTAGGGATCCCTCCTCGAGATGCCTCTCCAGCGCCTCCTTTGCGCGTTCGAACTGGACGCGGGCCGCGGCCGCTTCTGCCTCCGCGCCGGCGAGAACCCCCGAGCGACCGAGAGCCTCCAGATGCTTGGCGCGGTCGGAGAGAGTCAGCGCGCCGAGGGCCGCGGAGCTCGATTTGAGCGTATGGGCCGCGTGGTGCACCGAATCGGCATCGCCGCGGGCGATGCCTTGATCCAGTTGAGCGAGCAGATCGGACGAATCCGCGAGAAAACGCCGCACCAAGTCGGGAAAATCATCCTCCATCAGATCACGGATGTCTTCAAGGACGTTTGTGTCGATGACGGTCTCGACTCGATCTTCTCCTGAACCTGACATGCTGTCCATCCGATATCTATTGTGGTCGTCGCGCGAGACCCCGGGCGTCGTGTGACCGATCCGAGGCCCTGCGGTGATCGAATACACCGGGCCGCTCGCGCACTCGAGCCGCTTTGATGTCGGTGGTGTTCGGTTGCGAGGCGAGGCGAGGCGCTTAAACCTAAGGATAGCGCTCCGGGCGGGCGTTGGGCAGTGTCTTGGTTCACTTTCCGGGGCAGGGGGTTCGCGCCTGCGCCCGATCGCTCATCGCCGCTGGAGCACCAACAGCGAGATGTCGTCCTCGATTTCTCCCGCTCCGCGCCAGCGTCTTAAGGTGTCGTCCACCCGCGTCGTCAAGCTCGCCGGAGGCGTATCGATGCAGTTGCCGGCCAGGCCGATGAGACGCTCGAGCTCGAAGCTCTCGCCCTCGGCATTGCGACAATCCGTGATGCCGTCCGAGTAGAGGATCAGTCGGTCGCCGGACTCCAACGTGAAGTCGACCGAGTCATAGGGGACGCCTTCGAGCATCCCGACGGCGAAGCCGCCGTGTCCGACCTGCTCGACGCGTCCGTCGTGGCGGGCCAGCAGCGGATGGGGGTGACCCGCCTGACAAAGCTCGCCGCGGCCCGAGTGGGTGTCGATGTAGCCATACACCATGGTGAAGTAGGGTGCATTCTCGCCGGATTGGAAACGCCGGTTGAGGTCGGCGACGACGGCATCCGGAGCTTTGACGCGACGCTCGTCTGCGGGTGGGGCGGCCAGATGACCCTCGCCGAGCTCCGCGGACAGGGTTCGGCTCAGGGTGACGGACATCATCGCCGAGGGAACGCCATGCCCCGCGACATCGAGATGATAGAACCCGAGATCGCGGTCGTTTAAACGGAAAAAATCGAAGATGTCTCCGCCGATCTCGGTTGCGGGCAGAAACAGCCAAGCCAAAGCCACGGCGGGCGAGACGTTCGGATCTTTCGGCAGGAGGCTGGCCTGCAGGGCGGCGGCGGCACGCAGGTCCTGCTGGATTCGGTCGAGTGCGGCGTGGAGCTTGCCGTTGGTCTCTTCGAGCTTGCTGTTGCGCGAGGCGAGTTGGCTTTCGAGGCTCAGGATGCGCTCGGCGGCACGCAGCCGGACACGCAGTTCTTCGAAATTGAATGATTTGGTCAGAAAGTCATCGGCACCCGCCGTCATGCCTTCGATCAGATCTTCCTTGTCGTCGCGGGCTGTCAGGAGGATGAAGTAGACGTAGTGTTCCCACTGGGCTTCGCGAACGCGCCGGCAGAGTTCAAGGCCGTCGATCTCGGGCATCATCCAATCGCTGATGACCAGGCGGAGCGGCTCTTGCCTCAGGATCTCCCACGCCTCCCGGCCATTGCTGGCGGTGACGACCTCATGACCCCAACGCTTGAGAAGACGTCCGAGGATCTCTCTCGCGTCGCTGGCGTCGTCGGCTATCAGGATACGCATGGCCTAAAAACTGGCTCCGCAAAGACCGGCTAGCCGTGCCTTATACCATAGGCGCGCAGGTGTCCTAACGGACACGTGCGCGCCGCCTCGCTCAGCCCGGGGCCTTGGGGGAAACCGGGGTCAGTTTCCAGATGTCTCGGTTGTACTCCGCAATGGTGCGGTCCGAGGAGAAATGGCCGCTGTAAGCGGTATTGAGGATGCTCATGCGCAGCCAACGCTCCCGGTCTCGGTAGGCGACATCGACCTGCTCTTGTGCGTCGATATAGCTGCGGAAATCCGCGGCGGTCATCCACGGGTCATGGGCGTTGCGGATCGAGAGGATGATCGGATCGAAGATCCCCGGCTCGAACTGGTTGAAATGCCCGGACTCCAGCAAACTCATCACCTCGAGGAGCGCGGAGTCGCTGGCGATGATGCCGTTCGGGTCATAGTGGGCGCGCCGAGACTCGACCCCGGCTGCCGTGAGGCCGAACAGGAAGAAGTTCTCGTCCCCGACCTGCTCGCGGATCTCGATGTTGGCCCCGTCCAAGGTGCCGATGGTGATGGCGCCGTTCATCATGAACTTCATGTTCCCTGTACCGGAGGCCTCCTTGCCGGCGGTGGAGATCTGCTCGGAGAGGTCCGTGCCGGGTGCGATGACTTCCATCAGCGAGACGCAGTAGTCCGGGATGAAGGCGACCCGCAGCAGACCTTCGGTCTCCGGATCACCGTTGATCGCGCGGGCGACGTTGTTGACCAGCTTGATGATCTGCTTGGCCATCTGATAGCCGGGCGCGGCCTTGCCGCCGATCAGCACGCAGCGCGGGGTCCAGTCACGCGTGTCGCCGCGCTTGATGCGGTTGTAGAGATGAATCACGTGCAGGACGTTGAGCAACTGTCGCTTGTACTCGTGGATGCGCTTGACCTGGACGTTGAAGAGCGCGTCGAGAGGGAAGGATACCCGACAGACCTGCTCGACCGTCTCGGCCAGACGGCGCTTGTTGTGTTGCTTGATTGCGTGCCAGCGTTCTCTGAAGGCGGGGTCGTCGGCATAGGGCGCGAGGCGTTCGAGCTCGCTTAGATTGTTGACCCAGTCGGTGCCGATGGTCTCGTCGATCAGTTCGCGCAGTCCGGGATTGCACATGGCCAACCAGCGACGCGGGGTCACGCCGTTGGTCTTGTTGTTGAACTTTTCGGGCCAGAGTTCGTAGAAGTCGCGGAAGAGGCCTTCGACTAAGAGCTGTGAATGGAGCCCTGCGACGCCGTTGACCGAGAAGCTGCCGACAATCGCCAGATAGGCCATCCTGACCTGAGACTCGTAGCCTTCTTCGATCAGGGACATGCGCCTGAGGCGATCGTTGTCGCCGGGCCAACGGGTCGCCACTTCCCCGAGGAAGCGGGCATTGATCTCGTAGATAATCTGCAGGATGCGCGGCAGCAGTCGCTCGAAGAGACGCACCGGCCAACGTTCGAGTGCCTCCGGCAGCAAGGTGTGGTTCGTATAGGCCATGGTCTTGCGGGTGATGGCCCAGGCCTGCGTCCATTCTAGACCATGATCGTCCATGAGTTGGCGCATCAGCTCCGCGACCGAGACGGCGGGGTGCGTGTCGTTGAGCTGGAAGCAGTTCTTCTCGGCGAAGGTGCTGAAGTCTTGCCCGTGCAGACGAATCCAATCGCGCAGCACGTCCTTGATGCTGGCGCTGGCCAGGAAGAACTGCTGGCGCAGGCGCAGCTCCTTGCCGTTCTCGCTCGCATCGTTGGGGTAGAGCACCATGGTGATGTGCTCGGCGGCGTTCTTCTGCGCGACCGACTCGGGATAACTGCCCGAGTTGAACTCACCGAGATCGAACTCGTCGGTCGCGGCGGCCTTCCAGAGCCGTAGGGTATTGATGGTGCCGTTGCGATAGCCGGGGATCGGGATATCGTAGGGGACGGCGAGCACGTCGTTGGTATTGACCCAGCGCACGACATCGCGGCCCGCGTGGTCTTTGTGGGTCTCGGTATGGCCGCCGAACTGGATGCGTTGGGTGAACTCGGGGCGTTCCAGCTCCCAGGGGTTGCCGTCGCGCACCCAGTGATCGGGCTCCTCGATCTGGTTGCCGTTCTCGATGACTTGACGAAACATCCCGTACTCGTAGTGCAGTCCGTAGCCCCTGACCGGAAGCTGCAAGGTGGCGCAGGAGTCGAGAAAACAGGCCGCAAGTCGGCCGAGACCGCCATTGCCCAGTCCGGCATCGGGCTCGTTGCCGGCGATCTCTTCGAGTGCGATCCCCAGGTCGTAGAGGCCTTTGGCGGCGGCATCGCTGACCCCGAGATTCAGCATCGCGTTTGATAGGGTACGTCCCATCAGGAATTCGAGCGACAGGTAATAGGTGCGCTTGCAGCCGGAGTCTTCATACGCATGACGCGTATCTTTCCAGCGCTCCATGAGACGGTCGCGCAGGGCGATGGCGAGCGCCTTGTAAGGATAGTAAGCGGACTGGCAGTCGCGGTCCCGGCCGAAGGTGTAGGCGTAGTAGTGCTGAAAATCGCGTGCGATACCCTCCGGGGTCATCGGTAGCGGGGGGAGGTCGAAGAATTGCTCGTTCGGTCGGGCACTGATGAGATTTTTAAACGGTGACATGGCGCCGCTGGATCCTTGATCGGTTGGGGTTGAGCGCGAGCCGAGGTGTCGATTCGCATCGGGTGCGAGAGATATCGACAGCTTGGTCGAGCGGGATCTGTCGCTGAGTGAAGGTCTCCTTGACGGTCTCGTCGAGTCAATTAAGCAACTATCGGGCCTGCTCGATCGCTTCGTTGATCTCGAGCCAGGCCTCCTCGGTTGCTTCCAGGTCGGCGCTGACCTGGCGTTGCTCTTCGAGCAGCGCGAGCAGTCTGACCTTGGCCTCCGCGGCATAAAGGTCCGGATCGGCGAGTGACTGCTCAAGGGCTGCGCGGCGGGTCGTTAGCGCCTCCATGCGCTTCTCCAGCGTTCTCTCCTGCTGTCGCAACGGCTGCAAGGTCTGACGCGATTGTGCCGCCTGCCGACGCTGTTGCTTGCGGTCGCTGCCGTCGCCGGGGGCAATCGACAGCGCCCCGTTCGGGCGCGCACCCTCGGAGCCGCGACTCGGATCGTTGTTGGCCAGCCAGGCGGGGTAGTCGTCCAGATCGCCGTCGAACGCCCGCACTGCACCGGCGTCGACCAAGAGCAGCGTGTCGGCGGTGACCCGCAGCAGGTGACGGTCATGGGAGACGAGCACCAAGGCCCCATCGAAGCCCTGGAGCGCCTCGGTCAAGGCATGGCGCATCTCGAGATCCAAATGGTTCGTCGGCTCGTCGAGCAGCAGCAGATTGGGCCGCTGGCGGATGAGCAGCGCGAGCACCAGCCGCGCCTTCTCGCCGCCCGAGAGCGGGCCGACCGGGCCAAGTGCGCGATCGCCTTCGAAGCCGAATCCGCCCAGATAGCTGCGCAGACTCTGCTCGGTCGCGCCCGGATCCTGACGCCGCAGATGGCCGAGCGGGCTGTCGTCCAGATGCAGTTGGTGGATCTGGTGTTGGGCGAAATAGCCGATCTTCAGGGCTTGAGCGCGTTCCAGACGCCCGCTCGACGGGGTCAGCTCGCCGGCCAGGACCTTGATGAAGGTGGATTTGCCGGCGCCGTTGCGGCCCAGAAGTCCGATGCGATCCCCGGGGTTGAGGCTGAGTCCAACCCCCTCGATCACGGGTTTGTCGCCGTAGCCTGCCGTTATTTCGTCCAGGCGCAGCAACGGCCGCGGCAGGTTCTCGGCCGGGGCGAACTCGAAGCGAAAGGGTGAGTCCACGTGGGCCGGCGCGATCAGCTCCATGCGCTCGAGCGCCTTGAGTCGGCTCTGCGCTTGCCGCGCCTTGGTGGCTTGGGCGCGGAAGCGGTCGACGAAGCTGCGCATGTGCGCGATCTCGCGCTGCTGGCGTTCGCTTGCGGCCTGTTGCTGGGCGAGCCGCTCGGCGCGTTGGCGCTCGAAGGCCGAGTAGTTGCCCGCATAGAGCGTCAACCGCTGACGCTCGAGATGCAGGATGTGTCCGGTCACGGCGTCGAGAAAGTCGCGGTCGTGCGAGATCAAGAGCAGCGTGCCGGGATACGCCTTCAACCAGCCTTCGAGCCAGATCACGGCATCGAGATCCAGATGGTTGGTCGGCTCGTCGAGCAGCAAGAGGTCCGAGCGGCACATCAGGGTACGCGCCAAGGCGAGACGCATCCGCCAGCCGCCCGAGTAGCTGTTCACCGGGCGGCGCTCGTCGCCGGGAGCGAAGCCGAGCCCGTGCAGGAGTCGCGCGGCACGGCTTTCGGCCCCGTAGGCGTCGATGGCCTCCAGCCGCCCCAGCAGCTCGCCCTGATGCAGACCGTCGCCGGCCGCCTCGGCCCGCGCCAGCTCGGCCTGGATGCGGCGCAGCTCCGCGTCGCCGTCGAGCACGAAGTCGATTGCCGGGCCCTCGCTGTCCGGGGTGTGCTGGGCGACGTGGGCAACCTCCCAGCCGGTCGGGATCTTCGCTTCGCCGGCGTCGGCGTGGAGATCCCCGAGCAACAGCGCGAAAAGGCTCGACTTGCCGCAGCCGTTGTAGCCGACCAGGCCGACCTTTTGACCCGGATACACGGTAACGTCCGCACTCTCGATCAAGAGTTGCGGGCCGCGGCGCAGGCTGAGTGATTGGAGCTGGAGCATGGTGTCGGGTCTAAACCGCGCCTAGCGCGGTATGGGATGTTTTTGGATGGGATCGACCTCGGCAGACTTGACGTCCGCTGGAGTCGGCGCGGTTAAGAATCTTATATTTTTTCATACTTTAAACCGCGCCAACTCCGACAGTCGTCGGAGCTGGCGCGGCCAAGCCATTCCAGCACATGACGCATACCGCACCGGGCGCGGTTTAAGGTCCGTGGATGCATCAAACAGTGCATGTCTTGCCGGACGCGGTTTGATCACGGCGTCGGGTTGCCGCGATCGAGTCGACGATAACCGATCGCCTCGCCGAGATGTCGCTGCTCGATCCGCGGCAGCCCGTCGAGATCGGCAATCGTTCGGGCCACCTTCAGGATCCGGTGGTAGGCCCGTGCCGATAGGGCCAGGCGAGTGATCGCCTGTTGGATCATGCGTTGGCCGTCGGGCTCCAGGGCGCAGTCGCGCTCGATCTCGGCGGGTCCGAGGACATGATTGGCCTTGCCTGCGCGCCCGATCTGACGGGCGCGAGCGCAATCCACGCGTTGTCGCACCAGCGCTGTCGTTTCCCGCGTCTCCGAGGCGGATTCGCCGAGCCGAGAGAGATCCAGCCGGGGGACCTCGACGTGCATGTCGATCCGGTCGAGCAGCGGTCCGGAGATACGCCCGCGATAGCGTGCCACCTGGTCAAGGGTACAACGACAGCGCCCGCTGTTGTCCCCGAGATAACCGCATGGACAGGGGTTCATCGCCGCAACCAATTGGAATCGCGCCGGAAAGCGCGCCTGCCGCGCGGCTCGCGAGATGTCGATATGACCGGACTCCAAGGGCTCGCGCAAGACCTCCAGGACCTTGCGGTCGAACTCGGGCAGCTCGTCGAGAAACAAGACCCCTTGGTGCGCGAGCGAGATCTCGCCGGGTCGCGGGTTGCTGCCCCCGCCCACCAGCGCGACGCCCGATGCCGTGTGGTGCGGCGAGCGAAACGGACGCTCGCGCCAGCGCGCCGGCTCGAACAGGTCGCGGTCGCTCACCGAGCGGATCGCCGCCGCCTCCAGCGCCTCGTCCTCGCTCAACGGCGGCAAGAGTCCGGGGAGTCGGTTCGCCAACATCGACTTTCCGGTGCCGGGCGGACCGATCAACAGCAGGCTGTGGCCGCCCGCGGCAGCGATTTCCAAGGCCCGCTTCGCATGCTCTTGACCCCTGACCTCCGCGAGCTCGGGATAGACGGGTTCGACGAAATCCCGCTCGCCCGCAACGAAGGTCGGCAGCACACGCGTCCCGTTCAGATGCTCGCACACCTCCATCAGGTGTCGCGCCGGCCGGATCTCGAGTCCTGAGACCAGGGACGCCTCGGCGGCATTCTCGGCGGGCAAGATCAGCTCGCGGCCCGCCTCGCGTGCCGCCACGGCGACGGGCAGGACGCCGTTGACCGGCCGCAAGGCCCCCGAGAGCGCGAGCTCGCCGATCCACTCGTGCTGCTCGAGCCGCTCGGTGAGGATCTGTCCGGAGGCGCCGAGGATGCCGAGCGCGATCGGCAGATCGAAGCGCCCGCCCTCCTTGGGAAGGTCTGCCGGTGCAAGGTTGATGGTGACCCGGCCGATCGGAAACTGGAACCGGCCATTCAGCAAGGCGCCGCGCACGCGGTCCTTGCTCTCTTTGACCGCCATCTCGGGCAGCCCGACCATCGACAGATAGGGCAGCCCTCCGGAGAGATGGACCTCGACCGTGACGGCGGGGGCGTGGATGCCGACCCGGGCGCGGCTGTGCAGGATACAGAGGGCCACGACCGGCTCGGTATCGTGACCTCAATCCGCTCCCGGCCGCCCGGGCGAGAGCGCACGCTCCAGCTCGGCAATGCGCGCTTCAAGCACCGCCAGCTTCTCGCGGCTGCGCGCCAGGACGGCGGACTGGACGTCGAACTCTTCGCGGGTGACCAGGTCGAGCTTGTCCAGGCCGGATTCGAGCGACGCCCGAAGATTGCGGCCGATGTCTTCCTGCAACATCTGAAGGCCCTTGGGCATCGCCGATGCGAGGCGCTGGGCGAGATCGTCGAGCTGTTTTGGATCCAACATGGAGGTTCCTCTGTGCTGCGGTCTGTGCTTGACCCGTGGGTCCAACCTGGATGCGAGTGCCGAATCCGCGGCGACTCCATGGTCGCGAGCGCCGTCGTGACTCGCTGCAGCCGCCATTATAGGACGGCCCGGCGGGCAAGTGGGCCGGCTTTCGATCGGAGTCCGCGGCGACGCACCTTTCTGGTGCGGTCGTTCTTTTGGGTGCCTGCTTATGCTTCGTCGTGGTGCGGCGCGGCGTTGTGTCTTTGCAACATGATGCCGAAATACCTCTTTTTGGCGGGTGTGCTTGCGCCTGGCATGCTATCTGCTTTCACGACTTTACAACGTCACAACCGGCGAGGTCACTCGGGCACCAACCGGTCTTCTTCCAACCTCGACACGCAAGCCCGCATCATCGAGAGGCACACAGCAATGACAACACGACGCATCGGAACCGTTTTGGCGCTTGGGGCGCTGACCATGAGCGCAGGTACCTTCCAGATCGCCGCGGCCAACGAGACGCATAACTTCAGCGCCAATATCGGTGTGGTCAGCAACTATCTGTTCCGCGGCTTGACGCAGACCGACGACGGTCCGGCGGTTCAAGGCGGGCTCGATTACGAGCACAGCAGCGGTTTCTATGCGGGCGCCTGGATCTCCAACGTCGATTTCGGCGACGGAGTCGAATACAACGTCGACTTCGACGAGAAGACGTTCGATGTCGTGGACACCTTCAAATCGCCCGGTTACGAGCTTGATGGTTACCTCGGCTACAGCATGGCCATCAACGACGATCTAAGTTTCGACGTCAATGCCATCTACTACGCCTACCCTGACGGCAAGGATCTCGATTTCGCGGAAGTCGGCGGCAGCGCCACCTGGAAATGGTTGACGGCCGGCTTGGCCTACACGGTCTATGGTCAGGCCGACGATGCGCCCGGCGTGCCCTCCGGCGAAGCGCTCTTCGTCGAAGGTGACTGGTATTACTACGCCAGCCTCGATTTCGCCCTGCCCTACGATTTCGGTCTCGGCATTCGCGGCGGCTATTATGACTTCGATTACAACGACGGCGGCAACGACTATGGTCATTGGGGGCTCACGATCAGCCGCGAAGCCGGTGATTTCGGCACCTTCAGCCTGAATTACGACCAAGTCGGGCGCGATACCTACAACACCGATCCTCAGTTCTGGGTCGGCTGGCTGAAGGAATTCTAAATCCTCCCTCCCCGCACTCGCGATTCCAATCCCTCGGCCAAGGGTTCTCCCTTGGCCTCTACAGGAGACCAATTGCAATGAAACTGGTTGCAGCCATCATCAAGCCGTTCAAGCTGGACGACGTCCGCGAGGCACTCGGGGACATCGGCGTTTCCGGTATCACCGTCATCGAGGTCAAGGGTTTCGGTCGTCAGAAAGGGCATACGGAACTCTACCGCGGTGCCGAGTATGTCGTGGATTTCCTTCCCAAGATCAAGGTGGAGATCGCGGTAGACGACGCGATGGTCGAGAAGGTGATCGAGGCCATCAGCAGCGCGGCGCGGACCGGCAAGATCGGCGACGGGAAGATCTTCGTCTTCGATCTGCAGCAAGTCATCCGCATTCGTACCGGCGAGACCGGATCGGACGCACTCTAGTCGTCGCCGAGAGGATCGCAACGATGTACACATTGGAACCGCGACGACTGGCCGTGCCGGCCTTGGCGGCTCTCGCGCTGCTGACGCCTGCACTGGCATTGGCCGAGGAGGTCCCTGTTCTGAACAGCGGCGATACGGCCTGGATGCTGACCGCGACTGCACTCGTTCTATTCATGACCATCCCGGGTTTGGCGCTCTTCTACGGCGGAATGGTCCGCGCGAAGAACGTACTGTCGGTCTTGATGCAGTGTTTCGCCATTGCTGCGCTCATGACGATCCTCTGGGTTCTCTATGGCTATAGCTTGGCTTTCTCGGCGCAGGGTATGGAGCAGGGCGCCATCAATATCAATACCTTCATCGGCGGGTTGGACAAGGTGCTGCTCGGTGGCGTGACACGCGAGAGTCTCACGGAAGCGATCCCCGAGACGGTTTTTGCGACCTTCCAAATGACCTTCGCCATCATCACCCCGGCATTGATCGTCGGCGCCTTCGCCGAGCGAATGAAGTTCTCCGCATTGCTCTGGTTTATGGCGATCTGGTTCACCATCGTCTATCTGCCGATTGCCCATATGGTTTGGGGCGGCGACGGGGCGCTGATGTGGGACTGGGGCGTTTTGGATTTCGCCGGCGGCACGGTGGTGCATATCAATGCCGGCATCGCGGGTCTCGTCACCGCTCTGGTCTTGGGCAAACGTCGGGGCTATCCGAACACGGCCATGCCTCCGCATAACCTGGGCTACACCCTGTTGGGTGCCTCGATGCTTTGGGTCGGGTGGTTCGGCTTTAATGCCGGCAGTGCGCTTGCGGCAAACGAGAGCGCCGGAATGGCCATGCTGGTGACTCAAGTCGCCACGGCGGCTGCGGCTCTGACCTGGATGTTTTCCGAGTGGTTGGCGCACGGCAAGCCGAGCGTACTGGGGATCGCGACCGGCGCCGTCGCCGGACTCGTCGCGATCACGCCTGCGGCCGGAACGGCCGGCCCGCTCGGTGCTCTCGCCATCGGTGCCGCCTCGGGCATCATCTGTTTCTTGGCTTCAACCAAGCTTAAACGGGCCTTGGGCTATGACGACTCGCTCGATGTCTTCGGCGTCCATGCCGTCGGGGGGATCGTCGGCGCCATCCTGACCGGCGTCTTTGTTTCCGCCGCACTCGGCGGGGCGGGTCTGGAGGAGGGCCTCAGTATGCTCGGGCAGGTCTGGATCCAGATCAAGGGGGTTCTCTTCACCCTGGTTTACACCGTGATCTTGACCTACATCATCCTCAAGCTTGTCGACCTGGTCATCGGGCTGCGCGTCACCGAGGAGCAGGAAACCGAAGGTCTCGATCTTTCCCAGCACGGCGAGCGCGGTTACATCCTTTAAGCCGCTAGCCGAGGCGGATGCGTTCGCCTCGGCGCCTGCCTCGCCTCGAACCTCTTGGAGATTCTTACGTGGAAGCAATTACCGAGTTGAGCTACGCGCTCGATACCTTTTATTTTCTCATCTCCGGCGCACTGGTCATGTGGATGGCCGCCGGCTTCGCGATGCTCGAGGCCGGGATGGTCCGTGCCAAGAACACCGCCGAAATCTTGACCAAGAACATCGCACTCTTCGCGATCGCCTCGATCATGTACATGCTGGTGGGATACGGGATCATGTATCCGGCCGACGGCAACGGTTTTATCCCCGCCATCGATTGGGGCTTCATGTTCGGCGGCGACAACAGCGTCGACGAGGTCATGGGCAGCGACGGAGAGACCTACTACTCCGCAATGGCCGACTTCTTCTTCCAAGTGGTCTTCGTGGCGACCGCCATGTCGATCGTCTCGGGTGCCGTGGCCGAGCGTATGAAGCTCTGGGCCTTCCTGCTCTTCGCGGTCGTGATGACCGGCTTCATCTACCCGATGCAGGGTTACTGGAAGTGGGGCGGCGGGTTCCTCGACGAGCTGGGCTTCCTTGACTTCGCAGGCTCCGGCGTCGTGCATCTGGCCGGCGCCTCGGCCGCACTCGCCGGCGTCCTCCTGCTGGGCGCGCGCAAGGGCAAGTACGGCAAAGACGGCTCCATCAACGCCATCCCCGGCGCCAACATGCCGATCGCCACGCTCGGCACCTTCATCCTCTGGCTTGGCTGGTTCGGCTTCAACGGCGGCTCGCAGCTGGTGATTTCGAACATCGAGGATGCCAATGCGGTGGCGGCGGTCTTCGTCAACACCAACATGGCCGCAGCCGGCGGTACCATCTTCGGTCTGATCACGGCGCGGCTGTTGTTCGGCAAGGCCGATCTTACGATGGCCCTCAACGGTGCTCTCGCCGGGCTGGTCGCGATCACGGCCGAGCCACTGACGCCTTCGCCCTTGCTCGCGACCATGATCGGGGCCATCGGCGGCGTGATCGTCGTGTTTGCGATCGTGACCATGGACAAGCTGCGGGTCGATGATCCGGTCGGTGCTATCTCCGTGCACGGCGTGGTCGGGATGTGGGGCCTGATGGCGGTGCCCATCACGAACAGTGACGCCAGCTTTGCCGCGCAGGGAATCGGCCTCGGTACCATTCTGGCGTGGGTCTTCGTGACCTCCTTTGTCGTCTGGCTGATCCTCAAGCTCATCATGGGCATCCGGGTCAGCGAGGAAGAGGAATACGAGGGTGTCGACATCGGGGAGTGCGGGCTGGAGGCCTATCCCGAGTTTGTCGGAGCTCGCGGCGCCTCATAATCGCCTGATTTGCGCTGTTGTGAATTCTTCGGGGCCCGTCGGGCCCCATTTTTTTGCCCCCGCCCGACGTCGTCGGATGGGTAGGAGCGCAGCGAAACGCGTTTAAACCTCGGCGAGCGCGCGGCGAAAGAACTCCGGTTGCGCCAGGGCGGCGCGATGGATCTCGGCGTTGTAGTAGAGGGTGTCGAAGGTCTTGCGAGCAGCGTCTTCGACACGAAAATCTGCGAGCGACAGGTCGGTGCCCGCCATCGTCGCGCTCCACCAGCCGGAGGGATAGATCGCTTGGGGGAAAAAGAGGGTGCGGGTGTCGCGGAAGCCGGCGCTGCGCATCGCGGTGTGCATCTCGGTCAGGATGCGCATGTGATACAGGGGGGATTCGCTCTGCTGAACCAGGATGCCGCCCGGGCCCAAGGCGCGTCGGCAGTGGGCGTAGAAGTCGCTGGTGAAGAGGCCGACCGCAGGCCCGACGGGGTCGGTACTGTCGACGATGATGATGTCGAGACTGCCGGCATCCGCTTCCTGGATCCAACGCACCCCGTCCTCGAACAACAGGTGTGCGCGCGCATCGCCGTTGGAGGCCGTGAGCTCCGGAAAAAACATCTCGGCGAGACGCGTCACCCGCTCGTCGATGTCGATCTGAACCGCTTGCTCGACGCCGGGGTGCTTCAACACCTCGCGCAAGGTGCCGCAGTCGCCGCCCCCGATGATGCAAACCCGCTTGGGATCCGGATGTGTGAAGAGCGCCGGGTGCGACATCATCTCGTGATAGAGAAAATTGTCGCGGGTCGAGAGCATGGTGCAGCCGTCGATGACCATGAGATTGCCGAAGCCCTCGGTCTCGTAGATCTCGATGTGCTGATAGGGACTCTGCTCCTCGTGGAGTTTCGAGGAGATACGAAGCGAGAAGGCGGCACCGTCCGCGGCGGCAACCTCGGAGAACCAGGTGTTGGGGTCGAGCATGAGGGCAGTGTCCTGAGTGGGGTGGGCGGTCGTTCTCTATAAGAACGGTACAAAAGACGCGCGGCCTATTTGGGGAATCGGTCGTCCAGGTTCGCTGGGCACAGCACGTCGCGCATGATGCCGATGAGGTCGAGCAACTGATCGTTGCGGATGCGGTAATAGATGCGATTGGCCTCTTTGCGGGCGACCACGATGTTCTTGTTGCGCAGTTGTTCCAAGTGCTGGGAGATGTTGCTTTGCGAGGTCCCGGTGCGGTCGACGATCTCGCCGACGGAGAGTTCCTTGTCGCCGAGCGAGCAGAGGATCTTCCAGCGCAGCGGGTGGGCCATGGCTTTCAGGGCGTTGGCGGTCAGGGTCGTGTTTTCATCGTCTTCGGGGGTCTCGGGGACCATCGGTTCACTCATTCTTGCTCCTCCCTAGGGGCTTCAATCTTATCGTCTCGTTGCTTATCCCCCTGTCGGCAGGGCTCTCGCGTTCCCGTTCTCTCCGACCCGCACGTAGCCGGTCATATCCTTGGCGATACAGATGATATCGCTGATCCGCCCCTCGGTATCCTTTACCGCGGTGCGCGAGAAGAGGATCGGGACCCGCCGCCCGTCGCGAGCGATGAATCGGGCCTCGATCCGGCTCAAGGCCCCGGTGCGGATCAGCGCTTCCAGCCAGGTTCCCATAAAGGCCCCTGCTTCGGCGTCGCCTTCCTCTTCGAAGACGTCTCCGATGGGCATGCCGCGCAGATCCTCCCCGCGGTAGCCGAGCATCCTCCACGCCGCCGGATTGGTGTGCGTGATGGTGCCGCTCGGATCCAAGACCAAGAGCGCTTCGCCCATGTGCGTGATGATGTTCTCCAGGTACTGCCGTGCTTCGGCGAGCTCTCTCGTGCGTTCCGCGACCGTGTGCTCCAGGGTGCGGTTGAGCTCGCGCTCCTTTTCGATCAGCCTGAAGTAGGTGCTGATCTTATTGATCAGAAGGTTGTCGTCGATCGGTTTGAGCAGATAGTCGACGGCGCCGACGGCGAATCCGCGTTGTTGAAACTCTTCCGATTTGAAGGCCGCGGTCAGGAAGATGATCGGGATATCGCGCGTGCGCTTGCGCAATTTGAGCATGGACGCGGTCTCGAAGCCGTCCATCTCGGGCATCTGAACATCGAGGATGATCAGATCGATGTCCGGATACCTGTGGGTCAGGTCGATGGCGTCCTGACCCGACGTGGCCTCGAGAACCTCGACATCCATCTCGCTCTCGATCAGGGTTCGGAGCGTGAAGAGATTGTGAGCGTGGTCGTCGACGATCAGCAGCTTGAAGCCGGCGTAGCGGGTCATGTCGTCTGCCCTTGTGCGCCCGGAACCGTCGCGAGCTGGACTCGGCGGCTCAAACGATCGGTTCGCGGATCGCTGCGGATGGTTCCGGGACGTATCTGTCCGGCAGAACGTCGGCGAGCAGCGCCGTGAGTTGATCGGGATCGATGGGTTTCGATAAAAATTCGACGGCACCCGCACCCAAGCAGTCGGCAACCCGGGTCTTGGCCGATCGATCGCCGAGCACGGCAACGGCCGGGTGAGGCCCCGTATTTCGGCTCAACAGTGTTCGAATCGTAGCACAGGTCATTTCGTCGGACACCCCGGCGGCCAGCAGCACCAGCTCGCAGCCTTCGCCCTCGTCCTGCAGGGTTTCGAGTGCCTCGTCCAGATCGGCCGCGGTTTGAACGCGCAGGTCGCGCCGCGACAGCTCGGAGGCGAGCTGAACGAGGGTTTTGACGTCGCGCTCGACGATCAGTACCCAGCCGCCGCTCGAACCTGAGCCGTTACCTCGGGCCGAGGTCGGACGCAGCGCAGCGGGAGAGTCCTCGGGAGAGTCCTCCACCGGAAGGGGCGTGGCGTGTGCGCTCGCGGGAGCGGCCGCCGAGACCCCTTCCGGCTCGACGGCCACCGCGGCGACGGGCATGTAGAGGGTGAAGCAGGCGCCGGCTCCGGGTGAGCTCTCGACCTGGATCCGTCCGCCGAGCAACAACGCAAGTTCGCGGCTGATCGAGAGTCCCAACCCCGTGCCGCCGTAGCGGCGGCGCGTCGATCCGTCGGCCTGCTGGAATGCCTCGAAGATGATCTCCTGTTTGTCGTGGGGGATCCCGATTCCGCTGTCGGCGACGCTGAGCGCGACCTCTTTTTGGGGGTCTCCTCCCGCGTTGACCGCCAGGGTGATGCGACCCTGCTCGGTGAACTTCACGGCATTCGAGAGAAAGTTCTTGAGGATCTGGCGCAGTTTGTCGCGGTCCGTGTAGACCCGCGTCGCGGCGCGCGGGTCGATCTCGAGGTCGAGCACCACCGGTTTCTCCGCCACCATCGGTTCAACCAGCTCGATCAGCTCCTCGAGCATCGGACGCAGCTCGACCCAGTCGGAGGTCACGGCAACGTGCCCGGCCTCGATCCGCGAGATGTCCAGGATGTTGTCGATCATGGTCCGCAGATCGCGCCCGGCTTCGTGGATCACCTGCGCTTGGCGTCGCTGCCCCGGATTGAGTCCGCTGGTCTCGGCGGCCAACATCTTCGAGAGCAGGAGGATCGAGTTCAGCGGCGTGCGCAGCTCGTGGCTGACATTGGCCAGGAACTCGGACTTGTACCGATTGGATCGCTCCAGCTCGCGGGTATGGGCTTGCGCCGCCTGCAGGTGCTCGGCGTGGGTCTGCGCCAGTACGGTGAGCTGCTCGCCGAGCTCGCGGATCTCCCGCGGACCGCGCCAACTAAAGCGCAGCGGCCGACCGTCGCGCAGCACCTGTCCGATTCCGCCCCGGAGTTCCTGGCCGAAATGCTCGGCACGGGCCGCGATCCACCGCGCCAGCACCATCACCACCAAGACCAGGAGGAAGATGATCGAGAGGACGCGCACGATCAAGGCGTCGCGAAACTCCTCGATCGGCGAAGGGTCCACCGCGCGGCCGACCCAGAGCGGGACCCCGTCCTCGGTTAGAAACATCGGCACCCAGAGCAGTTGGCGTCCTTGTCGGCCCTTCCAGACGGCAAGGGTGCCGCCGGCAAAGATCTCGGCCAAGCCGGGGAAGGCGTCGAAGGCTTCCGGCTGGCCGCTTGCTGGCTGACCGGGACGCAGATAGCTGCCGTCGTGATTCACCCAAAGCGTGTCCCGATAGAACTGGGCGAGTCCGCCGACATCGATGGTCATCACGACCACTCCTCGCGGGTCTTCAGGCTTCTCCCCGCCGATTCGGCTCACGAGACTCAGCGTCATGAGCTGGCGCGCGTCATCGACACCCGCAAAGGGGTCGATACGGATTCGACTCACCATCACCGCGCCGGATTGCAGATCGAGCCCCGCGGTCAGGAACTCGCGATTCGGGACCTGCGGGGGCGCGGCGGTCGGTCGCCATTCCTGCGTGCGCGCATCGCGAGCCAGCCAGAAACGCTCCTGACCGTCGTCGCCGACGAAGAGGATCTGGATGATGTCGCGTTGATCGGCGAGGATTTGATTGATCCACGCGGTGTAGCGTGCGCGTGCGACATCGATCTGATCCGCATCACCCTGCTCGCCTAGAATCAGGCCGGGTTCGGGGAGCTTCGAGAGCAGCCTGATCATCTCGTGCCGACTGGCTAGATGTTGGTCGAGATCACGAAAGTCCGCGCGTAGATTCTGCAGATAGGCGCGCTGGTAGAACATCGCGGTGCGATCCAGCACCAGCGGGAGGTTGATCAGCACCGCCAACACCAGCGGGGTCAGGCCGAAAATCAGGAGAAAGATCAGGATGTAGGCGCGCAGCTTCACGCTTCGCGAGGTCTCCGAGCGTGGCTCGGAGTCGAGCGCCGGAGAACCCGAACCCGAACCCGACGCGAATCCCGACTCGACCGAGGAGATCGGGCTTCTCTCCTCGGTTGGCGGCGAGAGCATCTCGAGGGCCGCTTCGGATTGCGGGTCAGAGCGCCTGGACCAGTTCCAGGATCTGGGCGGCATGACCCTTGGGTTTGACGTCGTAGAGCGCGTGTCGGATCACGCCGCTCTTGTCGACGACGAAGGTCGAACGAACGATCCCCATGCGCTTCTCGCCGTGCGCCTCCTTCTCGCGCCACACGCCGTAAGCCTCGCACGCCTCGCCCTCGGTATCGGCGAGCAGTTGGACGGTCAAGCCGTATTTGTCGCGGAAGGCACCGTGACTGGTGCAGGTATCGCGGCTGATGCCCACGACATCGGTCTCGGCGGCGTCGAAGTCGGCTTGCAGATCGGTGAAGTCGAGCGCCTCCATCGTGCAGCCCGGCGTGTCGTCCTTCGGGTAGAAGTAGATCACCAGGTTGCGTTGCCCGAGGAGCCGATCGAGGCTCACCCGCCCCATGTCCGCGTTGGGGAGTGTGAAGACGGGCGCGTGATCGCCAGGTTGCAGCATCGCGAAGGGCTCCGGGTGGTCGAGCGGATTGATGGATGTCAGGGCGGAATTTAGGCACCCTCGCACGGCACGTCAACCGCCTTGCCGTTGCGAAGCGCAAGGGCAGGCTCGGGCTCGAGCGGTGGCAAGCGAACGCTCGCGACGGTGCCGCCGCCGCGACGCGTGTCCAGATGAAGCTCCATCTGGTTGGACAAGGCGAGCTGATAAGCCACGGCAAGACCCAAGCCCGTGCCGCCGGTCAGTCGGCTGCGCGAGGTTTCCAGTCGGTAATAGGGACGAAAGACGGCCTCGCGTTCGGCTTCCGGGATCCCCGGCCCGCGATCGAGCACGAAGATCACGGGTGTTGCTGTCTTGCAGTCGAGATGGATCTCGACCAGATCTTGACTGTAGCGCAGGGCGTTTTCGAGCAGATTGCTCAGGATGCGGCGCAACGCCAACGCGTCGGCGCGATAACGGCACGATCGACCGCGTTGCCAGATCACCCGCGGTCGACCGGCGGCCAGGTCGTCGATCAAGGCGGCAAGATCGACGTCCTCGCGATTGCCTGTTTCGAGGCTCTTTCCGAAATCGATCGCCTGGGTGATGAGTGCGTTCATCTCCTCGATGTCGCGCTCCATCCGGGCGACGAGCGCCGGTGCGGTGCCGCGCGGCAGCATCTCCACGGCGAGACGCAGGCGCGTCAGCGGCGTGCGTAGATCGTGCGAGATCCCGGCCAGCAGCAGGGTGCGATTGGCGATCAGCTCGCGGATACGTCGACTGGTGGTATTGAACTGACGCGCGAGGTTTGCGAGCTCTTTGGGGCCGCTTTCCGACAAGACAGCCGGCGAGTAGCCGAGCGCGACCTGCTCGGCGGCCTTGGAGAGGCGGTTGAGCGGCTGGGTGACGCGGCCCGCCAGGATCAGCGCACTCCCGACGATCAAGAGCACCGCGACACCGATGATGACGGAAAGGCCCTCGATCGGGCGCGTCTCGACCCGGCTGCGGGGGAACCCTGCCCAGAGCGTTTCTCCGCTCGCATCCAGTGCGACCCAGAACCACCGCTCGTTGTTGGCGACACTGGTCACGATTTCCACCTCGCCGCCGAGCCGGTCTTCCAGGGCGCGTTTGAGCTGGCCGATATACGGGAAGAAGAACTGGTTCACATCCGTGAGCGGACGCTCCTCGGCCAGTCGGATCTGGTACTCCCGCGCCAGCCGCGAGCGATAGTCGTCGCGCATCTCGGCGGGCAGCTGACGCAACGTCCGAGCCGAGAGCACCATGATGCTCGCCAGGTCCGAGGCGGAGCGCTGCGCGACCGGCGTCAGCGCGTACGAGACGATGACCCAGAAGGTGATGAGTCCGAACAATCCGAACGTGAAGACCAAGGTCAGCAGCGCGCGCCCGAACAGGCTTGCCGGGATCAACTTGGCAAAAAGCGTCATGCGTCGCCGGCCGGCGTGAACATGTAACCCTTGCCCCAGATGGTGCGGATGTAGCGCGGGCGCTTCGTATCCGGCTCGATCTTTGCGCGTAAACGCGCGATCTGCACATCGATGCTGCGATCGAAGGGCGAGCGCTCGTAGCCCTTGAGCAGATCGAGCAGCAGGTCGCGATCCAGGACGCGGTCCGGATGCTCGGCAAGGATCCGCAGCAGCGCAAACTCGCCGGAGGTGAGCACGACGGCTTGATCGCCGCGGCGCAGCTCGCGTTGGCCGAAGTCGAACCGATAGGGTCCGAAGCGGATAACCCCCTCGTCCTCGCGGGGCTCGGCTGGCGCGCTCGGGGTGCGGCGGCGCAATACCGCACGGATTCGCGCCAAAAGCTCCCGCGGATTGAAGGGCTTGGGCATGTAGTCGTCGGCGCCGACCTCCAGGCCGACGATCCGATCGATGTCGTCGCCGCGGGCCGACAACATGATGATCGGGGTATCGGCGCGGGCGCGCAGTCGGCGTGCCAGGGTCAGTCCGTCGTCGCCCGGGAGCATCAGGTCGAGGATCACCAGGTCCGTCTCATGCTCCGCCAGCCAGGCGTCCATCGCCACGCCGTCCTCGGCTCCGGCCACGCTGAAGCCCTCCCCGGCGAGATAGTCTCCGAGCAGGGCGCGCAGGGCCGAATCGTCGTCGACAACCAGGATTTGGATCGGTGTATCGGGCATCTCGGCAGGCTCTCGTTCAGCCGGAGTCAACGGACCGTAACAACTTGTTACAAGATTGGGCTAAGTAGAAATACTCTGGCGATCACACGCGTGCAAGATGGCAGCGTACTCGGAGGCTCGAGATCGAGACCGATGGGATCTCCGGGTCTGCGGATCTTTGGAGCAGTTGTCCGATGGAGACAGGAGAGCACGCATGAGCTTCGATGCACTCACGATCACGGGTTTGATCGCCGCCGTCCTTTGCGCCGGCTTTCTGATTGCACTCATCAACCGCGACGATGCCGACGCGCCTCGTCGTTCACCGATATCCGGTGCCGGGCAGACCGATGGATCCGACCGTCGGTCCTGAGTCGGAACCGCAAACGAGCAGCAAGCCAGTAGTTAGGTCGCCACGGCAGCTACACACCCTGCCGTCGCGACCTTTTTTTGTGCGCGGCCCGACCACCGAACCCTCCGAGCGGACCGACGCTCCTCGCCTCTAAACCGCGTCCAGAGCGAGATGCTCACTTTCGCGTGAGCTCGACGTTTGGTGCATCTACGGCCCTTAGCGGCGACGCGGTTTAGCACAGACAAGGTCGCGTCTGCGCACGAGGACGGCCGTCGGCTTGCTCGGCGATCTGCCGGTCGTCACCCCGCCGCTTCGGAGTGCGCCGGTTGGCCCGGTTTGACAGGCATCGCCCGTCTTCCTAGGATCGCGCGACCCCTTCCTCCTCAATGCGCCCTCAATCCCATGCCCAGACTCTCGCCGCTGCAGTGGCTGCTCTTCGCCGTGTTGATGTTTTTCTACGGCTTCACGGTTTTTGCGGTCACGCGCGACTACTACATCCGCCACGCCGCGCGTCCTGCCGTCGCCGCCGCGCCGTCCGTTCCCCACGGGATGCCGCCTCAGACCGCTCCGCGCCCGGCGCCGACCGTGATCCCGAAGACCATCACCGAGACCAACCCCGATCTCTTGGCGCAACAGGCCGACGCGCTCTTCGTAGAGCGCCGCTACAGCGAGGCCGTGCCCGTCTATCGTCGTCTCCTCGAGCTCAGGCCGGACGATGTCGAGGCTCACAACGATCTCGGTTTGGCACTGCACTACATGGGCGACTCCGACGGCGCACGCACACAACTGCGCGCCGGTGCAGCCAAAGACGTGGCGCACCAGCGGATCTGGCTGACCCTTGGCTTCGTGAGCCTGCAGGCCGGCGATGCAGCCGAGGCCCGCACGGCGCTCGAGCGCGCCCGCGACCTGGGTGCCGACACGGGTGTCGGTCAGGAGGCGACCCGGTTGCTGGACCTGATCGAGGAGCAGTGATCCGGATCGACGGCCGTCGTCGTCGCGGCGGCCCTCCTCAAACGTCCGACCCGGCCCCGCCGCGCGACGTAACCACTAACCACTAACCACTCTAGCCCGCTCGGCGAGCGCCACCGTGTAATGCGCCCCCTGCTTGAGCTTGTCGTAATTGCCGAAGACCTCGGTCAGGTTGCGTTTCATGTACTGGCGCAACCCGTTGATGGTCACAAGATAGAGCCGCCCGCCCGGGCGCAGGCGGGCGTGCGCGTCGTGCAGCAAGAGCGCAAGCAGCTCCTTGCCGACCTTCGCCGGGATATTGCTCGCGATCAGGTCGAACCGCAACTCGGGGTCGACCTGATCGAACCCGTTGCTGAGCTGCGCGCGTGCGTTCTCCAGCCGGTTGAGCTTGAGGTTGCGCGCGGCGTAATCCACCGCCACGAAATCCTTATCGACCATCAGCGTTTGGCCCTGCGGGGCAAGCGTTGCCATTGCCAAGCCGATCGCACCATATCCGCAGCCGAGATCGAAGCAGTCGTCGTCCGGTCGGACCTGAAGATGCGACAGCAGTAGACGGGTGCCCTCGTCGATCTCGCGCGGCGAGAACAGACCCCAGGTGCTGTGCAGCGTCAGGTCGCGTCCGCCGAGCTCGGCATTGAAGACGATGTCTCGGCGAAGGGCAGCGAGTTGTTCGGGCGTCAGCACGTGGGATTGTCCTGCCGGGAGGTGATGTGGTTGGGCGATCGGCGATACTGCGCCGGGAACGAGAAATTCTGCGATGGTTTGTCAGAGACTTGCGGTGTAGGGGACGAAGGCATCAACCCCAGCGCTTTTCAGATCCTTAAACCGCGTCAGCTCCAAGTCATTCGGGTTGCACCGTGCGTTGTCTCTCAATCTCCTGTCCCACCCGGACCACGGACGCGGTTTGAGCTATCCTGCAGCCCGATCGGCTACACTGCAAGCATTGCATCGCCAATCCGGAGGTCCGCAAGCCGCATGTCCGATCCGGGTGGAAGTCTCGACATCCAATTGACGCCGTCTTCGGGTGGTCTCGTCTGCACGATCGGCTCGACACGCCCGGTCGCTGCCGCGTCGGCCTTCATCGGGCGCTCGCCCGAAGAGACGACGGCGCGCCTGCCGCTGCTCTTCTCGATCTGCGCACGCGCTCAAGCCGGCGCCTGTGCGGCGGCATTCGAGCACGCCTCCGGGTGGGTTGCGAGCCCGATCCTCCGCGGACGGCGCGAGGCGGCGATCGCCGCGGAGACGATCCGCGAGCACCTGTGGCGAATCCTGCTTGATTGGCCCCCGATCTTGGGCGAGTCGCCCAGTCGTGACGACATGGCTGCGGTCCTTGCACTATCGAACCGCATCCTGGCGCGGATCGACCCCGCCGGCGATCTGTTCCGCGCCGGAGCGAGTGCGGCGGCGGGTCAAGCCCCCGCTCCCGCCCCCGCCCCCGGCCTCGATGTCCTGCTCACCGATCTGACCGACCTGCTGACGCACAAGGTCCTCGGGGTCTCGCCCGAGCATTGGTTGAGCCTGATCGGCGACCCGTCGGGCTTCGCGCGCTGGTGTCGCGCGACGGAGACGGTCGCGGCTCGCCTGTTGCGCTCACTGCTGGAATCGGGCGAGGCATCGCTCGGACAGACCCCGATTACTGCGTTGCCGCGACTCTCCGCCGAGGATCTGATCGCACGGATGAGCGCACCGGATTGGGCCGATTTCGTCGCCCGTCCGACCTGGCAGGGCCAACCGCGCGAGACCAGCCCCTTCACGCGTGTGAACCCGCTGCCGCTGATCGAGGTTTACGGGACGGGCCTCTTGGTCCGTCTTGCCGCTCAACTCACGGAGGTCGCAACCGGCTTGCGCCTCCTCGGCGGCAACGTCTCGGGGCGTGCCGTCCCGGCAGCTCCGAGCGCGGAAGGCAACGGGATCGGACTCGGGCGCGTCTTCGCGGCACGCGGGCTTCTGGCTCATTTCGTCCACGTCGAGGACGGCCGGGTCCGCGAGTATCGAATCCTTGCGCCGACCGAGTGGAATTTTCACCCGCGCGGCGTCGTTGCCCGAGCGCTGGAGAGTCTGCCGCCCGGCCCCGAGGAGCAGTTGCGTCGACAAGCCGAACTCTTGATCACGGCGATCGATCCCTGTGTCGCCTTCAAGCTCACCTGTTAAAACGCGCCCCGAGCGACATGTGATGTCGTCGTTCGGCGCAGGGTGGCTGCGAGTCTGATACCCTCGTGGATGGCGCGTTTTAAGATTTTTAATTTATTGATATAAAGCGCGTCCAGGCAGACATCGTTGTTTTCATTTTGCCTTTGGCCTCGGAGATGTCCTCCATTCCGTTGAGACGCGGTTTAGAATTTAAAACGCGTCTCGCCAAGGTTCCGGTTGGCGAGGAGGTTCGTCCCGATCTATACGCTTCATTGATCACCCTGGACGCGTTTTATCCTGCGAGGTCTTTTGTTTATGTGTCTTGCCATTCCTGCGCGCATTACCTCCATCGATGTCGCCGCCGATACCGCGAAGGTTGCGCTCGGACCCGTCTGCAAAGAGATCTCGTTGGCCCTGATCGAGGACGCGGCCGTCGGCGATTATGTCCTCGTCCATGTGGGTTACGCCCTGAATAAGATCAGTGAAGAGGAGGCGCAGCGAACGCTCGAGCTGATCGCGGAGATGGGGCTGCTCGAGGAGGAGCTGGAACTCGAGCCCGAGTCCGAGCCGACATCGGCCACCGCGGGGACCGGGGACCAGCGGTGAAATACATCGACGAGTTCCGCGACAAGGGGCTCGCCCGCCGGCTCGCCGAGACGATCGCTGCCGAGGCACATCCCGGGCGCGACTATCGCTTGATGGAGTTCTGCGGCGGTCATACCCATGCCATCTTCCGCTACGGCGTGCAGCATCTGATGCCGCCGAACCTGCGGTTTATCCACGGCCCCGGCTGTCCGGTCTGTGTGCTGCCGATGGCCCGGATCGACCATGCGATCGCGCTCGCCACACAGCATGCTGTCACGCTCTGCACCTACGGCGACCTGATGCGCGTACCGGCCAGCGAGCGCAAGAGTCTGCTCAAGGCCAAGGCCGATGGCGCGGATATCCGCATGATCTACTCGACCCAAGACGTCCTGCGGATCGCGCGCGACAACCCCGATCGTCAGGTCGTCTTCTTTGCCATCGGCTTCGAGACCACCACGCCGCCGACCGCGGTGGCCGTGAAGACGGCGCGTGCCGAGGGGCTGACCAATTTCTCGGTCTTCTGCAATCATGTACTGACCCCGTCGGCACTGCAGACGATCCTGAGCACCGCCGGACCCGACGGGGTGCAGCTCGACGGCATCCTCGGCCCCTCCCATGTGAGCACGCTCATCGGCAGCCGGCCCTATCGCTTCGTGGCCGAGCAGTTCGGCGTGCCTGTCGTGATCGCCGGTTTCGAGCCCCTCGATGTGATGCAGTCTGCCTTGATGCTGGTCAGGCAGCTCAACGAGGGCCGCTGCGAGGTCGAGAACCAGTACACCCGCGCGGTGAGCGAAGAGGGCAACCGCAAGGCGCAGGACCTGATCGAGGAGGTCTTTCGGATCCGCCCCGAGTTCGAATGGCGCGGGCTCGGCTTCCTGCCCAACAGCGCCCTGGCGCTGGCCGACGCCTACGCGGACCTGGATGCCGAGCAGCGCTTTCCGGTCGAGATCGCCCCGGCCAAAGAGATCAAAGGCTGCGAGTGCCCGGCCATCCTGCGTGGCGTGAAGACACCGACCGAGTGCAAGCTCTTCGGCAACCCCTGCACACCCGACAACCCCATGGGATCCTGTATGGTGTCCTCCGAAGGCGCCTGTGCGGCCTATTGGAGTTACGGGCGGTTCAGAGCCACCAGCACCCAGCCTCCGGCTTTGATGCTCGACTGAGTGTCGCCGAGGATGCAACGACTTGATCGTCTCAAAGCACAAGACTGGCGGCTGATAGCTGATAGCTGATAGCTGATAGCTGGCGGCAGGAGGCAGGAGGCAGGAGGCAGGAGGCAGGAGGCAGGAGGCATCCCCCGGCCGACCTAGTCGTCTCACAACGAGGTCTCAGAATGACATCCGATCGGCGCTTTCCCGTGCGGCTCGATCTCAAGAAGGGCGCCGTGGACATGAGTCATGGCTCCGGCGGGCGCGCCATGGCACAGCTCATCGGCGAGCTCTTTCAGCGGTATCTGGACCACGAGCTGCTGACGCTGGGCAACGATCAGGCGCTCTTCACGCCGCCGCCCGGTCGTCTGGTGATGAGCACCGACGGTCATGTGATCTCGCCGCTCTTTTTTCCGGGCGGCGACATCGGCTCGCTCGCCGTGCACGGCACCATCAACGATGTGGCCATGTCCGGTGCTCGGCCGCTCTATCTGGCTGCCGGCTTTATCCTCGAGGAGGGCTTCCCGCTCGGCGATTTGGCCCGTATCGTCGAGAGCATGGCGCAAGCCGCGAATGCCGCGGGCGTGCCGGTGGTGACGGGTGATACAAAGGTCGTGGAGCGCGGCAAGGGCGACGGGGTCTTCATCACCACCACCGGGATCGGCGTGGTTCCGGAGGGCATCCTGATCTCGGGCGATCGTGCCGAGCCGGGCGATGTGATCCTGGTCAGCGGGAGCATGGGTGACCACGGTGTCGCCATCCTCTCCAAGCGCGAGAACCTCGGCTTCGAGACCGAGATCCGCTCTGACAGCGCCGCGCTGCATGAGTTGGTCGCCGCCATGATCGCGGCTGTTCCGGACATCCACTGTCTGCGCGACCCCACCCGCGGCGGCTTGGCAACGACGCTCAACGAGTTGGCCCATCAGTCCGGCGTCGGCATGCAGATCCGCGAGGATGCCATCCCGGTTCGCTCCGAAGTAGCCGCCGCCTGCGAGCTGCTCGGGCTCGACCCGCTCTATGTCGCCAACGAAGGTAAGCTGATCGCCATCTGCCCGCCCGATCAGGCCGAGCGTCTTCTCGCAGCCATGCGTGCCCATCCGCTTGGGGCGGAATCCGCCATCATCGGCGAGGTCGTCGAGGACCCGCATCGTTTCGTGCAGATGGAGACCGGT
The DNA here is from genome assembly GCF_003634315.1 of Thiocapsa rosea. Classification (NCBI taxonomy): domain Bacteria; kingdom Pseudomonadati; phylum Pseudomonadota; class Gammaproteobacteria; order Chromatiales; family Chromatiaceae; genus Thiocapsa; species Thiocapsa rosea. The sequence continues at coordinate 1,831,915 of NZ_RBXL01000001.1, forward strand.
TTCGGCGGAAGCCGGATCGTCGATTGGCTCGCAGGAGAGCAGCTGCCGCGGATCTGCTGATCCGCGGCCGTTCGAGACGCGCGTTCCGACCCTCCGGACACTCCGAGACACGCGTGAGTTTGATTTTTTCGCGTTGATGTGGTGTCTTCGCAACGAGGCGCGAGCCTGCTCCCCGACCGTCAAAGTGTCCCCGTGTCGCCTCTCCAACATAGACGGCGCCGAGTGGATCGACGCGACGGTGGAGGGCAAGGTTTGTAACACGGGTCTCGTTTTGCCTCCCGAGCCTGCCGCAGATGGCGCTCGGGTGCCGTGCACGAAGAAGAGCCCGCCGAGGGTGAGGAGGCGAGGGTGACGATCAATATGAGTTGGGTCGAGGCCCATCAGGGCCTGTTGCTGTCCTTGGCCGGACTTTCGGTCCTGATGTTCGTGGGATCTTTGATCGCCTTGCCGTTCCTCTTGGCGCGGATCCCGGAGGATTATTTCGCGGACCCGCACCGGCATTCCGCGCGGCTAAAAAGCCTCCATCCGCTCGTCTATCTCGGCCTGTGGTTGCTCAAGAACCTGGTCGGCTGGGTCTTGGTCCTGGCGGGCATCCTGATGCTGGTGCTCCCCGGGCAGGGCATCCTCACCATCATCATGGGCTTGGTGCTGAGCGATTTCCCCGGGAAGTACGCGCTCGAGCGCCGACTCGCAAGCAACCGGCGCATCCTCAGCGGAATCAATTGGATTCGCCGACGCAGCGGCCATGCCCCCCTGGCGCCGCCGCGAATATAAAACCCAACCAATTGATTCTTTTGCTTTTAATCTTCTAAACCGCGTCAACGAAAAGGGTAATTGTCGCGCGAGCGGCCCCGTTTCCCGCCGACGCAGTCTGTTGCTCAAGCGACGCGGTTTAGGCCGAGAACTTGTACATCACCTCGGTCACCCGACCCCGCCAGTAAGGCGTGCGCCCCTCCGGCAGGATCCAGGCGACCTCGGCCCGCACCGGGATCTGCATCTCGCTGCGGTTCTTGTAATCCGAGAAGCTGGCCTCCCAGGGCGTTTGGACCATCTTCCCGTCCAACGCACGGTAACGCCCGCTTGCGCGCACGCCGCAGATCAAGCCGGCCTCGTCGAAATCGAAGACGAGCGACACGCTCAGATCGCCGTCGGCGAGCGTGGCGCGGGCGGAGCGATCGTCGATCGGCTCCCAAACGACACCTTGGCTCGGCAAGAGCTTGGTCGGGTACAGGGGTGCCTCGGCGAGGAAACGCATCAGCTCGGCATGTGTGAGTTCAGGGCTGCTCGGGATCTTCACGATCGGGAAGAGACCGAAGAGCGCGGCCTTCAAGACGCCCGTGCCGGCGATATAGGCATCGAGCACGAAGATCTTCGTCGCCGGAGCGATGCGTACCCGGGCGTCCCAATGGAATCCCGGACGTTGCATGACCACCGATTGGGTCGCTCTGGCGGAGGACCACTTGCCCTGACCGCGGCCGAGGTCGATCTCGCCTTCGAGCCCCAGCTCGGCAGCGGAAATGATGGGTTGGCCGTCCGTCAAGCTCGCGAGGAAGTAGCGTTGCACGGGCGCGGGCAGCCCTTCCAGCTCGCTCGACTCATAGGTGTTGGGAATGATCCTGCCGCGCCCGGCCTCGAGGCGCGATTGCAGGCGTGTCGTGCCGGACTGCCAGCGCGAAATCCCCAGGAGCAGAACGGCCGTGGGCATGATGATCAGGGCGAGCAACAACAGGAAAACCAGGTTCAGCCACATGTTTTATTCTCTGCTCCGGGGGTCTGCTAAACCGCGCTCAGCGCGGTATGGGATGTTTTTTGGATGAGATCGGCCCCGGCAGACGTGACGACCGCTGGAGCCGGCGCGGTTTAAGATTTTAAGAAAAAGATCATTTTAAACCGCGTCCCCCTAAGGGCCGTGGAGGCACCAAACGTCGAGCCCACTCGAAAATCTAGCATCTCGCTCTGGACGCGGTTTAAGGTGGGCCCCGCTCGAGGCGGGGGTCGGGGCGAGTCCCCGACATTATTCAAGGTGATCGTCGATCCGTCCACCGTCCGATAGGGGGCGGTTTGGCAATGCCGCACGCACAGGGTATCGTTCCCTCGTCATGGACACACTCGCCCGCGTCACCGATCTCAGCCGCCGCTTCGGAGCCCGTCGGGCCTTGTGCGGCCTCGATCTCGAGCTGCGGCAGGGCGAGGTGCTGGGCCTGCTCGGGCCGAACGGGGCGGGCAAGACAACCTGTCTGCGCCTGCTGAGCGGGACACTTGCGCCCAGCGGTGGGCGGGTCCAGATCCTGGATATCGATCTTGCGCGGCACCCGGTCGCGGCCAAGCGGCATCTGGGCTATCTGCCGGAGCGCCCGCCGCTCTATCCCGAGCTGCGTGTCGACGAGTATCTGCGCCACTGCGCCCGGTTGCATCGCGTCCCGCGCGCCGATGTCGCCGATGCCGTGGATGGGGCGAAGCAGCGCTGCGGGCTCGATGCTGTCGGGCGGACGCTCATTGCCAAGCTGTCCAAGGGTTTTCGCCAGCGGCTCGGGATCGCCCAAGCGATCCTGCATCGACCGAAGCTCCTGATCCTCGACGAGCCGACCGAGGGACTCGATCCCGTGCAGATCCGCGAGGTCCGCGGTCTGATCCGAGACCTGTCGCGCGACTGCGGCATCATCCTGTCGAGCCATATCCTCTCGGAGGTCCAAGCGGTCTGCGATCGTGTCCTGGTGCTCTATCAGGGCCGGATGCTGCGCAGCGAGCGGTTCGGCGCGCTCGGTCCGACCGTGCTCTGGCGGGTGCGTCTGCGCCCGCGGGGCGACTCCGGTAGGTCTGCGCAGGCCGCGCGACTCGAGCGCCTGCCCTGTGTCGAGGCTGCAATCGCACAGGATTCGGAGCGATTTCGGGTGATCCTGACCGAGGGGGCCGAGTCTGCCGATCTGGCCCGCCAGATCCTGACCGCCGGCTTGGATCTCTGCGAGCTGGGTCCGGAGCGACCGGACCTGGAACGCGTCTTCTTCGATCTGATCGGCGCGGGAGGGACGGCATGATCGGGGTGATCGCGGGTCGCGAGCTGCGCAGTGCGCTGGTCTCGCCTTTGCCCTGGATCCTGCTCGGCGGCAGTCAGGTCGTGCTCGCCTGGATCTTTCTGAAGGTGGTCGACGACTTCACGGGTCTGGGGGCCGACGAGCGGGTCGCGAGTCTGACGGTGGAGCTGGCCCTGAACCTGTTCGGATTCGCTGCGGTGATCCTCATGCTCGCGGCGCCGCTGATGGCGATGCGGATGCTGAGCGGGGAGTTTCGCGACGGCAGCTTCGAGCTGGTGGCCGCCGCGCCGGTGCGTATCGCCGAGCTGGTGGCGGGGAAGTTTCTCGCGTTGACGCTCCTGATGACGCCGCTGTGTGTGCTGCCGGTCCTCAACATCGCGCTGCTGGCCGGCAGCGCCCAGCTCGACGCGGGGCAGATCGCCGCCGCAACACTCGGGCTCTGGCTGGTCGGCCTGATGTTTTGCGCGGTGGGGCTCTATGCCTCCAGCCTGAGCGCTCAGACGGGTGCATCCGTGATTGCCGCCTTCGCGATCCTGCTGGTCCTCTCCGTCATCGGTCGGGTCGAGACGTTGGGCGCGCGTGATCTCTCGCTCTTCGGCTGGCTTTCTTGGAACGAGCATCTCTTGTGGTTTCTGCTCGGGGCGGTGCGTTTGAGCGATCTGGCGTATCTGCTCGGGTTTTCCGGTCTCTTTCTGGCCCTGACCCACCGTCGGCTCGCGAACCGGGTTCTGCAGTGAGACGCATCCTGCCTTTCGCGACGGCGCAGCTCCGTCGGCTCGAGCGACCGCTCGCGGATGTCCTGTTCCTCGTGCTTCTGCTGGCCGTCCTGATCGCGGGCGGCTGGTTGGTTGCCCGCCATGACCGCTATTGGGATTGGACCGCCGTCGGCACCAACAGCCTGGCGCCCGAGAGTCTGGCCATCCTCGGTCGACTCGACGGACCGCTGCGCGCCACCGTCTTTGCCGATCCCGCGAGTCCGCTCGGCAAGGGGATCGAGCGGCTGCTCATGCGCTATCGACAGGCGCAGCCCGGCATGCTGATCGAGGTCGTGGACCCGCAGCTCTTCCCGGAGCGCACCCGCGATGCCGATGTCACGCTGATCGGCCAGATCCTGCTCGACTATCGCGGACGGCGCGAGACCCTCGCGGAGGTCAGCGAGCGGGCGATCAGCGCCGCCATCGCACGGCTCGGCGCCAGCCGTGTCCCCTGGGTCGCCGTGATCGAGGGTCACGGCGAACGCGCCATTCAGGGCGAGGCGGGTGCGGACCTCGGGCGTCTGGGTCGCGAGCTGTCCGAGCGCGGATTTCTCGCCCGTCCGCTCGATCTCGGCCGGGTCGAGGAGGTGCCGATCAACACCCGGATCCTGGTCCTCTCCACGCCGCGTATCCCGCTCTTTCCGGGCGTGGTCGAGCGCCTGATCCGGTATCTGGATCGGGGCGGCAATCTGCTTTGGCTCATGGATCCAGGAGCACTCAACGGACTTGAGCCCCTGGCCGACACTCTGGGTCTGAGGATCCTGCCCGGCACGGTCGTCGATGCGGACGCCGCCGCCTTGGGTGTCGCGATCCCGGCCGTCGCGGTCATCGCCGAGTATCCGGATCACCCCTTTTCGGTCGATCTCGACGTCCCGGCCCTGCTGCCCGGCAGTATCGCCTTCGGAACCGAGCTCGCACCCGGTTGGCTTCTGGATACCTACCTGGCGACCGGCGCGCGGAGCTGGAACGAGGTCGGTCGGCTGGACGGCCCGATCGACCGCGACGAGGTCATCGGCGAGCAGGCCGGTCCGCTCCCGGTCGTCTTGGCCATGAGTCGCCCGGTGCCGGAGGATGGCCGCGAGCAGCGCGTCCTGGTGGTCGGCGACGGCGACTTCGCGAGCAACGCCCAGATCGGCGCCTACGGAAACCGGGCGCTCGCGCTCGCCCTGCTGGCCTGGCTGAGCGATCCCGGCGACCTCACGGTGCTCCCGCCCGACCCGCGCGAGCCCGCTGCGCTCATCCTCGACGAGCAGCAACGGCTGCGCATCGGGCTCGGATCTTTGGTCATCTTTCCCGGGCTCTTCCTCTTGATCGGGCTCGGTATCCGCTGGCTGCGCTGGAGGGGGACATGAGGTCGCGCTGGATCCTGAATCTGGTCTTGATCCTCGTCCTCTCGGCACTCGTCTGGGCCATTCGTCACGAGCTTGCCGTCACGCGAGCCCCGCCGACATTGGGCGGCTCCGGCGCACCCGAGCCCCACCTGATCGAGATCGCCCGCGAGGGCGAGCCGACCATCGCGCTCGAGCGTCTCGCCTCCGGCTGGCGGATGCGCTCTCCTTGGGACGTCGATGCGGACCCGGGACGCGTCGCCGCTCTGCTGGCGATCCGCGATGCGCCGCTCCTGCGCAGCGTGCCGGCGCAGGCCGCCGCGCTCGACACGCTGGGTCTGGACCCGGTCAAGCTGCGTCTGCGCCTGGATACGACCGACATCGCGATGGGCGGTCTGGACCCGATCGCGCAATGGCGTTATGTCGCGAGCGACAACCTGGTCCACCTCATCCCGGACCGTTTCCAGCATCTGTTGATCGCGCCGCCGATCGACTATGTGGCTTGCATGCCGCTCCCGCGCGATCCCGTGCCTGTCTTCGCGACGCGCGACACCGTCCCGTTGAGTAGCGACACCTTGGCCCGGCTCTCGGGCCTGATCGCCGAACGCATCGAGCCCTTGGTCGGCGAGCCCGCCGGCGCGCCGCTCGAGCTGGTCGCAATGGACGGGACGCGGATGCTCTTCCGGGTCTCCGAGGACGGTCGACGTTGGACACGCCCGGATCTGAGGCTCACCTACGTGCTCGGCGAGGCCCCCGAGCTGATCGAGGACCCGAGTGCGATCGACCCGACGCCGCCGGTCTCGCTTGCGGTGCCTTTTGCCGACCCCGATGGCGACACGGACGCCGCGCCGATCCACACCGTTTGGCCGGAGTCCCCCTTGAGTCCGGGGTCGGATGTCTTTGCCCCGGAACCCGAGTGGCGGGAATCGCCGGGCACGTTGGATGCGCTGATGGATCCGGACGCCCCCCTCTCCGGTGAACTTCCGCTCGGCTCTCCACCCGAGGTCCGGCTGCGTCCGCATGATGTGATTCGCGAGGAGGTGCTGACGCGGGACGATTTCGAGCGGGAGGGATTCGGGGTCGAGGAGGGGCGAGAACTCCCGGAGGGATTCGGTCTGGATCCCTTCGCCCCGGATCCTGCGGATGCCGATCTCGCAGTCCCGGAGCCCGATCCGCCGAGGGGACAACCCTGATGCCCGAGCTTCCGGAGGTCGAGACCACGCTCCGCGGCATCCGCCCCTATCTGGAGGGCAGTCGCATCGAGCGTCTGATCGTGCGCGACCCGAGACTGCGCCAGCCAATCCCGCCCGAGACCGCCGAGCGGGTGGCGGGTCAGGGCGTGCGGTCCTTGTCCAGGCGCAGCAAATATCTCTTGATCGGATTGGAGCAGGGTAGTCTCCTCATCCATCTGGGGATGTCCGGCAGCCTGCGGGTCGTCCCCGCGGACAGCCCGCCGAAGAAACACGACCACCTCGATCTGGTGCTGGGCGATCGGCGTTGTCTTCGGTTTCACGACCCTCGCCGCTTCGGTCTTTTTCTGTGGCTCCCGGAGACCCCCGAGCTTGCCGAGAGCCGTCATCCGCTGCTGCGCGGCCTCGGCCCCGAGCCGCTGGGGACGGCGTTCGACGGCGATCATCTCCATCGCCTGAGCCGAGAACGGCGGGTCGCCGTGAAGATCTTCCTGATGGATGCCTCGGTGGTGGTGGGGGTCGGGAACATCTATGCGAACGAGTCGCTTTTTCTGGCCGGGATCCATCCCGCTCGCGCCTGCCATCGAATCGGTCTGGAGCGCTACCGCCGTTTGGCCGAGGTGATCCGCGGCGTGCTCCAAGCCTCCATCACACAAGGCGGTACCACGCTGCGCGACTTCGTGCAGGAGGACGGCAACCCCGGCTATTTCGCCCAATCGCTGCGGGTTTACGGCCGCACCGGCGAGCCCTGCGTCGCCTGCGGTGTGCCTGTTCGCCAGCGGCGCATCGGGCAACGCTCAAGTTTTTTTTGCATCCATTGCCAACACTGATCCGATCGAGGTGACCTCGCGACGGTACGCCGTCGAATCTGCCCGCCCGGCGCGTGCCCCGGGTCGTACGCAGACCGCCCGGAGAGAAGATGATCCTATTCGAACGACTGGCTCAACTGCATTGGCCCATTTTACTGGGAGTGGCTTTCGTGCTCATGCTCTGGCGCCTCGGGTCGGGGCCGCTTCAGGGCCGCTGGCTGCGCAAGCGCGTTCCGATCATGCTCGCCGTCGGCGATCTGCTCTTGTGGCCTCTCCTGGTGTTGGTGGCGGGGAGCCTGCTCCTGTTGCTCACGCCGTGGCTGGAAGTCGAGAATGCCAACACCGGGGTGCGCACCGCGACCCTGGTCGTGTGCTATTTGGTCGCCAGTTGGCTGCTCGCGCGCCTGATCGAGGTGATGATCCTGCGCAAGGCCGACGATACCCTACCCGAGCGCGTGCCGAAGCTGGTCGTCGGCTTGATCTATGTCGCGCTCATGCTCGTGGGTATTGCGATCGTGCTCTGGCAGCGCGGTTATTCCTTCGCCGGGATTTGGCTCTCCACGGGTGTCGCCGCGGCGGTGCTCGGTCTTGCGCTCCAGCGCACGCTCGGGGATCTCTTCTCCGGGATCGCACTCGGCATCGAGCGGCCGTTCAAGATGGGGGATTGGGTGGAGCTGCGCGACGGCACCGTCGGTCAGGTCATCGACCTCAACTGGCGTGCCACCCGCCTACGTGGCTGGGACAATGCCACGCATGTCATCCCGAATTCCAAGATGGCGGGCGAGCCGCTGAAAAATCTGCACGACGACCAGCATCTCTTCGCCCCATGGTATTTCGTCCGGATCCCGGCCGAGGTCGATCCGCGCTTCGCCACGGCACTTATTCTCGACGCGGCCTTGCGGTGTGAAAGCGTTCTGAAGTTCCCCTATCCGATCGTTCGCCTCGCGGATGCGACGACCATCCCTTACCAGTACATGGTGTGGGTCCATTTGAAGAACTATCCCGCGGTGTTTCGCGGTCGCGAGGAGCTGTTCCGCGAGATTCATTGGGCCATGCAACGCGCGGGGATCAGCATCGCGCCGGAGGTCCACGAGCTTCACACACGTCGAGCCGCCGTGGTCCAGGCCGAGCCGCCGACGATCCTGCTCGCGCTCAAGGGTCTGGATGTGGCCGGTTTGCTCACGCAGGAGGAGCTCGAGCAGGTGGCCGCGCGCAGCGTCTATTCTCACTTCGACAGCGGGCATGTCATCCTCGCCGAAGGCGCCCCGAGCGATGCCTTTTACGTGATCGTCGGCGGACTCGTGGAGGCCGCCATTACGCTGCCGGATCGCACTCGCAAGGTCACGGAGGTCATCGGTCCCGGCCATCACCTGGGGATTACATCCATGTTGACCGACGAACCCTCCTTCCTGGAGCTGCGGGCCAAGAGCGATGTGAACCTGATCCGGATCGACCTGGATTGCCTGCGGTCGTTGTTGGCCAAACGCCCCGAGCTGGCCGAGCGTTTCGCCCGCATCGTGAAGGAGCGGGTCGATGCCGCGGATGCGGCCAGGGCTGCGAGCCGCCAGCCGGTCGGGCGCCTGAGTCTACGCGACATCCGCCAGCGCATCGAAGGACTCATGGCCCGCCAATCACGCTTTACGCGGCGACCCTAAACCGCGCCCGGCGCGGTATGCGACTCGGACCGTCACCGCATCGTCTGCAGGAAATGCATATGCCGCTCGTACTGGTCGAGAACGTCGCCGATGATGTCCTGCGCGCTCCAACCCATGAGGTCGTAGTCTTGGCCGCCTTCGCGCAGGTGGACCTCCGCGCGGAAATACTCGAGTGCCTTCGCCCGGCTGGCGCGGGTGTCGCGCATCACGAAGCTGGGTGCCTCGTAGGGGCGCGGTCGGACCGAATAGAAGAAATCGATCTCGGCGCCATGACGGACCTCGACCCAGACGCGACCGTCCTCGCCTTCCACGAGCCCGGCATCCAGGCGCATCTTGCCCAATTCCTCCACGACCTCGCCCAAGGCCGGTTTGACGGTGTCGCGGATGAAACGCAACACCTCGTCGTGGGTCGGCTGGTGCACGAGTGCGCGCAGTCGGCGGCGCCAGTTCACCGGGCTCTGCGGGCCGCCGGGTGTCACCCGCGCCTCGCGCAGGCTCAGATGCTTGATCGCGTCGATGCGCAGCGCCCGCAGCAAGCCCCAGCACATGAGAATCATCACGACCGTAAAGGGCAGTGCGCTGGCGATGGTGGCGGTCTGCAGTGCGGCCAGCCCACCTGCGACCAACAAGGCTGCGGCGACCACGCCTTCGACGACCGCCCAGAAGATGCGCTGCCAGAGCGGTGATTCCTCTTTGCCGCCCGAGGTCAGGATGTCCACCACCAGGGATCCGGAGTCCGACGAGGTCACGAAGAAGGTGACGACCAGGAGGGTCGCGAGCAGCGCGGATACGCTCGAAAACGGCAGATGCTCGAAGAACTGGAAGAGCGCCACCGAGGTATCGGCCGACACCGCAGCGGCGAGCGAGCCGATCCCTTGGATCATGATCATGTGGATGGCTGTGCCGCCGAAGAAGGTCATCCACATGAAGGTAAAGCCCAGCGGCACCAGCAGGACGCCGGTGACGAACTCACGGATGGTGCGTCCGCGCGAGACGCGCGCGATGAACATGCCGACGAAGGGCGCCCAGGCGATCCACCAGCCCCAATAGAAGAGCGTCCAGCCGCCGATCCAGTCGGTCGGCTCGTAGGCGTAAAGATTGAACGTCATCTCGAACAGACTGGACAGATACATCCCGGTGTTCTGAACAAGTGACTGAAGCAGAAAGACGGTCGGTCCGGCGATCAGGACGAATGCCATCAAGGCCACGGCCAGGATCATGTTCAATTCCGAGATGCGCCGGATCCCCGAGTCGAGTCCGAGACCCACGGAGAGGGTCGCAATGGCCGTGATGCCGGCGATCAACATCACCTGGACGCCGATCGATGTCGGCACATCGAAGAGATAGTTGAGCCCCGAGTTGATCTGAATCACCCCGAATCCGAGCGAGGTCGCCACGCCGAAGATGGTCCCCAAGACGGCGAAGATATCGACCGTATGGCCGATCGGGCCGTAGATACGATCGCCGATGAGCGGGTAGAGCGAGGAGCGGATGGTCAGGGGCAGGCCGTGCCTGAACGCGAAGTAGGCCAACGAGAGCGCCACGACGGCGTAGATGGCCCAGGCATGTACGCCCCAATGGAAGAAGGTGATGCGCATGGCTTGGCGGGCGGCCTCGGCGACCTCCGGGTCGCCGACCGGCGGGGCGACGAAGTGCATCACCGGCTCGGCCACCCCGAAGAACATCAGACCGATCCCCATGCCGGCGGAGAACAGCATCGCGAACCAGGACACATAGCTGTAGTCCGGCTCGGAGTGATCGGGTCCGAGCTTGATTCGCCCGAGGCTCGAGACGGCGAGCGCGATCACGAAGACGACAAAACCGGCCACGGCCATCACGTAAAACCAACCGGCCGATCCGATCACCCAGCCCTGAATGGATTTGAACAGGGGCTCGGCGGTCTCCGTGGCGAGGGTGGCGAAGAGCACCAAGGCCAGCGTCAGCACCGCCGAGATGATGAAGACCGGGGGATTCCACTGAATCCAGGGTTTGGTCTCCGCGGCCGGGTCCGATTCGTTCGTGTCGTTCATGGTCGTGATCCTTCCGTATTAAACCGCGCCCAGAGCGAAATGCGTCGTTTTCACGTTGCGTTTGGCTTTGGAGAAATCCTCGATCTCGGTAAGGCGCGGTTTAGTCGGCAGCCTTTTTGAAGTGAAGGATTCCCCACCGAAGATAGCCTGAGCTTCCCGCGTCGACCCAATGCCCGAGGCCGGCGATCATGCGATCGATGTAGGCATCCGAAACCTTCCCGCCGAGCGACCCGCGCGCCTGAATCAGATCCTCGCGCACGCGGCTGTAGTGGGTGACCAGGTTGTCCGTCATCTCGATCACTTCCATCGGCGCGAGTCCATGGCGGGCGGCCGCTTCCCGGTAGGCGCCGATGGATCCCAAGCTGTCCAGATGGATCCGGGCGAGCACCGGCTCGAGCACGCCGGGCGGGCAGTCGTCCGCCTGCATTGGATCCGTGAACACGAAGCGCCCTCCAGGACGCAGCACGCGCGCGGCCTCCGCAATAACCTGCTCACGCCGCCCGCTGTGCAGAATGGCGTCCTGCGACCAGACCAGGTCGTAGCTCCCGCCGGGTGAGGGGACGGTCTCGAAGCTCCCGTCCACCACCTCGATCAGGTGTTCGAGGTCCTGTTCACGGTTCATCTCTCGGTGACGCGCGTTCTCCCGCTCGCTCAGGTTCAGCGCCGTGATCCGACAGCCGAGATGCCCGGCGAGCCAACGGGCCGCCCCGCCGTAACCGGCGCCCATGTCGAGCACCCGGGTGTCGGGTCCCAGACCGGGTACCAGCCCCGCCATCCGCTCGACGGTGCGACGGCTCGCAGCGGCAATCGCCTCGTCAGCTGCGTCGTAGATCCCGATATGGATGTCTTCCCCGCCCCAGACGTGGAAGTAGAAGTTGTCGGCATCCTCGCTGTTGTAATAGGTGCGCGCGGTTTCGACGACCGCGGAATAGGTGTCGCTCATGCGTCGTCGCCTCCCTCCACGTAGCTTTTCTCGGCAACGTGGATAAAGAAGTCCGGCTCGTCGTCGCGATAGGTTTCTTTGAAGTCGCCATAGGTCGTGACGCGCTGAAATCCCACCTCGTGGAGCAGTCGGCGCGTGTAATTTTTGCGCAAGGGAAACATGTTGAGATGGAAGACATGGTCGCCGGGGAACTCGTAGCGAAAACGCGCAAGCGTGTCGTCGACATGCTCGGGCTGAGCACGGACATTTTCGCCGCAGTAATAGTAGTTGTGCGTCGGGGGAATCTGATGATCCAGAATCGCGTCGTAGTTGCGCTGATCGAGGATCAGAATGCCGTCGTGTCGCAAGGTGGCATAGAATTCGGCCAATGCCTTGCGGCGGTCGTTCTCGTCGTGCAGATGGGTGAATGAGTTGCCCAGACAGATGACGGCGTCGTAGTAATCGTGGACATCGCGATTGAGCCATCGCCAGTCCGCTTGCACGGTGCGCAGGATCTTCTCGCGGCGTCGTGCATTTTCGAAGGCCTTCGCCAGCATGACCGGATTGCCGTCGGCACTGGTCACCTCGAACCCGGCCCGCAGCAGTTGCACCGAATGGAATCCGGTTCCGGTGGCAACGTCAAGGACCTTGCGCGCGCCGTGCTCTTCGAGGAGCCGAATGAAGAAGTCGCCTTCGCTCTGGGCACGTCCGTCCCAGTCGATCAGCTCGTCCCATTTCTCCACGAACGATTGGATGTATTCGGCTTGGTAATGATTCGTGTCGCGGACCTTCAGCGGATTGGTCCCGTAGTCTTGCTTGGTGCGTTCGAGCTTCATGTCACCTCCTGGCTCCCGGAACGGGAGTGATGTTGGTGGCTGAAGACGCCGTCGGATCTGAGCAAGCGCCTCACCGCTGCGTGAGCGGAGCCGCCCGAGTCGGGCGATAAACCAGTGAGTGCGTGAGCGGTGCGACGTGACGAACCGACGTCTTCGACAGGTGTCCGAAACCTGAATCCCGCACCGCACGCGATTTAGAAGTAGTACCCGAGATTAAGGTTGAAGCGATAGTTCCATTTGTCGTTTCCGTTCACGCCGAAATCCCCGACGCCGTCGATGCGTCCGTAATCATCCATGCCGCCTCCGGCGGCCTCGTTCCCGACAAAGTAATTGCCGTTGGAGTAGGCGAGATCACTGTAGATGTACCAGCCACCGCTGGCCCATGCCGCTCCGGCCACCCACATCTGGCTGTCGTTGAACGTGCTTTCGTCCTTCACGATACTGCTGTACTCGATGTAGGGCAGCACGGAGTCGAGCCAGGAGATCTGCGGCGTTTCCACCAAGTAGCTGACGGAGACCGCCGGAATCCACGCCTTGGTCGCGACCGGCCAAGCAAAGTCATACGCGCCCATCGGGATCAAGGTATCCGTGCCCCAGGGATTGTCGCTATCGATATCGAATTCGTAGCGGGTCAGTTGCGAGGCGAGGGTGAGCGGCCCCATCCGGTTGACCATGTGTGCCGAGGCTGCCCAATGGCTGCCGTCGTCGGTCCGCTGGCCCTTGAGTTGACCGTATTGGAGCGAGACGCCTAGATCGGTCGGGATCGTGGTGTCGGCGAAGCTGTAGATGGCGCGCAGGTTGAGCTGATTACGCTCGTCGAAGCCGTTGTGCTCGCCGCCGAACGACACATTGCCGTCGCCATCGACCGACTCCTCCCAACGCACCGCGTCGTAGCTGTAGCGGGTGCTGTTGAGGCTACGACCGAAATAGCTGCCTTCGCTCGACGGATAGTAGGCCACGTCCAGCGTCCATTGATCGATGGCGGTGCTGTACTTGATGCCGAGATCCATGTCGTCGGACAGCCCGACATAATAGTGCTGATCGAAGAACCAGCTTTGCGAGACGCCGTAGGGTCCGGGGCCGAACGGCACGCGATTGACACCGACCTGGACCTCGCTGTCGTCCGCAAACCGATAGCCGAGCCAGCCGGTATGCAGAAAGTTGTAGCTCTTGCCGGTCCCCGCCGCATACCAACGGTACTCGAGCCGACCAATGATGTTTTCATAGTCGAGCGCGAGATTGATCCGAAAGGTATCCAGCTCGATATTGCCGCCGTTGCCGCCGCGGTTCGGTCCGGCGACGGCCTCCTGCACCTTGTAGCTGCCCAGGACATAGTTGACGCGCATGGCGCCGCCCACGGTCAGGGGTCCGATCTTGAGCACCGTGCTTTCCGGGGCGGATTCGTCCAGTGCCGCATCGGTTTCGGCGACGACGCCCGGGGCAATCATCTTCTGAGAGACAACCGCCGCGTCGTCTGCTCCGGTATCGAGTGCGCCCGTGCCGATGGGTTCGCCCTTCGCTGCGGCGAGTGTGCGCCGAGCCTCTTCGAGCTGGCGTGTGAGCTCAGCAACGCGCTGCTCGAGCGCATCGACATCGGCCGAGGCCGCCGCCGGGAGTGCGCACAGCATCCCGAAGAGGAAGGCCCCGATTGCTCGGGTGAGACCGCGCACGGCGATCTTGACGGATTGTTCTGCGGGCATGGCCCTGATGGTCCTGACGGAAGTTTGATGTGCGCGGCCGGGGTTGGCCCCGCAACTTGATTTGCGGCAAAAGACGCCGCGTGTCCCGATCGACCGGCAGGGCGAGCCTGAGCATCCGGCGGGCATGGGGACGATGAATCGCGCCGGATCGTCCAGGTCAAGACCCGAACTCCGACGACAGCTTTTTTACCCTACAGGGCTACGGGTCTGAGTTCAACCCAAGGGCTTGGCCCTAGTGACGGTTCGTAAACATAGTGTGCAGATGGGTGAGCGCCATCATCTTGATTCACGGTAGACGGTTGGATGGGTTTCGCTGTGTTCTGTTGGTGCCGGGAGTGGGGGGCGGAGCGGGGGAGGATGGGTTGTTTTTGATCGCTGCTTATCGTTGAGGCGATGGCATGGTTTCCGCCTCGAGCCTGGTGGAGAGTTCACCCGCGCGCAGTGGGTCGGAGGAGGGTTTTCGGCGCCTCCAGCGACAAACGCTCCAACGGCTCGGGCCGGCCGAAGAAATAGCCTTGGTATGCATGGCAACCATGAGCGGCCAGCCAGTCACGCTGCTCCTCGGTCTCCACGCCTTCGGCGATCACCGCCAGCTCCAGCGTTCGGCCGAGTGCGATGATGGTTCGGGCAATCGCGGCGGCGTTTGTATCGGTCAGGACGTCCAGGACGAAGGAGCGATCGATCTTGAGCTGATCGAAGGGAAGGCGTTTCAGATACGACAGGGATGAGTAGCCGGTGCCGAAGTCATCCAGCGCGAAACCCACACCTCGGGCCTTTAAAGCCATCATCTTGCCGACCGTGTCTTCGACGTCGTCGAGCAAGAGGCTCTCGGTGATTTCGAGCTTGAGTCGGTATGGATTCGCGCCCGTGTCTTGGATGCAGGCCAAGACCTGGTCGACGAAATCCGTCCGGCGAAACTGACGTGCGCTGATGTTCACGGCCAGTGTCAGTTGCGCAGTCTCGCTCCGCTCGGACCAGACCGCCAACTGCGTGCATGCGGTGTGCAGAACCCAGTGCCCGATCGGCAGAATCAGCCCGCTCTGCTCGGCGAGCGGGATGAACACCGCCGGCGAGATCAAACCGCCGTGCTCATCCTGCCAGCGCAGCAGACATTCGGCGCCGACGATTGCGCCGTCGCGATCGACCTGGATCTGGTAGTAAAGCAAGAAGCGCTCGTCACGAAGACCGTAACGCAGCTGTGACTCGAGGGTCGCACGGGCGCTGACCTCCGACTGCATGCTCGGGTCGAAAAAACGCATGGTATTGCGTCCGGCGGCCTTCGCTCGGTACATCGCCATGTCGCCTTGTTTCATCAACTCTTCAACGCGGATCGGCTGCGGATCGAAGAGTGTGATCCCGATGCTGGCTGCGCTGTAGTGGGTCTGGCCGGCCAGGTCGTAGGGCTGGCGCAGCACGCCGAGAAGCCCGTTGCCGATGATCTCGGCCTGGCTCGCAGCCTCGACCGGGTTCGGGCTCAGGTGCTCCACCATGACCACGAACTCGTCTCCGCCCAGACGCGCCAAGGTGTCGGACTCGCGGAGGCGTGTCGACAGTCGCCGTGCCACCAGTTGGAGCAGTCGATCGCCTTGATCGTGGCCCAGGGTGTCGTTGAGCGTCTTGAAATCGTCCAGGTCGATGTAGAAGAGCGCCCCGCAACCGCCTTGGCGGCGACCCGTTGCGAGGGCCTGCTGCAGACGGTCCAGCAATAAGCGGCGATTCGGCAGACGTGTCAGCGGATCGTAAAAGGCGAGCTCGCGGATCTCGTCTTCGGCGGCTTTGCGTTGGGTAATGTCGGTCATGGTGCCGACATAATGCGTGATCTCGCCGCCGGGGCCGGGTACGGCCGAGATCGTCAGCCATTGTGGATAGATCTCGCCGCTCTTGCGCCGATTCCAGACCTCGCCTTGCCAGGATCCGGTCTCGAGGATGCTCGACCACATGGCGACGTAGAAATCGGACTCATGGCGTCCGGATTTGAGCAGTCGGGCGGTCTGACCGATCGCTTCCTCGGCGCGGTAGCCGGTGATCCGGGTAAAGGTGCCGTTGACCCGCAGGATGACCCCTTCGGTGTCGGTCACCACCATGCCCTCCTGGGCTTCGAATGCGATCGCGGCGATGCGCAGCTGCTCCCGAGCCTGCTTCTGTTCGGTAATGTCGCGCGCGATTCCCTGGAAGCCGACGACCACGCCGTTTTCGTTGCGAAACGGCATGGCGCTCGAGCCGTGCCAGCGCCAGGTGCCGTCCCGATGCCGGACGCGATACTCGATATCCCGACGCATCTCCCCGGTCTGAACAACGGCGCTGAAGGCGTCGTCGCAGATGTATAGGTCGTCAGGATGGACATACACCGAGAAGTGCGTGGCCAGGGTCTCGTCGATCGAATAGCCCATCAGCCGCGACCAGCTCGGCGAGACAAAGATGAAGCTGCCGTCGGTCGAGAAAAGATAAATGATGTCGTAGCTGTATTCGAGCAGGAACCTGTACTTTTCCTCTGAGCGCTTGATCGCCGCCTCGGCCCCTTTGCGCGCGCCGATATCGCGCGCCACCATCTGCAGGAGGGTCGAGCCGTCGAGCGGAACCGAGGTGAGCAGGACCTCGACCTCGACCGGATCGCCGGTATCTCGGCGTTGCAGACACCACTCGAAGCCTCTGTTCTCCCGGGCATGTTCCGCCGGCGGAGCGGGCGCGAGGACATCGGTTGCAATGGGCACGGGCGTCGTCGCGAGGTCGCTCGGCCGTGCGCCGAGCAGCGCTTCGCGAGTGCAGCCGAGGAGTCCCAGCGCGGCGGGATTGCAGTCGAACAGTCCCCGGTCCCGATCGAACAGCATCACCGCATCCGTGGTCGCCTCGAACAGGGTCCGGTACTTCGAGGTCTCAATGCGCTCCAGGTCGGCCTTCGCCTCGCGCAAGGCGGCCTCGCGTTGACCGAGCGCGTCGGCCATGCGGTTGAAGGAAACAGCCAAGCGGCCGATTTCGTCGTCGCCGGTATCGTCGAGACGTTGATCGAGATCCCCGGCGGCGATCGACCGCGCGGCGGCATCCAAGTGCCCGAGTCGACGGCCGACCCAGACCGCTAGCGGGATGATCACCAGCAGGAGTCCGAGCAGCCCGATCATGCCGTTGCGCAGACTCTGTCGGATCAAGCCCTGCCGCGTTTCGGCGAAGATATCTGTGGAGATACCGACATGGAGAGTGCCGTAGGTTTGGCCGACGAGCTGCAGCGGGATGGCCGTTTCCCACAGGGCCGCCTCTCCCGAAGCCGAATCATGGTGCCGATCTCCACCGGCGGGAGACGGCGAGTCATGTGGATGGCTGTGCTCGGCGAGGCGCCGTCCCCGTACGTCGTCGACCTTGAGATAGCGCACCGCCGGCAGATGGCCGAACCGGTCGAGCGACTCCTGCAGCGCGGCGATGTCGCGCTGCACGAGCAAAGGGGTCAAGGATTCGCTCAGGAGCGTGGTCAGGACGGTCAGTCGCGTCTCGTGCAGTTGGGTCAGGGCGGCGTTGCTCAGACGCTGGTTGTCGTAGACGACCCAGGCGATCAAGGCGGCCTGGGTGATCAGGATCAACACGCCGAACCGCAAGCCGATCGGGACACGCGCGAGAAGGCTCCTCATGGCGCAGCCAAGACCTCTCGTGTTTCCGGAAGGAAGGGGTCGATTGCCTCTCGGTCGGCCTCCGTGGTCTCGCGCAATCCGCCGTGTCCAAGGGTTTGCATCATGGCGCGACCTGTCGGAGTGTCGTTGGTGAAGTGCAGGATCTCACGTGTCAAAACGGCGCGGTCCGCAGCCTCGTGGCCGGGGCCGGTCTGATAGACGATCGAGGGAATCCCGCCGACATCCGCGCCGTCGGCGAGGATTCGCAAGCGTGCGCGCGTGTCCGCGTCGAGGGTCGTGAAGGCCCGGTTTGAGACGATGGCCGCCAGGATCGACTGGTCGCCGAGCAACAGCATCAAGGCATTGTTGTGGGTGTCGGCCGTCGACATCTCGACATCCATCGACGGCGTCAGGCCAGCCTCCCTGAGCATTCGGTGGCCCATCAGGGTGATGAGCGCCAGAGGATCCGGGGTCACGATCCTGGTGCCCCGCAGATCCGCGACCTCGGCAACGGGATCCCCGGCCCGGACAACCACCACGGCGTAGAGAGGATTGGTGGTCTGCAGGATCGACCGGTAGCCGGAATCCACCTCCGCGAGTCGTGCCAGATGAGCGGCGTTGAGGACGAGCAGATGATTGCCTTGCGACACGTCCGCGACGAAGCGCCGATAATCGGGGGACGTGACGATCCGGACGGGTCGCTCGAGGGTCTCTTGGAGATGTCGGCGCAGCGGTTCGTAAAGGGTCAGAAGGCGCTCGGTGCTGAGGTAGGGGAGGACAGGGATCTCGATATCGTCCGGGCCGGGAGCGGCGCCGGCCGCTGCAGCGCAGACGCAGAGCAAGCAGCCGATACGCTGAATCAATGCCTTCATTGGGTTCTTCCGTGCCATCGTCTTCGACCTAAACCGCACCCAGCGCGGCATGTGATGTTTTTGGAAGGGATCGGCCCCGGCAGACTTGACGATTGTTGGAGCTGGTGCGGTTTAAACCGCGCCCCACGCCGTATGCGATGTTTGTGGATGGGATCGGCTCCGGCAGTTTTGACGATCGCTGGAGACGGCGCGGTTTAAGAGATTAAAAAATATATGATCTTAAACCGCGTCCCCGCTAAGGGCCGTGGATGCACCAAACCTCGAACTCACTCGAAAGTGAGCATCTCGCTCTGGACGCGGTTTAAATCTCCTCATCGGTATCCTTCTCCAGAGCGGAATGCGAAGCGCCCTGACCGGGAATCCGCCGGATTCGACGACCGTCGCGTTGCATGCCTCGCAGGTATTCTAAACCGCGCCCGGTGCGGTATGCGTTGTTTGTTGGAATGGCTTGGCCGCGCCGGCTCCGACGACTGTCGGAGCCGGCGCGATTTAAAATATTAATAAAGATTAAATTTTAAACCGCGTCGCGCCGAGATCGAGGAAGCCCCCGACGCTGAACACAGCGTGAAAATGACGCATTTCGCTCTGGACGCGGTTTAGTCCGACTGCGAGTCGATCGGGCATCGCGCATGACCTTGCCCTTGCCATGGTCGGCAGCTCGAAGACCGGACCCATCCCCCCCATGTGTCGGGCATGGATATATTCAGCCCCGCCACCCGCCGCTGGTTCGCGCAGAACTTCGATGCACCGACCGAGGTTCAGATCCGGGGCTGGGCCGTCATCGCCTCGGGCCGGCATGCCCTGATCACGGCCCCGACCGGCAGCGGCAAGACCTTGGCGGCCTTTCTCTGGGCGATCGATCGGCTGATGCAGGGCGGGCCGATCACCGATTCCAAGGCCGCTCCCGCCGGGATCCAAGTCCTCTACGTCTCGCCGCTCAAGGCCCTGGTCTACGACATCGAGCGCAACCTGCGCGCCCCGCTCGCCGGGATTGCGCGCGCGGCGGAGGCGACGGGCGTGCTGGTGCGTCTGCCGCGGGTCGGCATCCGCACCGGCGACACCCCGGCGAAGGAGCGGCAGCAGCAGATTAAGGATCCGCCCGAGATCCTGGTGACCACGCCCGAGTCCCTGTACCTGCTGCTCGGCTCCAAGGCTGCGGCCAACCTCACACGGGTTCATACACTCATTATCGACGAGGTGCACGCGCTCGCGCCGACCAAGCGGGGTGCGCATCTCGCCCTCTCCCTGGAGCGCCTGGCCGAGCGCTGCACAAGCGATCCTCAACGCATCGGGCTCTCGGCCACCGTGCGCCCGCTGGCCGAGGCCGCGCTCTATCTCGGGGGCGACCGGCCGGTCGAGATCGTCGACGCCGCCGCGCCGCCGAATCTCGATCTGCGCGTTCAGGTGCCGGTGCCCGACATGGAGCGCCCGCCCGAGACCCTCATGCTTCAGCCGGAAGGCGGATCTATCCTCGGCGAGCTGTATCGCCAAGCGAAGCCTCAGGCCCCCGCCGAGAAAGGACTGTGGTCGGCCATCCATCCGGCGATCCTCGCCGAGATCCGCGCGCATCGCTCGACCATCGTCTTCGTCAACAGCCGCGGGTTCTGCGAGCGGCTCTGCCAGCGCTTGAACGAGCTGGCCGAGGCGGACCCGGATTCGGACTCAGCCCCGGACGTTTTGGCCAAGGCGGACCGTCCCGAGCTGGTCCGCGCCCACCACGGCAGCGTCAGTCTCGAGCAGCGCACCCAGATCGAGGAAGGGCTCAAGCGCGGCGACCTCAAGGCCATCGTCGCCACCAGCTCGCTTGAGATGGGCATCGACATGGGCGGTGTCGATCAGGTCCTGCTGGTCGAGTCGCCCGGCTCGGTGGCGCGCGGCCTGCAGCGTGTCGGACGTGCAGGGCACGGGGTCGGGCAGGTCAGCACCGGGCGCATCTTCCCCAAGTTCCGGGGCGATCTTCTGGAATGCGCGGTGATCGGGGCGCGGATGCTCGCAGGCGAGCTGGAGCCCTTCCGGATGCCGCGCAACGCACTGGACGTGCTGGCCCAGCAGATCGCCGCCCACTGTGTCGAGACCGAGCGTTCGGTTGCCGACATCCATCGTCTGGCGACCCGTGCCGGTCCCTATCGCGAGCTGTCGCGCTCCGCACTGGAGGCGGTGCTGGATATGCTCTCGGGCCGCTATCCGTCGAGCGATTTCGCCGACCTCAAGCCTCTTCTGGTGTGGGACAGGACCGCGGATACGCTCGGCGTGCGCAAGGGCACCGCCATGATCACCCGCCTGAACGCCGGCACCATCCCGGATCGCGGCAACTATGCGGTGCATCTCGGCGAGGAAGGGCCGCGGATCGGCGAGTTGGACGAGGAGATGGTCTTCGAGACCAAGGCGGGCGACTGCGTCCTGCTCGGCGCCTCGACCTGGCGGGTCGAGGCCATCACGCGCGACCGGGTGCTGGTCTCGCCGGCACCGGGCGAGCCCGGCAGGTTGCCCTTCTGGCGCGGCGACGGTCCGGGGCGGCCGGTGGAGCTGGGACGGGCGGTCGGCGCCTTCACGCGAGCGGTCGCGGCCATCCCGGCGGAGCGTGCCGCCGACTGGATTCGGGAGCAAACGCCGCTGGATGCACTTGCGGCGGCGAACCTGGCGGCCTACATCCTGGATCAGCGCACCGCGACCGGCCAGGTGCCGAGCGACCGCACCATCCTCATCGAGCGCTTCCGCGACGAACTGGGCGACTGGCGCATCTGCATCCTCACCCCGTTCGGCGCGCGCATCCACGCCCCCTGGGCCATGGCCCTGCAATGGCATCTGGGGCGCCGCGAGGGCTTCGAGATCCAGATGATGTACACCGACGACGGCATCGTCTTGCGCCTCGCGGACGGCGAGACGCTGCCGGAGCTGACTGACCTCCTGCCCGCACCCGAGGAGCTGGACGACCGGGCCACCGAGCAGCTCGCCGACACCGCGCTCTTCGCCTCGCTCTTCCGCGAGAACGCCGCCCGCGCGCTGCTCCTGCCCCGCCGCTCGGCGAAGGGCCGCCAACCGCTCTGGGCGCAACGGCTCAAGGCGCAGAATCTGCTCGCGGTGGTGCGCCGCTATCCGGCCTTTCCGATCGTGCTCGAGACCTATCGACAGGCGCTCGGCGATGTCTTCGACCTCGCCGGTCTCAAGGACGTCTTGACCGGGATCCGCAACCGCTCGATCCGCGTCCACGAGGTCGAGACCCGCAGCGCTTCGCCCTTCGCGCGCTCGCTGGTCTTCGCCTACGTGGCCGCCTACATCTACGAACAGGACGCCCCACTCGCCGAGCGCCGTGCCCAAGCACTCACGCTGGATCGCGGTCTCCTCGCCGAGCTGCTGGGTCAGGCGGAGCTGCGCGAGCTGATCGATCCGGCGGTGCTCGATGATCTGGAACGGGAGCTTCAACACACGGCCGAGGGCCGCAAGGCGCGGGATGCCGACGAGCTGCATGACCTGCTGCGCAGGCTCGGCGATCTCTCGTCTGCGGAGCTGGAGGAGCGCACAGAGGGCGATCCCGCGCCCTGGCTCGCGACCTTGGCCGAGCAGCGCCGGGCGGTCGCGCTGCGGTTCATGGACGGACCCCGTTGGATCGCGGCCGAGGATGCCGGTCTCTATCGCGACGCCTTAGGTCTGGTCCCGCCGCCCGGTCTGCCCGATGCCTTCCTGGTCTCCGCGGATGCGCCGTTGGAGCATCTGCTGCACCGCTATGCACGCACGCACGGCCCCTTTCCGACACGCGACCCGGCCGCACGCTACGGTCTGAGGGCGACCCAGCTCGAACCCGTCCTGCGTCTTCTGGAGACGCGCGAGGAGTTGATCCGCGGCGAGATCCGACCGCTCGGCAGCGAGCCCGAGTGGTGCGACCCCGAGGTTCTGCGCCGCTTGCGCCGCCGCACCCTGGCCAAGGCGCGCGATGCAGTCGCCCCGGTCGATGCGGCGACCCTGGGTCGGTTCCTGCCCGCCTGGCATGGGATCGGCGAGGAGATCAAGGGACCGGATCGCCTGATGGAGGCGCTGCTTCAACTGGAGGGACTGAACGTGACCTGGTCCCAGCTCGATCGCGTGCTCCTGCCGGCCCGGGTGTCTGGTTACCGTTCGGAGGATCTGGACATGCTCGCCGCTACCGGACAGATCGTCTGGGTCGGACGCGGAGCGGCAGGCCCGAAGGACGGGCGGGTCGCGCTCTATCGGCGCGGTAGCCCCGATCTGGGTGTCGTCGATAGCGAACCGAGTCACTCGGATCGGCCAAGTGCTTCCTCGGATGCGGTCGTGGATACGGCAACGCGCGATACCGCCGCGGACGCTCCCGACGTCCGCCGGATCCTGCTCGACCACCTGCGCACACGCGGGGCCTCCTTCCTCATGGAGCTGATGCAGGCCCTCGAACGTGCCGGGCTCAAGCTCGGCAAGGACGCCTTCGAGTCCGCACTCTGGGATTTGGTCTGGGCCGGCGAGATCACCAACGACACCTTCGCGCCCCTGCGTGCGCTCGGCGGGACACGCGCACCCAAGCGCGGTCGCGGCGTCACCTTGGCTGGCGGGCGCTGGTCACGCGTGGCCGATCTGCGATGCGATGCGAGCGACACCGAGCGCCTGCTCGCCCGCGCCCGGATCCTGCTCGAACGCTACGGCGTGGTCAGCCGCGAGGCGGTGCAGGCCGAGGGCATCCCGGGAGGCTTCGGGCCGCTCTATCGGGTCTTCAAACAGATGGAAGAGGGCGGACAGGTCCGCCGGGGTTATTTCGTCGAGGGGCTATCCGGTGCGCAGTTCGCCCTGAACGGCGCGATCGATCGACTGCGCAGCGCCCGGATCGAGGAGATCCCGATCGAGGGTTTCGGCGCTGACGCGGTCCGGATCCTCGCCGCGATCGACCCGGCCAATCCCTTCGGTGCGCTCCTGCCTTGGCCCGACCACGCCGGCGGTCCGCCACCTAAACGCATCAACGGCGCCTACCTGATCCTAGTCGCCGGCAAGCCGGTGCTCTATCTCGGCTCGGGCGGGCGCCAATTGACGCGGTTTCCCGGCTCGATCAGCGAAGAAGGCGGCGAATTGGCCCTTGCGCTCGCGGCCCTGCATCGCGTCCCGCAGCGTGGGCGCAAGCGCCTTGCCATCCAACAGATCGACGGTCTCCCGTCGCTTGAGTCACCGCTGCGCGAGGCCCTGCTTCATGCCGGCTTCGAATCCGATTACGACG
Source organism: Thiocapsa rosea (assembly GCF_003634315.1). Classification (NCBI taxonomy): domain Bacteria; kingdom Pseudomonadati; phylum Pseudomonadota; class Gammaproteobacteria; order Chromatiales; family Chromatiaceae; genus Thiocapsa; species Thiocapsa rosea. Next base: position 1,855,852 of record NZ_RBXL01000001.1, read on the forward strand.
CGCTCGTCCCGGTGCGTGGTTACCCCGCCGGCATCGGCCGGGACCCGAACGCCGTGGCCTGCGCGGGACCACGCCGCTGACGCATGGGCGTCATTTCTTGCCGTCGGTTCGGTCGTGGTCCGGTGCAATCGTCAACAGACGCATGAACTCGCCATCCCGGTAGGCCGTGGCTCGACGTGACCGAGTCACTCTGAGCGAATAGATGGCAGGCACACCGGATGGTGGACGAACGCTGACGATTTTTCTACTGGCAACGGTCAATCCGCGGTCGACCTGGCCTACGCGACTGCGACGGCATCTGCGGGAGTTTCCGGAGTTGTCCCGCCTTGGGATCGATCTGCGAGGGTTGGGTGCACCAGCGGACTGGGAAGATGCCTGGTGAAAAACTTCAGGATGCCGGAAAGCTGACTTCTATCGACTGAAAAACTGAGAGGAAACAAAAAACCCCTCAGCGATCTCCCCGCCGGAGCGGCTCGACCGAGAGGGGCCGTGTTGTCGATAACGATAGTGTGAAATCGGCACAGAATCAACCACGAGGCTTCGCGGAGCGCCTGATGGATGTGCTCCTCCAGCTCGATGGCCGAACAGTCACCTGATCCCGGCTCAATCCTGTGCTTCTGCCGGCCCGGGTGCCGGGCTACCCAGTTCGCCCGGAACTTGCGGGACCTTTAAGTTCTGTCCGCGGTTCAGCTCCTGCACACTGACGATGGTGCCGCATTCGACGGGGCCACCTGGCGTGACGAGACGCCGTCACCTTCGCGTGTCGGCAGCATGCCCTTCCGAACGCATATGGTAATTTGACGCTCGGTCCGCCGCGACAGCCCCGGAGTTGTTTCCATGCGTTTCTTCAACACCGAAGGCCCGATCAAGCAAGACAAGCATTATTTCCTTCCGCCGCTGGAGCGGTGGGATCTGGCGCAGGTGCTTACGCTCATCGATCAGGAGAAATACTTCCTCCTGCATGCCCCTCGGCAGACCGGCAAGACGACCTGTCTGCTGGCGCTGATGGAGTATCTGAATCGGGAAGGGCGTTATCTGGCGCTCTACGCCAATATCGAGACGGCGCAGCCCGCGCGCGAGAATGTGGAATTGGCGATGACGGGCATCGTGCAGACGCTGGCGAACAGCGCACACTTCTGGCTCGGCGACTCCGCGCCACAAGCTCTGGCGCGCGAGGTGCTCGCCGAGCAGTCGGCTACGGTCGCGCTGGGTCAGTTTCTCGCCCGCTGGTGCGCGCAGTCGCCGCGGCCGACCGTCCTGCTTCTGGACGAGGTGGATGCGCTGGTCGGCGACACGCTCATCTCGCTGCTGCGCCAGTTGCGTGCGGGCTATTCCCAGCGCCCCACGGGTTTTCCGCAGACCGTGATCCTCTGCGGGGTGCGGGATCTGCGCGACTATCGCATCCATTCCAGCTCCGAGGCGCCGATCACCGGCGGCAGTGCGTTCAACATCAACATCAAGGCCAAGTCGCTGCGCTTGGGCGATTTCAATGCCGCGGAGGTCAGGGCGCTGTTGCAGGAGCACACCGCCGAGACCGGCCAAGTCTTCGCGCCCGAGACATTGGATCGGGTGTGGACTCTGACCCAAGGCCAACCCTGGCTGGTCAACGCGCTGGCCTACGAGACCTGTTTCGAGATGCCCGAGGGCCGTGACCGCAGCCGCCCGATCGGGTTGGAGATGATCGAGCAGGCCAAGGAGAACCTTATCCTGCGCCGGGTCACGCATCTGGATCAGCTGGCCGACAAGCTGCGCGAGCCGCGTGTGCGCCGGGTCATCGAGCCGATGTTGGCCGGGACCGCCTTGGGCGAGGTGCCCGAGGACGACATCCAATACCTCATCGATCTCGGTCTCTGCCGGATGGCGCCGGGTCGGGGCCTGACGATCGCCAATCCGATTTACCGCGAGGTCCTGCCCCGAATTTTGACCTTCACACCTCAGGCGTCCCTGCCGCAGATCGCCCCGACCTGGCTGAATCCGGACGCCAGCCTGAACGCCGACCGTCTCCTGAGCGCCTTCCTGGTCTTCTGGCGCCAACACGGCCAACCTCTCTTGGGCAGCGCCGCCTACCATGAGATCGCCCCGCATCTGGTTCTCATGGCCTTTCTGCATCGCGTGGCCAACGGCGAGGGCACGTTGGAACGCGAATATGCAATCGGTTCAGGCCGGATGGATCTGTGCCTGCGTTACGGAGCGGTCACGCTCGGCATCGAGCTGAAGGTCTGGCGCGACGGTGCGCCCGATCCGTTGGCCGAGGGGTTGGTGCAGTTGGATGGGTATCTCGCCGGTCTCGGGCTCGACGCCGGCTGGCTCGTGATCTTCGACCGCCGCGCCGGCCAACCGCCGATCGCCGAGCGCACGGGCAGCGTCGAGACGCGCAGCCCGCAGGGCAGACACATCCGCGTGGTGCGGGCTTAAACCGCGCTCAGTGCGGTATGCGATGCTTCTGGATGGGATCGGCCTCGGCAGACTTGACGATCGTTGGAGTTGGCGCGGTTTAAGATATTAAAAAATATAGTATTTTAAATCGCGTCTCCACAAAGGGATGTGGGTGCGGCAAACGTCGAACTCACTCGAAGATGAGCATCTCGCTCTGGACGCGGTTTAAAATTGCCGCATCTTGATATTGAGCGTCTGGATCCGGTAAGCGATCTGACGCGGCGTCATGTTGAGCAGTCGTGCGGCCTTGGCCTGGACCCAGCCGGCCTCTTCCAACGCGGCGATCACCCGCTCGCGCTCGTCGATGTCGGGGTCGTTGAAGTCGATCGTGGAGATCTTCGCAGGCGTGGCCGGGAGCGGCTCGCTCGCGAGTGCGGCCACGTTCAGACCCGTCAGCTCGATCACGGCGCGATCGATGACCCCCTGTTCGCTCATGACCGCGGCGCGCTCCATGCAGTTCTCGAGCTCGCGGACGTTGCCGGGCCAGTCGTGTCGCATCAGGATGCGCAGGGCGCTGTCGGTGATCGAGAGCTCGCGTCCCTGCATCCGCGAGACCTTCTCCACGAGAAAGCGGGCGAGGTCCGGGATGTCCTCGATGCGCTCGCGCAGCGCGGGCATGCGTATGGGCATGACATTCAAGCGATAATAGAGATCCTCGCGGAATTCGCCGGCACGTACCTCGGCCTCGAGGTCGCGATTGGTCGCGGCGATGACGCGGACATCGACCTTGAGGGTGCGACCGCCGCCGACCCGTTCGAACTCGCCCTCCTGCAACACGCGCAGCAGTTTCGCCTGAAAGGCAGGCGTGATCTCGCCGATCTCGTCGAGAAAGAGGGTGCCGCCGTCGGCCTGCTCGAACCGACCCTTGCGCTGGCTGATCGCGCCGGTGAAGGCGCCCTTCTCATGCCCGAACAGCTCGGATTCCAGCAGATTGTCGGGCAAGGCCGCGCAGTTGAGCTTGACGAAGGCGGCACGGGCGCGCGGCGAGTTGTAATGGATGGCGTTGGCGATCAACTCCTTGCCGGTGCCCGATTCGCCCCGAATCAGGACGGTCGTATTCCACTTCGCGACTTGGCGCACCTGATCGAAGACCAGGCGCATGGTGTCCGTGTGTCCGATGATGCTGTCGAATCCGTGAGTGCCTTTGACCTCGCGGCGGAGCTTGTCGCGCTCCTCGCGCAAGGCTTGTTGCTCGGCCTCGACGCTGCGGGCCAGACGCACCGCTTGGCCGATCAGATTGGCGACCATCTCCAGAAAACGTGCACGCTCCTCGAGCAGCCCGTCGGCTACGGGAGGCTGGGCCGCAAAGACCCCGATCGCACCGCCTTCGCCGAGTCGGATCGGGACACCGATGAAGGGCAGGTCCGGATCGTAGAGACTGAGTCGATCGAGGAAGCGTGGCTCGTCGCCGATGCGCGGCACGATCCAGGGCCGATTCCGGGAGAGGATGCTGCCGATCACGCCCTCGCCGGGCTGATAGGCGATGCGGTCGGTCGCGTGGGGGTCGTCGGTGTGAAGCGCGCGGATCAAGAGTTCGCCGCGATCCTCGCTCAGCAGACTGACCATCCCGTGTTGAAGGCGCCCGCGCTCGTGCAGGACGCCGAGCACCTCGCTCAGGGTCTGGCGCAGATCGAGCGAACGGCTGAGCACCGAGCTCACCTCGAAGAGTGCGCCCAGTTGGGATTCGAGCAGATCCAACCGGCAGGCCTGCTCGGCGCTGCCGGGGACGGGATAGTCGGCATTCATGAGGGTTCGTGCAAGCTCAGTCGTCGTCGGGGACGGCGGTCAGTGACAGGCGAATGCGGCAGCCATCGGTCATCGTCGGGTCGACCTCGATACTGCCTCCGTGGGCGTTGACGATCTCTTGACTGAGCGCGAGACCCATACCGGCCTTGCCGCGACGGTTGCGCCAACCGATGTAGAAGGGCTCGAAGACCTTATAGCGGTCTTCGGCCGGGATCCCCGCGCCGTTGTCTTCGATCTCGACCTCAACGGCCTCGTCGACCCGGCGGGTGGTCAGGCGCAGCTCGCGGTGCGCGCGGTTGGTCTCGCAGAGTGCCTGAATGGCATTGTCGATCAGGTGCTTGAACAAGGCGCGTAGCTGGTTCTTGTGGCCAGGCAGCTCGGGTAGAACATGCGCCGGGCGCCAGTCGACCACGATTCCGGTGGCCAAGAGGCGGTCGGTCTCCAGCTCCAGGACCTGGCGCAGGAGTTCGTTGACGTTGACCATGACCCCGGCCTCGCGCGGCTCCTCGGGCAGTGCCGAGGTCAGGGTCGCGAGTGCTTTGGCGCCGGAGACGCTGATCTGGTCGAGCATCCCGGCGAGGGTGTCGACGTTGCCGGCACCGCCGCGCACCATGGCCGCAGCGGCGTTGATGACGTTGAGCGGCACCTGAATCTGATAGATGGCCGCAGCGAGTGCCTCGCGCATCCCGTGCATCAGCTGTTGCTCGGCGAGTCGGGCGCGCAGGTTTTCCAGATGGGCGCGCTCGATCTCGCGCCGCCGTGCGGTGACCTCGCTTGCGAGCAGCAACAGGCGCCGGTCACCGGGGACCTGGCGACCGAAATAGGTCCGGGCGCTGGCGTCGCTCTCCTCGACCGGTGTCCCGGAGCAGGCGAACCAGCGTGGTCCCATTGAACCGGGGATCTCGATGGCGACCTCGACATCCTTGAAGCCGCGCCCCTCCAAACAGGCCGCAAAGGCATCCACGCCGAGCTGCTCGCTGACCGCCGCGCGAAGGACATCGGCCGGTTCTTTGCCGCGCAGATCCCCGAGCAGCTTTTTGTATTCCTGATTGTCCAGGATGATCCGGCCCTTGCTGTCGAGCAGGACGACGATCACCGGGGCCGCATCCAGGACGGTCTCGATGCGGGCCTTCTGTTGACGCAGCGCCCCCTCGAGCTCGTGGACCTTGGTCGCGTCGCGATGCATCCCGAGGAAGTACTGAAGATCCCCGTCGCGATCCAGAACCGGGGAGATGATCAGCTCCGCCAGATAGTCGAGGCCCGCCTTCGTGCGGTTCACCAGGGTGCCGGTCCAGGTCTCTTTGCGTTGGATGGTTCGCCACAGCTGCTGATAGACGCTCAGCGGCGTCGCGTTGCTCGAGAGGATCGACTCGTTCTGTCCCAGGACCTCCTCGCGGCTGTATCCCGTCAAGGTTTCGAAGGCATGATTCGCGTAGAGGATCGCCGCCTTGTGGTCCGTGATGGAGATGGCCACGGGCGACTGCTCGACCGCTTCGAAGAAGAGTCGAGGAGGCAGCGGATCCAGCGCATTACCCCCCATGAGCGTCAGCGCCTCGACAACCTCGATCGGGGTCCCGTCGGGCGGCGAGGCTAAAAACTCGCCGAGCGCGTTGATGACGACCTGCTGGACGGTGCCCGGGGCTTCTCGGACCGGCACGGCGCTCTCCTGAATCCTGTTCGTAAGGAAATTCTACAGCAATTGCGATGCCATCGCCGACAGATGCGGGCCGCTCTAGAGGGACGATCCCGGGTCTGCTCGGACGGCGCAGCATTCTCGGCGGTGCCGCGCCTTCGCCTCTGTCGATACCCCTGTCAGTTTTACGACATTTCCATGCGACTGCAACCGGGATTTCTGTTGTCACCGCGACAGCCCGGCTTCGAAGGTATCACGCCCGGGAGGACGCCGGCCGCGCCTGCGGGATGTCGACTGTTCCGTTCCACCCGCCTTCCCGGGGACGTCAATCCATTGATGATGAGACGATATTTCAGTGTCCGGCAGCTCCTGGAGCGATCGTGGATCGGCCCGGTACGCGCGTCCCATTCGGCAGCTGGCACCGCATTTGCTGATGCCGTGACATCAAGGTCGCGACGCAAGGGCGTTCACCGTATGGGCGAGTATGTGATGCTGATTCTCGGCACCGCGTTGGTCAACAACGTCGTGCTGGTCAAGTTCCTGGGGCTCTGCCCCTTCATGGGCGTGTCGAACAAGCTCGACTCCGCCTTGGGGATGGGATTGGCCACCACCTTCGTGCTGACCTTGGCCGCGGTCGCGAGCTGGCTGCTCGAATGGTTTGTGCTCCAGCCGCTGGATATCGGCTTCCTGCGCATCCTGACCTTCATCCTGGTGATCGCTGCGGTCGTGCAGTTTACCGAGATGGCCGTGCGCAAGCTCTCGCCCGCGCTCTATCAGGTGCTGGGGATCTTCCTCCCGCTGATCACCACCAACTGCGCCGTACTGGGCGTGGCCCTGTTGAATGTTCAAGAGGAGCACGGATTCCTCCAAAGCGTTCTCTACGGATTCGGCTCGGCGCTCGGGTTCACCTTGGTGATGTTGCTCTTCGCCGGCATGCGCGAGCGACTGGCGCTGGCCCAGGTCCCGGCGGCCTTCAGCGGAACGCCGATCGCGTTTATCGCTGCCGGGCTCTTGTCGCTGGCCTTCATGGGCTTTGCCGGGCTGGCGTGAAACTCCGGAACGCGACCGGCGCGACAGGCAAGGATCGAAGACGCGCTTGATCTTTTGTGCGGTCAATGGCCGTCGCAGGACGCGTTCCGGAGGATGAAAAATCGATGGATGCGGCTCGCTGCTCGGCCACGACGCTGTTCGAGACGGATGCCCACAGGGTTCGGGTCGGGTTTCGGAAGGCATCGGACCGGCAGCTCCCTGGCCGCGTAGCCGGCCGCCATCGGCATGACGGATTCTTAATCGAGACACACTACGATGATTGCCGCGATCTTCAGCCTTACGACTCTCGGTTTGATCTTGGGCTGGCTCCTTGGCCTCGCCGCGCGCTACCTGAAGGTCGAGGGCAATCCACTCGCCGAGCGGGTCGTCGAGCTGCTGCCCGGCTCCCAGTGCGGTCAATGCGGTTACCCCGGATGTACGCCGGCGGCGGACGCGATCGCCTCGGGTGCAGCCCCCGTAACCATCTGTCCGCCTGGCGGACGCGCGCTGGCGGAGGAGCTCGCGGGTGTGCTCGGGGTCAGTGTCGACCTGTCCGGCGTTGCCGACAAGGCGCCGGCGATCGCGCACATCCACGAGAACCTCTGCATCGGCTGCTGCAAGTGCTTCAAGCGCTGCCCGACCGACGCGATCATGGGGGCCAACAACATGATCCACAGCGTCTTCGCCGATGCCTGTACCGGCTGCGAGCTGTGCTTCGACGTCTGCCCGACCGAATGCATCGAGATGCGTCCGGTCACGCCGACCCTACAGACCTGGTATTGGACGAAGCCGAGCGCGCTGGCGGCATGAGGCTGGCCGGGTGAGCCGTTCGACTGCCAGCCGCCAGCCGCCAGCCGCCAGCTTCGGTTTAGTCGAAGGCAGGAGGCAGGAGGCAGGAGGCAGGAGGCCGGAGGCAGGAAGCACTCCCGCGCAACGCCCTAAAGATCGTGACGCAGAGGTAAGAAAGGCCCGACTATGAAACTCTTCAAGATCCGCGGCGGCGTGCATCCGCATGACAACAAGCACCTCGCGGCCGGTCAGGCGATCGAGAATCTGCCGATGCCGGCGCTGTTGCATATTCCACTGCAACAGCACATCGGCGCGCCTGCCAAGCCGGCCGTGCAGCGTGGTCAGCAGGTGGCCAAGGGCGAGTTGCTTGCACTCAGCCAGGGCGCCATCTCGGCGCCGGTTCACGCGCCGACCTCGGGTCGGGTGATGGGGGTCGGCAGCTACCCGGCGCATCATGCCTCGGGGCTCTCGGTACGGACCGTGACCCTGAAGCCCGACGGCGAGGATCGTTGGTCCGACGAGATTCAAGGTGTTCCCGATCCCTTTGCACTCGCGCCCGAGGAGATCGCTGCGCGGGTCGCGGCGGCCGGCATCGTCGGGATGGGCGGGGCGACCTTCCCGTCCGCGGTGAAACTCAATCTGCGTACCCGCTACCGTCTGCACACCCTGGTGATCAACGGGGCTGAATGCGAGCCCTATCTGACCTGCGACGATCGGCTCATGCGCGAGCAAGCCGAGGAGGTCATCGACGGGATCCGCATCATGGCGCACGCCTTGGGGGTCGACCGGATCATCGTCGCCATCGAGAACAACAAGCCGGAGGCGCAGGCCGCGATGGCGCTGGCCGCCTCGATGGATCCGCGGATCCGCATCGCCCGTCTGCCGACGCGGTATCCGATGGGGTCCGAGAAACATCTGGTGCAGGCCCTGACCGGTCGCGAGACCCCGGCGCGCGGACTGACCGCCGACATCGGCGTGGTCGTGCACAACGGCGCCACCGCCTTCGCGGTCCACGAGGCGCTGCGCTTGGGTCGGCCGCTGGTCTCGCGCGTGGTGACCGTCAGCGGCGGTGCTGTCTCGCGCCCGGGTAACCTGCGCGTGCCTCTCGGAGCGCGTGTGCAGGATCTGCTCGAGCATTGCGGTGGATTCGCCCAGCAGCCGGCACAGCTGATCAGCGGCGGACCCATGATGGGCCAACCGCTGCCGAGCACGCGCGTCCCCATGGTGAAGGGCAGCAACGGCGTGTTGGCGCTCACGACGGCCGAGGTGGCGCGGCACGAGCCCATGCCCTGTATCCGCTGCGCGACCTGCGTACAGGCCTGTCCCTGCGGACTGGTCCCGCTCGACATGGCCGCCCACACGCGGGCAGGCGATCTGGACGGTGCCGTGAGCCTCGGCCTGATGGACTGCATCGGCTGCGGATCCTGCGCCTATGTCTGCCCGGCCCATATCCCGCTGGTGCAGTACTTCAACTATGCCAAGGGCGAGATGGCCGCGCGGGGGCGGGCCAAGCAGAAGATGACCGAGACCAAGCGGCTGGCCGCGCAGCGCACCGCCCGGATGGAGGCGATCAAGCAGGCCAAGCGCGAGGCGATGGCCAAGCGCAAGCGCGAGGCGGCGGCCAAAAAGGCTGCCGAGACAGCGGCAGCCGATGCCGCGGTCATGGCACCCGGTGCGGCAGCCGATGCCGCGGTCATGACACCCGGTGCGGCAGCCGAGCCGCCGGCTACGACGGCGGAGGCCTGAGATGCAGATCGAGACACCGGCCTCGAGCGCCGGCCCCTTCGCCCACGAACGCAGCAGCATTCAGCGCACCATGGCCCTGGTGATGCTGGCGCTCTTGCCGGCGACCCTCTTCGGCTTCTGGCAGTTCGGCTGGCCGGCGATCTTTCTCTTCTTCGCCACGATCGGGACCGCGCTTCTTGCCGAGTCGGCTTGTCTGAAGCTCGCCGGCAAGCCCCAGCGCCTTTACCTGCTCGACGGCTCGGCACTGCTCGCAGCCTGGCTGCTTGCGGTGAGTCTGCCGCCCTGGGCACCCTGGTGGATCGGCGCGATCGGTGCGGTGATCGCGATTGTGGTCGCCAAGCACGTCTTCGGCGGACTGGGTCAAAACCTCTTTAATCCGGCGATGGTGGCGCGGGTGGCCCTGTTGATCTCCTTTCCCCTGGAGATGACCAACTATGTCCAGCCCATGCCGCTGTTTTCCGCCGATGCACCGGGATTGATGCAGAGTGTAGGGATCAGTCTCGGTCAACCGGGCTTCGATGCCGTCTCGGGCGCGACCCTTCTCAGCCATGTCCGCACCGAGCTGAGTCAGGGCATGAGTCTGTCCGAGATCATCCCCGGCATCGCCCACCTGGTCTCGGGCGCCGTCGGGACCATCGCCGGCAGCATGGGCGAGACCTCGGCCCTGCTCATCCTGCTCGGCGGGCTTTTCCTGCTCGCCAAGCGCGTCATCACCTGGCACACGCCGGTGGCCATGATCGGCAGCCTCGCGATCCTCGCCACCCTGATGAATCTCTACGACCCCGAGCAATACGCCGGCGCCCTCTATCACATCGTCTCGGGTGCGACGCTGCTGGTGGCCTTCTTTATCGCGACCGACCCGGTCACCTCGCCCGTCTCCAAGATGGGCCAGATCCTCTTCGGGGCCGGCTGCGGGGTTCTCGTCTATGTCATCCGGACCTGGGCCGGCTACCCGGAGGGTGTGGCCTTCGCCATTCTCCTCATGAACGCCTGCACGCCGATGATCGACCATTATATTCGGCCGCGTATCTACGGCCGCGATCGCCGCGGCACGCCGATCGAATACGCCGACAACGCCGAGATGCGCAAATGACGACCGTCGCCCAACCCAGCTATCGAAAACGCATCGGCTACCAGGCGGGTCTGCTCGGGGGCTTCACCCTGATCGCCGCGGCTCTTCTGGTGATGGGCGATATCGCCACGCGCGACACCATCGCACTACGCAAGGCCGAGGATCTCAAGGCTTCACTCGCGCAGGTGATCCCGCCCGCAATCCACGACAACGACCTGCTGGCCGATCCGCTCACGCTGGAAGGTCCTGACGGCGCACCCCTGACCGTGTATCGCGCGCGAGAAGGCCTCCAGGTGACGGGTGTCGCCTATCGGGTCACCGGTGTCGGCTATGCCGGAACGATCGAGCTGCTGCTCGGGCTCGACGCCGCCGGGACCGTCTTGGGGACACGGGTCCTCTCGCATGCGGAGACGCCCGGTCTCGGGGACAAGATGGAAGTCGCCAAAGGCGACTGGATCTTGGCCTTCGACGGGCTGAGTCTCGGCAATCCGCCGGCGGAGCGCTGGGCGGTGAAGAAGGACGGCGGCGACTTCGACCAGTTCACCGGGGCCACCATCACGCCGCGCGCGATCCTCGGGGCACTGCGCGGCGGACTGGAGTTTTTCGCCAAACACCGCGACACCCTAACCGCCTCCGCGGTCGTTCAGGTCGACACGCCGGACGCGGCGCGCACCCAAGCCCCTGTGCGGCAGCCCTGAGTCGGGCGTCGCGCCGTAGAGATCTTTTCGGGACAGATTGCATCGAGGCGATATGAGCACAGCGACAGCCACGGCGAAAGCCGCACCCACAGGCGAGAAGAACCGAACCCGATGGGGCCGGATCGCGCGCGACGGATTCTGGGACAACAACGTGGTCTTCGCCCAGTCGCTCGCCCTTTGCCCGCTGCTCGCCGTGACGGGTACGGCGACCAACGGGCTCGGGATGGGGCTCGCGACCACCGCGGTGATGGTGGCCTCCGGGCTGATCATCTCCACGTTGCGCGGCCTGATCACGCCCGAGGTGCGGATCCCGGTCTTCGTGCTGATCATTGCCGTCCTGGTCACCCTGGTGGACCTGGGGCTCAACGCCTGGCTGCACGATCTGCACAAGGTCCTGGGTCTCTTTATCCCCTTGATCGTGACCAACTGCGCGATCCTGGGCCGGGCCGAGTCCTTCGCCTCGCGCAATCCAGCGATGCCGGCGGCCTTCGACGGGCTGATGATGGGCGTGGGCTTTACCTTCGTCCTGGTCGTGCTCGGTGCGATCCGCGAGATCATCGGCAGCGGGACGCTGTTCGCCAACGCCGAGCTGCTGCTCGGGGAAGGGATGGCCTTTCTGGAGCTGACCCTGATTCCGGAATACCGCGGTTTCCTGCTTGCGATCTTGCCGCCCGGCGGATTCCTGGCGCTCGGTTTCATGCTCGCCGGCAAGCGTCTGATCGACGCCCGAGTCGCCGCAATCAAGCAGCGCGCAACACCTGCCGCTGCGACCGCCTGAGTCGTTTCACCGAACCTCGTCTGACGTTTTGAGGGTCTGATCCATGCATGTCGGAGTTGCCTACGCGGATAAGTTCAAGCAGACCTGGCTGAAGCTCGATGTCCCGGACGGAAGCACCGCGCGCGATGCGATCGAGCGCTCGGGCCTGCTCGACCAGTTTCCCGAGATCGATCTGGCGGAAAACAAGGTCGGCATCTTCGGGCGGTTGATCAAGCTCGAGACCCGTCTGAGCGATGGTGATCGGGTGGAGATCTACCGGCCGATTACGGCCGACCCGGAGACCGTCGAGCGACGCGACCAGGTCGGCGAGGGCGATGCCGACTAAACCGCGCCCGGCGCGGTTTAAACACTGATCGTGCAGGCGGCTCGAGGTGGCCCGTTTGATTCGGTATCCGCCTTCTCGTAGCATCGTGTGCAGGTTTCTTACCCCGTCCGCCGCCACCTTCGGCCGGCAGAATGGGTTCAACGCAGAGACGCGCGATGCTGTCTGGGCTGACACACTGGATCGAACGGCGACCGGCGCTGCATCGCGTCGCACTCCGTCTGTGGCGCCTCTTTCCGCCGAGACTGGCTGGCCTGCTCAAGCGTTTCATGGCCCGCGACTGGATCGTCGGCGCGGTCGGCGTTGTGCTGGATACGAGCCGGTCGCCGCCCGAGGTTCTCCTGATCGAGCACAGTTATCGCCGGCGTGGTGCCTGGGGCCTGCCGGGCGGGTCACTGGAAGCCATGCCGCAGCGTCCGCGCGACGCCAAGGACACCGGGCTGCCGGACGATGTGCTCGAGCGTACCATGGAGCGCGAGGTCGTCGAGGAGCTCGGCATCGATGTGACCGGGATCCACTTGCTGCGGGTCGATGCGATGCCGTTCATCGAGGAGGAGCCGGGGTCGAATCGGCTCGATTTCTATTTCGTCTGCCAGCCCGCGATGGGCTTCGAGGCGCTGCGTCGGCAGATCGATTCGGGTGCCTTTGTTGCACGCTCCCCCGAGGTGACGAGCGCCCGGCTGGTGCCGCTGAGCGAGCTCGAGCGCTACGATCTCTATTCCCCGCACGCCCGTCTCCTGCGGATCGATCTGCCGCGATTGCGTCCCGAGCTTGCCGCGTAAGTACGCGGATTGCCGGGTGCCCGTAGGCGGCTCGGTGCGGCGAGGTTGCCCTCAGCCTGCAAGCTCCCGATACAGGGCCAGATATTGATCCAGGATCGCATCGCGACTGAAGTCGCGCTGTACCCGGATATGGCCTCGCTCGGCGAGGCCCGACATGAGTGTCGGGTCGGACACGACCTCGCGAATCCCCTCGGCGAGCCCGGCCGCATCCGCGCAAGGCACGGTCCACCCGTCCTCGCCATGCCGCACGATCTCCCGCGCCCCCCGAAAGTTGGCGGTTACCAAGGGCTTGCGCCACGCCCAAGCCTCCAGGATGACATTGCCCATCGGCTCCTCGTCCAAGGACGGGAAGACGACGAGATCCGCCATCTGCAGATAGGGCGAGGGATCCTTCTGCCAGCCGGTCCAGAGGATACGCTTCTCCTGCCCGACCTCGATCGTCTGACGATGCAGCGCCGGCCCCAAGGGTCCGTCGCCGACGATGATCAGACGCAACGGTCGTCCATCGATCGTCTCCGGGAGCCGGGCCATGGCATCGACGAGGTGCCGGTGTCCCTTGAAGCCGACCAGCCTCCCCAAGGTGACCATCACCCACGCCTCGTCCGGAACGCCATGCCGAGCGCGTAGCTCGGCCACCTGCTCAGGCGCCACCGGATGCACCGGCTCGGCGAAGTTGTAGATGTGATGGACCCGATCGGCCGGCAGGCCGTTTTGGATCATCCAATCGCAGAGCTGCTTGGTGTTGCCGATCCAGCCGTGGGCGTGGCGAAAAGGCCCGAGTGTGTAATAGCCGCCCAGCCGTGCGAGATGAATCGGTCCTTTCGGTAGGCTCAGGTGCGTGAGCCGTGTAGCCCGCCCCATATAGGTCTGGACGATGTCCGGTTGAACCCGGCCGATGGTGCGCGAGACGGCATCGCGCGAGAGCGGATCCCAGGTGGTGAGAAAGGGCAGGCGATGGACCTGGAGAGATCCGTAGGCGAGGGCGTCGAGCCCGCTGCCGCGGCGGATCGCCAAGTCGACCGGGGCTCCGCGCTCGGCAAGCGCAAGACTGAAGCGGATCGCCCAGCGCTCGGCACCGCCGAGGGCCTTGCTGGCGACCATTTGGAGACTAGATGGATCTGACATAGATAGCTGGAGTCGTTGGTCAAGTCGAAATCCGTCACCCCGGCTCGGAGCGCGGTGCCGCTTCACCCAATAGCTCGCGATAGACCGCGAGGTTGCCCTCCACCATCGCATCGATGGAGAACTCCCGCGCCATCAGGGCCTGTCCGCCTGCGCCGAGTCGTCGGCGACGCTCGGGGTCGGAGAGCAGGGCCTCGAGTGCGGCCCTCAGCGCCGCGATGTCGCCGGGAGGCACCAGAAGCCCGTTCTCGCCGTCGCGCACCGCCTCCGGGATGCCGCCGACGCGGCTCGCGACGATCGGCACGCCCGCGCTGGCGGCTTGGAGCAAGGAGACGCCGAGCCCTTCCATGCGCGCCGGGTGAACAAGCAGATCCAGGCAGGGCATGATCTCGGCGAGATCGTCCCGGAAGCCGAGGAGCCGAACACGCCCGGTCAGGCCCTTCCGGTTGATCCGTGCTTCGAGCGCATCCGCGAGCGGCCCCTTCCCGAAGAAGCGCACCTGCAGGCCGGGGTAGCGATCCATCAACGGGGGCAGTGCCTCGACCAGATCGGCGTGCCCCTTGCGCTGAATCAGTTGGGCGACGACGCCGATCAGAAGCGCGTCCTCGGGCACCCCGAGCCGGGCGGCGATCGAGTCGCGCGCGCAGGGCCGGGCGTAGGCGGCATAGTCGACCGCGCTGCGCACGACCCGCAGCTTCGCGGCGGGGAGGTCCTCGGCAAGCAGCACATCGCCAATCCCCTCGGAGATGGCCACCACGCGGTCGAAGAGGCGGTACTTGAGCGCGACCAGCCAGCGCGGCTCGGGGTTGTCGACCCGGCGGGTGTGGATGACCGGCACACCGCTCAGGCGCGCCGCGATGCCGCCCATGACGTCGGCGCCGATGCGACTGTGCAGGTGTACCAGATCCGGTCGGCTCGCACGGATCAGGCGTCGCAGACGCATGACCATCGGCAGGTCCAGATCGCCGCGCATCCGAAGGCCATAGACCTGCGCAACGGGCGCAGCGGCCTCGGCCAGGGCACATCCGGCGGGGCAGGCGAGCAGATTCTCATGACTGCGCGCGTCGAGTCCACGCAACAGGTGCAGCACCTGATAGGCCCCGCCGTAGAGATGGCGTCCGCCTTCGACATGGAGGATCCTCACGGCGCAGCCCCGAGCACGCCGCGGGCTGCGTCCAGGATCTCCTCGACCGTGATCAGGCGCATGCAGGTGAAGGCACCGTCGCAGGTCGGGCGCCGTTTGCAGGGCGAGCAATCGAGCCTGTGATACAGCACCCGGGCGTTTCCGCGCGTGGTGTCGCGATAAGGACAGGTCGAGCCGAAGAGGAGCAGGCTCGGTGTGGCGAAGGCGATGCCCATATGGCCCAGACCGGTATCCACACCGATCAGGAGCGAGGCGCGCTCGATCAGGGCCGCGGCCTCGATGAGGCTGGTGCGGCCCGTTAGGTCGACCAAGGGGGTGTCGGCGGCATCGGCGATCCGTGTCGCCGCCTCGCGGTCCGCCGGACCGCCGAGCAGGACCGGCGTCAGGCCGAGATCCGCCTGGATGCGCGCCGCCAGCGGTGCCCAACGCTCCTCGATCCAGTGTTTTTGCGGACGCGTCGTGAAGGGGCAGAGCACCGCATAGCCGTCGCTCAGATCATGCTCGGCGATGACCCGCTCTGCGAAGTCCGCCTCCGCCTCGCCGTAATACACGGCCATCGCGAAGTCATCCGCCGGCAGACCCAAGGTCTGTGCCAGATAGAGATACTCCGAGCCGATACGCCGGGGATCTCCGCCGCGCTGAACGGTGCGGGTCATCAGCCATTGGCTGCCCTCGCGCGAGCCCAGACCGATCCGCTCGCGAGCACCCGAGAGCCGGGTCAAGGCGCCGCTTTTCAGCAATCCCTGCAGATCGATGGCGAGGTCGAAGCGACGCTCGCGCAGAGTCGTCCGCAGCGCCGCAATCCCAGACATCAGCTCGCGCAGACGCCGCTCGCGCCACAGGCGTCGCCAGTGACGGAGCGGACAGACGATGACCTCGTCCAGATCCGGGTGTCGGTCCAGCAGCGAGCGATACTCGGGCTGTACCAGCCAGGCGATGTGCGCCTGCGGATGGGCGCGTCGCAGGGCCGCGATCAGGGGCGAGGCGAAGACGATGTCGCCGATCGCGGAGAGCCTGACGATGAGGATCTTCATCCGCGGCCGTCTCCCGGCGGCTCCGTCAGCCGCGCGAGACGGAAGCTGTAGGCGGACCCTGCGAGCAGGATCCAGAAGACCATCCAGTCGCTGCGCACCACGCGATAGTTGAACAGATTCCAGATGAGCACGAACACGAGCGTCATCAGGAAAAGTCGGCAGAGGTCGGCGGGGAGGCGTCCGGCGCGACATTCGTCGCCGGTCGCACGCACCAGCGCCCAGACCAGCGCCACCGCCAGCAGCAGACCGATTGAGCCGAATTGAAACAAGGTCTCGGCATAGGCGTTGTGCAGATGCGGCAGCCAATTGACGTTGTCCAGGAGGGTGTCCGTGCGCCCGCTTGTTGCGATCCACTCGCGGCTGGTGCCCGCACCCCAGCCGAACCAAGGGCGTTCGCGCCATTTCTCAACGGTGAAGAGCAGGGCGTTCACGCGCAGGCCGACCGGATCGGAGGTCACCTCGGTCACATCGCCGCTCATCACCTGTTGCAAGGTTTCGGTCTGGTCCGTAAGCCGCATCCCGATGGTCTGATACTGGGTCGACAGGATGACCCCGAGGACGGCGACGACCAGCAGGATCGCCGCCCAACGTCGGCGTGTCGGTGTTGCCGTCGTCACCTGTCGCGCCCGCCATTCCAGCAGCATCAAGACCGTCAGACCGCCGAGAAAGCCGAGCCAGGAGCCGCGCGACTGCGACAGGAGCAGGCCCTCCAACAGGATCAGCAGCCAGACGGCCCAGAGCGTGATCGCGAGCCAACGCTGCCAGGGCCGATCCCGCACCGCCCAGAAGGCGCGCCGCGTCGCGAGGAGCCCAAGTGCGCCGAGCCCGGCGAACATCCCGAATGCGATCGCCGGCAGGTAGGACTCGAACCGAGTCGAGAAGAAGGCGGCGTCGAGGCTCGCCCAGTCGATCTTGCGAAAGGTCGCGAGGGTGAAGCCCGCGAGCCCGAGCAGCAGGACCAGACGCACCCGGTCCGGGCGTCCTGCGACCCAGTAGGCGAGCGGGATGAAGAGCAGCAGCTTCAGCCAGTCCGATCCGTTCTCGACAACCGCTTGTGCGAGCGCCGGGGTCGGCTGTAGGACATAGGCAATGGCGCTGTGCACGGCGACATAGAGGCCGAAGGCCAGGGCCGTCAGGGCGACCGGATCCCGTGCGAGCCGCCGCCAGGCGTCGAATCGGATCAGGAAGGCGAGCGTCAGCAGGACCAGACCGACGGTGGCCGGCGTGATCCCGAGCAGCCCGAAGAAGGCAAAGACATAGAGTCCGACGAGACCGGCGCGTGACCAACCGTCGGTGGGCACGATGCTCGGCATAAGGCGGGGCGTCTCGGGCAAGGGCTGCGTCTCGAAGGGTTCTCGGGTGAGGATGTCGGCTCGGGACAGGTATGATACGCGCGATCGCGGACCCGGGTGCACCGAGGCGCGGGCCTCGATGGATGTTTCGGTCCGTTCGCACCCGGAATCTCGGAAGCTCGGAAGCACGGAAGCTCGGAAGCATCGATCTGCGCTCGGTGCTCCGGCTGCAACGCCTGAAAAATTCGATATCCACCACAAGACTCGGCACGGTGCGACCGCCGTGTCGAGGACGATCAATGCCCGTCATCCCCCCGCCGGATCAACCCATCGCCGAAACCGTGCCGAATTCGGCATCGCGCCCGGTCTGCCTCTTCATCCCGAGCTTCGGCGATGGCGGGGTGGAGCGCATGATGGTCAACATCGCCCGCGGGATTGCCGATCAGGGTGTGCCGGTCGACTTCGTGGTCGGCCGTCGCGAGGCGCCCTTTCTGGACAGTCTGCCTGCTACCGTGACCATCCATGCACTCGGGCACGTTCGGCCGCGAGAGCGACAGTGCTTCCTCGCCGAGTATGTCGAGCGCAGCCGTCCGGCCGTCGTGCTGTCGGCCAAGACCGAGGATGACCGCATCGCGCTCGCCGTCAAAGCGCGCTCTTCCACCGACACGCGCTACTTCCTGCGCCCCGGCACCACCATGTCCGAGCGCTGGCGTGCGCGCGGGAAGAATCGGCTCAAACGCTGGTGGGAGCAGCGCGAGCTGCGGAGCCTTTTTCAGCGGGCCGACGGGGTCGTCACCGTGTCCGACGGGGTCGCGGCCGACATCGCCGAGGTCACGGGCATCCCCCCGAGCCGCATCCGCGTAGTGCGCAACCCCAACATCACGCCCGAGTTTTACGCGCAGGCCCGGGAGCCGCTCGATCATCCCTGGTTCGGCACCGACCAGCCCCCGGTCATCATGGGCGTCGGCGGCCTGCGCACCCAAAAGGACTTCGCGACCCTGATCAAGGCGTTTGCCCTGCTCCATGCGCGTTTGCCCTGTCGGCTAATGATCCTCGGGCAGGGCCGCCAGCAGGGGCGCCTCCAGCGCCTCGCAGGGGATCTGGGCGTTGCAGAGGACGTCGCCCTGCCCGGTTTCGAGCCCAATCCCTACCGCTTTCTGGCGCGCGCCAAGCTCTTCGCCCTCTCCTCGCTCTGGGAAGGCTCGCCCAATGTCCTGACCGAGGCGCTCGCGCTGGGGACACCCGTGGTCTCGACCGATTGTCGCAGCGGACCGCGGGAGATCACCCGCGACGGCGCGTTCGGCGCCTTGGTGCCGGTCGGCGATGTCGCGGCATTGGCCGCCGCCATGGAAGAGACCCTGCGCAATCCGCCGTCGCCCGATGTCTTGAAGCAAGCGGTGCAGGAGTATCGGATGGACATCAGCGCACGGCGTTATCTCGCGGCCTTCGGGTTGATGGCCGAGGGTTGATCGTATAAGCCGGTCGGTACCCGTCGCGGGCCGTTTCCGGCCCGGCCAAGAGAGAGCAGTGCCAGTCGGCGTCGATCCGTGCTAGCTTTGGCAAAGGCTGCCAAACTGCGGAGCGCCGACCATGGCCACGATGAACATCTCCCTGCCCGAAGACTTGCGCGACTTCGTGAATCGAAAGGTCGCCGCGCAGAGCTACTCCAGCACGAGCGAATATCTGCGCGAGCTGATTCGGCGCGAGCGCGATATCGAGATGCTGCGCGAGCGGTTGCTGGCGGGGCGCGACTCCGGACCGGCGGAGCCGATCGACGACGCCTGGCTCGCCAGGTTGCGGGCACGGGCCGCCGGCGAGATCGCCGAGTGATCGGCAAGCGTCTGCTTCTCCGACCGCTCGCACAAGCGGACATCGATGCGATCGTGGCTTACTGCCGCGCCGAAGGCGGAGCAAGCCTGGCAACGCAGTTTGCCGACCGACTTGAACATACGCTGCGTACCCTCGCCACGCATTCGGCCATTGGCTCTGGCCGCTACGCGGATCTGCTGGGGATCCCGGGCCTGCGCAGTTGGCCGATCAAACAGTCGGCGTATCTGATCTTCTACGTCGACGACGCCGGACAGATTGACATTTGGCGCGTCTTGCATGGTCGACGCGATATCTCGGCGTTGCTGGGCGAAAGCGATCCTGGAGAGGGCGACCATGACGGGCTGCTCGCCGACGGTGCCGGCGGGGCATGAGTTCGTGGGGATACCTCAGGGTCGGAGCCCTTTCTCGCCTGTCCGGGTCTTGAGGAAGGCGCGCAGCATGGAATGGGGATCTCGACGCGGCGAGCCAACCGCGGGGCTAAGGTCGCCTGAGGTCGACGCTGTATTCGCTCCAGATGGCATCGGCGGAGACCGCCATCTAACCCTCGGTGCGTGCCTGAGCAATGATCAATCGGTCGAAGGGGTCTTCGTGAAAGCCGGGGAGGCTTCCCGTCTCGATGACATGCGCATCGTTGATCATCAACAACGAAGCACCGGCGTCAAGACTTTGATCGCGGAAGGTGGCGGGGTCAACCGAGAGCTTCCCCAAGCGGTGTTTGATCGCCACTTCCCAAACGCTGGCCACGGAAACCAGGCAAGCCGTTGTCGTCATGAACTCGCGCGTCTGCTGTCGCAACCGCGAATCGCCCAGCAGTCATCACGGCATGATCTGGGTGTCGAGCAGCAGTTTCATGCGTCGTCGAAGAGCTTGCCGACGTCGGCGTCCGCCTGCTCGCCAAAAGCTGCATCCACGTCCGCGAATTTCCCGGACAAGGCCCCCCAATGGCGCAAACCGGGCGAGGCCACGCATGGAACCAGCCGGACCTGGGCCTGGCCATGGCTCGCGATGATGACCTCCTCACCGGAAACGGCTGCCTTCAGGCGAGTTGTAAGATCTGGTTGAGAACGTCCAGCACCTCGGCAAAGCGGGCATCGGGGATGCGTTTCATCGGATGTGGTGTGCCGCTGCGCAGACGCCAGTCGAAGGATTTGGGCTGGTGGCAGAGAACGTAGCTGGTTTGCCCGGCCTTGCGCCCCCCGGCCGCACCGACCGCTACGGCAAAGGGGTTGTCGGCGTTATAGGCTGCGGTGGTCATGGGCAGGCCGATGACCAGCGAGGTCCGTTCGTTGAAGACTTTGGGCGAGAGCACCAGAAAGGGATGAACATCCCGCATTTCTTGCCCGCGCTGGGGATTGCAGTCGATCCAGATGACGTCCTGCCGGTTCGGCGCCCAGGCTTTGACTGCTTTCACCATTGTTCGGCGCCAAGAGTCTTCTCGGCGGGCATCGCTTCGCTGCCGTGGCGTTCGGGATCGAAGCGGGCCAAGCGTTGTTCCAGAGTCAGTCGTTCGTCGCGGATCGGCGTGATGATGACCCGTTCGCCCTCCACGGTGATGTTGACACGCTGGTCGGCGTGCAGATGGGCCGCCCGGGCAATGGTGGCGGGCAAGCGCACACCGAGGTTATTGCCCCAGTGTTTGATGTCGAGAACGATTGAGGTCACGGCTCGGCTCCGGCAAATGTTTATACATAGTCTAAACGTGCTGTGCCCGACACGCAAGGGTGGGGTTCGACACGCAAGGGTGGGGTTCCGGGGTCGGGTCTTTCCTTTTGCCTCCAGGACCGCAGGCTGAAGTGAGGAACGAACCCCGGCATCTTCGGCGCCGCGGTCAAGCCGGTTCGCGCGGCTCATCCCGGCCTTCGGACTCACACCATTCGGTTATCATCACTCCATGGTTGGCTAGCGTAGGCACCGCGTATGAGCAATGCGTATGAGCAAGATTTCTTCTCTTGGACCCGGGAGCAGGCCGCGGCGGTGCGCGAAGGGAATCTCGGGCGTATGGATCGCGAGCATCTAGCCGGAGAGATCGAAGAGATGGGACGCTCCGAGCAACGCGCGCTGGCTGCACGCATGGCGGTCATCGTCGCGCACCTCCTGAAGTTGGAGGTGCAAACCGAGCGAACGTCGACCAACGAGAAAAGTTGGCGCAACTCCGTTGCAACCCAACGTCGCCAAATTGAGCGTCTCCTCGGAAAGAATCCGGGGCTTCGCAATCCGGCCATCCTGGCCGAGGCGCTGGAATCGGCATGGGACGATGGCCGCGATTGGGCAATTCGCGAGACCGGGTTGGATCCGGAGCAGTTCCCAAGCGAGCCGATCTATGATCTGTCCGGGATTCTCGGCGAGTATCGCTGATTCGCGACCAAGGTCCAGTGCTCTTCCTGCAATTATGGGCGTGCCCGTTGGCCTGATGCCTCTCCGATGCGTGTCCAATCCCAGACCTCGAGTTGATGTCCAGCAGCCTTGGCGAGATGTTTGTCGTTGGTAAAAAACTGCTCGCATTCGGATGTCAGTGCCGCGGCCAGGTGGAGTGCATCAGGTGTCTTGATCCCGTGATCGATACGGAGGCGACTCGCGAGATCGAACAGCGAACGTTCGAAAGGGACGAGCAGGCAGCTGTCAAAATAGCTGTCGTAGATGTTGAGCAAGTCGTCTCGTTGATCACGAACCGCTTGTAGCCTGGATTCCATGCGAACGAGCTCGCTGCCGAAGACTTCCTTGCCGGCGATCAGCGCCTTGAGTTTGTCCTGCTGCTCCGGGGTGCCTTCGACCAAATCGATCACGATACAGGTGTCGAGGAAGATGCGAGTCATCGTCATTTCCAACTCGCACGCTCGGCTTCGACTTGGGCAGCAATCGATCGGTGATCTCGCCCGGGTGAGTTTTTGGGAAGTGTCTCGAGGAAAGCGTCGAGATTCCCTCGCACGGCTGCGATGTCGGCCTGCGTACTCTCCTCGGTTTCGTACAGGACGATGACACGCGCGCGGCCTGTGCGCGCCTCGCTTGGGAGATTAAGGTGGATTGAGCGGTCTGCCGTGATTTCGATGTCCAACTCGATGGCGTTCATGACAATCTCGTTTCTTGAGGTTGCGGGTCTTGGTTGTTGCGTGGATTTTCTTCCGGTCATGTGTTCGTCCTCTCTCGGCCGACAATTGGGGTTAGGTCGACGTATCCCTAATGCATCCAAAAACTACTGTTTTTTAAGTTAAACCGCGCCCGGTGCGGTATGCGATGTTTTTGGATGGGGTCGGCCCCGGCAGACTTGAGGAACGCGGTACAGGAATATCGGATGGAGATCAGCGCACAGCCCTACTTCGCGGCCTTTGGTTTGATTGCCGAGGGTTGATCGGCATTCGGAAAGAAACCGTCGTTACTACCTCGCCCACCGCGGCAGTCGCATGGCATCCAAATAGGCATCGGTGCTCGCCTCGATCTCGTAGGGGCTGGCGGCGTCCCGAAGGAGCGCCTCGGGTGGCGGTGCGTCCAGGGTCTGCATCATGGCCGCAGCCAAGGCGACAGCGTCGCCGACCGGCACCAAGGGGCCGATGCGTCCGTCCTGCAGGATCTCGCGCGGGCCGCTCGGGCAATCGGTGGCCACCACGGGTGTGCCGACCGCGAGTGCCTCGATGATGACGAAGCCGAGTCCCTCCCAGCGCGAGGTGAAGGCGAAGAGATCGGCATGGGCCATGAAGGCGTAGGGCTCGGGGACGAAGCCGGGGAGGGCGACATCTTCGGCCACGCCCAGCTCGGCGGCGAGCGCGAGCAGGCGCTCGCGTGCGCGGCCCTCGCCCAGGATCATGAGGCGGCAGGGGCGCTCTGCCCGCACGCGCGCGAAGGCACGCAGCAAGGTCTCGAAGTCCTTCCGTCCGCACAGCTCGCCCGCGCCCAGGATGAGAGGAATGTCGGACCGGCCGAGCCAGGGGTGATCCGGGCGCGCCAAGGCATCCGTGAAGAGCGACGCCGGCACCACGGGCGAGGGCACCACACGGATGCGCTCGCGCGCCAAGCCGGTGTAGCGCGCCATGTCTTCGGCCACGCCGGCACTGGTTACGATCACCTGATCGGCGAAGGGATAGAGTCGGCCCATGGAGGTGCGCTGGACCCAGCGCTCGAGCGCGCCGCGGGTCGCCAGATCGATCGAGATGGTCGTCCCCGAGCTGAAGACCAGGCGCGTGGGTACGCGGGCGAGCCAGCCGGCAAGCAGTGCGGTGCGATTCACCCGATCCTTGTCCGAGAGCATCACGGCCGGGCGCTCCCGGCGCAGATAGCGCACCAGCGCCGGCACGCAGGCGTAGGTATGCCGCGAGCCCAAATCGACCACCGAGACCCCGTCCGGGATCGCGTCCAGGTGCGGCCCATGCCGACGGACCTTGAGCAGATCCACCCGATAGCCCCGACGCGCCAGGGCCGGGATCAGGTGCTTGGCCGCGCGGTCGACCCCGCTGTGACCGGAGGTCGAGAAGAAGCAAGCAATCCGCGGGGCGGTCGTCGCCATGGTCAGGTGCGGCTCGCGATCCAATCCAAGGGATCTTCGTCGGGCGAGGGTGCGAGCCCGGGCTGCTCGATGAAGAGCCGATGCCAGATCGCGAACTGCATGAGACCGAACAGCTCGCGACTGCCGCCCTTGGCGGCCTGACGGGCGGCGACCAGATCGGGGATGGACTCGACGCGGAACCACTCGCGGATGCCACGGCTCCGTGCCAGGCGCTCGCCGACACGAGCCGCGACCTCGCCGGTCAGCCAGTCGCCGACCGGGACATGGAAACCACGCTTGGGACGCGCCAGGTGTCCCGGCGGCAACATAGGCTCGGCCCAGCGCTTGAGCAGCCATTTGCCCTGATGACCCTTGACCTTGAGCGCATCGGGCAGCGACAAGCCGAATTCGACGAGGCGATGGTCGAGGAAGGGCACCCGTCCCTCCAACCCGAAGCCCATCAGCATGCGGTCGGTTTTCACCAGCAGGTTGTCCGGGAGGGCGGTGACCAGGTCGGTGTATTGGCGCCGCTGCAGGTCGGACCAGCGCTTGGGCGTCGACCGCCAGGCCTGAAGAAAGGGCGCGCGATCCGGCTCCTTGATCGACCCGAGCGCCGACCCGAGCAGCCGTCGCGACCAGTGCCCCGACCACTGACCGCGGGTCCGGAAACCGCCGCTACCCGGACTCAGCAAACCCTTGATCCAGCGCTCGGCCGGCGGCGGGCGATACCGGCCGTAGCCGGCGAAGACCTCGTCGCCGCCCTCGCCCGAGAAGACCACCTTGAGATCGGCCGCAGCGGTCTCGGCCAGGATCGAGGTCGGCAGGTTGGCATAGTCGCGCATCAGCTCGTCGGCCGCCCAGACGGTATGCGGGATACGTGCGAAGACCTGATCGAGCTCGAGTGCCAGGGGACGGTGATCCAGTCCGAAATGCGCGGCGACCCGTGCCGCCTCGTCCAGCTCGTGCGCCATCGCGGTGCCGCGATAGCCGACCGAGAAGCTCTTGATGCGACCGGCCCCGTGGGTGTGCAGAAGCGCGGCCAGCACGGCGGAGTCCACCCCGCCCGAGAGGAAGAGCCCGAAGGGGACGTCCGAGCGCATGTGCTCGCGCATAGACGCGTGCATGAGCGCGTTCAGCTCGGCTTGCGCCTCCTCGAGGCCGATTGCGCGAGGCGCGATGTCGAGCGCCGACCAGTAGCGCCGTTGCTCGATGCGCAGATCCCGATCGATGATCAGGATCTCGCCGGGCGGCACCCGTCGGATGCCCTCCAGGATCGTCTCCTCGCCGCTCGCGAACTGATTCTGCAGGAATTGCCGCAAGGCGACCGGATTCACGCGGGGCTGCCCCGGCAGGATCGGCAGGAGCGCCTTGATCTCGGAGGCGAAGGCGATGCGGTCCGGCAGACGCACGTAGAAGAGCGGCTTGATCCCGAGCCGGTCGCGTCCGAGGATCAGCCGCTCGGCCTGCGCATCGTGGAGCGCGAAGCCGAACATGCCGCGTAGCTCGACGGGGAAATCCAGGCCGTGCACGGCATAGGCGTGCAGGATGGTCTCGGAGTCCGAGTCGGTCCGCGGCTCGCGACCCTGCGTGCGCAACGCTGCATTCAGCTCGATATAGTTGTAGACCTCGCCGTTGGCCGCCAGCGCGAGCTGTCCGTCTGCCGAGACCATCGGCTGATGCCCGGTGGCGAGTCCGATGATCGACAGCCGCGTCTGCGCTAGCCCGACCGGGCCGTTGCAATGGATGCCGTGATCGTCCGGGCCGCGGTGAGCCAGGGCCGCGGCCATCCTTCCCAGCTCTTCAGGGTTGGGGCGCGACCCCTCGCGCAGCATGAAGCCTGCGATCCCGCACATCAGCGGATCCACCTCTGGTCTTGGTCTCGCGTCGCGATCGGCGGCATCGGATGGCTCAATGGGGCCTGAATCATGGCCCGGGGGCAGGTGCGGGGTGCGATCTCCGCGGCGTGTCGAGGCATTGTCGACCGACTCGATCGACTATGACAAGCCGGGTGCGTCAGCGAGCCCGATACATTCTGTCCTCGGGTGCGGATTGATGGAGCGGTTGCACGATCATCCCGCCCGATCAGCAAAGAAATTGCAAGCACTGCACTTTGGCACTTTGCGGCACAATGTGCGGGGGCGCCTGAGGTGCTCGCCGATTCGTTTCTCGGGATATGCTGCCGGCGCAGTATCAGTGGACCCGGCAAAGCAGGACGCCGCAGTGCTGGCGTTCCGCGATGATGGCGACGACTTCCTGGGACGCCTGCTGGGTGCCGGCTTTGCGTCGGCTCAATTCCTGACCCCGGAACATCCCGTCCCTCGGGCTTCACCCGCTCGCTGGTGGTTGCCCGCAAGGCGGGGGCCTGGCGTGACTGATTCGTCCCTCTGAAAGCACAGATCCCAATCGATGCGCATTACCGCACTCTTTTTCGCCTATCTCTTCGTCTGCCTCCTGCTGGGGGCGCTTCTGACCTATCCCGTGATGGCGACCGGCTGGCTCGACGAGGACCCGCAGCGGGTCATGGGTCGGTTGGCGCAGATCTTCATCCTGCTTGGGCTCTGGCCCTTTCTCAAGCGCCTGCAACTCGCGGATCGGACCGCGTTGGGTTACGGCATTCCAAAGCCGGTCTTCCGACGTGCGCTCGCTCTAGGTTGGGTCGAAGGGGTGGCGATCCTCGCCGTGCTCGCGGCGATGCTCGTCGCGTTGGAGATTCGGCTGCCCGACGCGGATCTGGAACTCTGGCCCTACCTGGCAAAGAAGGCACTCCAGGCCCTGATCGGCGGGCTCTTGATCGGGGTGCTCGAGGAGACCTTCTTCCGCGGTGCGCTCTACACGGCGATCCGTCGGCGCAACGGCGCGGCCTCGGCCGTGGTCTGGACCGCGTTTCTGTACATGCTGGTCCACTTCATGAAGCCGAGCGCCTTGCCGGAGGGTGTGCTTTTCGATTGGGCGGGCGCGTTGCAGATGTTCGGCGCCGTCTTCATCGACGTCTTTCAGTGGAAACATCTGAGCTCGATGGCGGCGCTCTTCATGGTCGGTGTCTTTCTGGCCCTGGTGCGCGAGCACACCGGCCACATTGCATGGGGCATCGGGTTGCACGCGGGCTGGGTCTTCGTGATTCAGGTGACGCGGCGGATGACCGACGGCAACCCCGAGGCCCCGGCCGCCTTTCTGGTCGGCAGCTACGACGGCGTCATCGGCTGGCTGGCTGCGGCATGGATCGGCCTGCTGGCGTTTCTGTTTTGGGGATGGACGCGCCGCTCGCGATCCGAGGGTGCGTGAGTCGAGTATGTGGGTCATGGGGCGGCAAGGGATCAGCCGGGCATCCGCCGATCGGCATTGTCTCCCTGGACCCACCGGCGAACCTCGGGCAGGTGCCTGCGGCTCACCTGGAGCCGCTCCGCACAATCGCGCAGCCGGATGTAGGCACCTCCGTCCGCGCTTTTCTCCAATCCGCAGACCTGCCCGCGCGCGACCAGCGCATTCCGGTGAATGCGCAGGAACATCTCGGTGAACTCCTGCTCCAAGACACGCAGCGACTCGTCGATCAAAAGCTCGCCATCGAGGTGACGCACCGTGACGTATTTGTGCTCGGCGCGCAGATAGATGACGTCCTCGATCTGCACGGTGCGCAGCCCGCCACGGTAATGGGCACTGATCTGGCGCCGGGGGGCGATTCGAGGTGGATCTGAATCGGGGGATCCGGCCCGCCCGACGCACTGAATCGACGTCGGATTCTGCACGCGCAACAGGGCCTCGAAGAGGCGCTCGCGACACACCGGCTTCACCAAATAACCGGCGAGTCGGTTTGCGAATGCAAATACGGTCTCGTGCTCGAAGGCCGTCACCAGGATGACCGCCGGGGCGGGGTCCAGCGCGGCCAGTGCTCGCGCCGCCTCCAGCCCGTTCATGCCGGGAATCTGCACATCCAGCAACACCAGATCGATCCGCTGCGACCTGCAGATCTCGATCGCCTGACGTCCGTCGGTCGCCTCGCCGGCCAGGGCGTACCGCCCGTCGGCGTCGGCCAGCAGCCTCCGAAGCCGTTCGCGTGCCTGTGCTTCATCGTCGACGACCAGGATGTTCATAACCTTTTCCATGGATCAGGTCTGGGCCGGGCTGACAATGGTGCTTCGTCGGTCGAACGGAAAGTGTGCCCTGATGGGCATGCCAAGCCTGGCGAAGCGCATGTTCAGGCTGTCCTTCCACCGCCGCGGACTCTTCGCGTCAAAGATAGCTCACGATCATTTTACTCAGGTTAAACCGCGTCCAGAGCGACATGCGTAGTTTTCATGTTGTGTTCAGCGTCGGGGGCCTCCTCGATCTTGCCGAGACGCGGTTTAAAATTTAATTTTATTAATAACTTAAACCGCGCCGGCTCCGGCAGTCGTCGGAGCCGGCGCGGCCAAGCCATTCCAACGAATTACGCATACCGCACCGGGCGCGGTTTAGAATCCTCGGATCGCACCACTTCGGATCCCGCAGATGCACCAGCCAAGCCCTTCCGCCAAACCCTGGGCCGGGCGCTTCAACGCGCCCACCGACGCCTTCGTCGAGGCATTCACCGCCTCGGTCGACTTCGACCGCCGCCTCTATCGCTACGACATCCGGGGCTCGATCGCCCACGCCACGATGCTGGCCCGTCAAGGCATCCTCAGCGATGCAGAGCGCGACGCCATCGTCTCCGGACTGGAGAGCGTGCGGGAGCGGATCGATGCCGGCGCCTTCGAGTGGTCGATCCCGCTCGAGGATGTCCATATGAACGTGGAGTCCGCCCTGACCGAGCTGATCGGCGATGCCGGCAAAAAGCTGCACACAGGGCGCTCGCGCAACGATCAGGTCGCGACCGATGTGCGGCTGTGGTTGCGCGACGAGATCGATCTGATCCGCAAGGCCATCGCACGCCTTCAAGCCGCCTTGCTGGATCTCGCCGAGCGCGAGGCCGAGACCATCATGCCCGGCTTCACCCACCTGCAGGTCGCCCAACCCGTCACCTTCGGCCATCACATGCTGGCCTGGTTCGAGATGCTGGATCGCGATCGCGAGCGCCTGGCCGATTGTCGGCGGCGCATGAACGTGATGCCGCTCGGGGCCGCCGCGCTGGCCGGCACCACCTATCCGATCGATCGGGCCTACACAGCGGAGCTGCTCGGTTTCGATCGGCCGGCGGAGAATTCGCTCGATGCCGTCTCGGACCGCGATTTCGCGATCGAATTCACGGCGGGCGCGGCCATCCTCATGATGCACCTGTCGCGCTTCTCCGAAGAGCTGATCCTCTGGTCGTCGAGTCAGTTCGGCTTCATCGAGCTCTCCGACAGCTTCTGCACCGGCTCCTCGATCATGCCGCAGAAGAAGAACCCGGACGTGCCCGAGCTGGTGCGCGGCAAGAGCGGGCGCATCTTCGGTCATCTGATGGGCCTCTTGACCCTGATGAAGGCCCAGCCCCTGGCTTACAACAAGGACAACCAAGAGGACAAGGAGCCGCTGTTCGACACGGTCGATAATCTGAAGGGCTCGCTCAAGGTCTATGCCGAGATGATGCGCGAGGTCACCTGCAATCGTGAGCGGATGCGTTCCGCCGCCGCGCAAGGCTTCAGCACCGCCACCGATCTCGCGGATTATCTGGTGCGCAAAGGCATCGCTTTCCGCGATGCGCACGAGATCGTCGGCAAGGCGGTCGGGCTCGGTGTGCGCGAAGGTCGGGATCTTGCCGAGCTGACGTTGGAGGAGCTGCGCGGATTCTCGGACGCGATTCAGGCCGATGTCTTTGCCGTGCTGACGCTGGATGGCTCGGTTGCCGCACGTGATCACCTCGGCGGCACGGCCCCGGCCCAAGTGCGCGCTGCGATCGTCAGGGCACGTGGGCGCTTGGCCGATGTGGGCACAAGCGATGCCGGATAGCCTTGATCAGCTCAACGCCCGTCTACTCGCCTTCGCCCGCGAGCGCGACTGGGAGCAGTTCCACTCGCCCAAGAACCTCGCTATGGCCTTGGCGGGTGAGGCCGGCGAGCTGCTCGAGCACTTCCAATGGCTCACCGAGCAACAGAGTGCCGAGCTGAGTGCCGAGAAGAAACGGCAGGTCGCACACGAACTCGCCGACATCCTCAACTATCTGGTCCGCCTGGCCGAGCGGCTGGACATCGACCTGCTGGCCGCTGCCGACGAGAAGATCGCCATCAACGCGGCGCGTTATCCGGCCGACAAGGTACGCGGGGACGCGCGTCGGGCGAGCGAGTATGGAGACGAGGATGGAAGACGGGACGGTTCTGTGTGATGGCGCGTTTGAAACTGAGCGTCTGCTGTTGCCGGATGATGTACGGGAGGAGTTGCTGGCGCACGCTAAACTCCTCCAGCGCTGCGGGCCTAGCCCCCGTCGGCCTGCGGTCGAGACGCGCAAGGGGTCACGCTACGCGAAGTTTCGAGCTTCCGCGCGTTGCGCGACCCTAGATCCATGGCGCGACGCGAGCATGCTTCCCACTGTCTGTCCTTTCAGCGAGGCGGAGCTGTTGGATGACGACTATTGGCCGGAATAGCGACAAGGCAATCGGGTTCGACAAGACCAACAGACGTACCGCTCATGCCCCGGAGGAGGGACAAGGATGGCGCCGCGACGCGATCGCCCTGACGCCTTGGGGCCCGCCCCTGCTGAGTACGGTCTTGGAAGCCCGAAATCAGGCGCGCACGACGGAGGTCGCGGCCCTGGAGGCGGCGCTGACCCTCGATTGGCTGCTCGATCCCATCGCGGCTTTCGAGGATTGGAGCCGCTCCATCCGTTCCGTGTTGCCGGAATGGCAAAAGGATTTGGATCCCCCGGAAGCAGACGTTCAGCCGGGAGCGCACCAGTTCAAGGTATCGCTCGGGGCGCGCTGCTGGCGCCGGATCCGCTGCGGGGTCGAGACCAGCTTCGCCGTGCTGGCCTCGACGATTCTCGACGCCTTCGATTTCGATCACGACCATCTCTATCGCTTCAGCTACCAGAACCGTTATGGCCAGATGATCGAAATCGACCACTTCGCTCTGGTGGGAGAGACGGACAACGCGGTGGCCGACGAGGTGCTTATCGGCGATCTCTCTCTGTCCGAGGGTCAGCGCATCGAGTTCCTGTTCGGCCTCGGCGACGCTTGGACATTCGGGATCCTTGTCGAGCGCCCCGAGGCCGGGCCCGTCCGCCCGGCACCGCTCATCCTGGAAAGCTATGGCGAGGCACCGGCGCAATACGGGGATGAATGGGACGACTAACCTAAACCGCAGCCAGTGCGACACGCGCATTCTATACTTTCTCGGACGTCTTCCAATCGGTATCCGCCATGCCTCTCCTCCAACCCGATCATCGGCACTACACCTACGCGGACTATTCGACCTGGCCCGATGACGTGCGCTATGAGCTGATCGACGGCGTTGCATTCCTGATATCGCCCGCACCGACGCTCGATCATCAGGATGTGGTCGGCGAGATCTACTACCAGCTTCGGCAGGCACTCGGGGACCAACCCTGCCGCGCCTACGTCTCCCCGGTGGACGTGCGGGTTCCCCGCACCGACGAGGACGACGCGGACATCGACACCGTCGTTCAGCCGGACGTGCTGGTGATCTGCGATCGCGAG
This sequence comes from Thiocapsa rosea, assembly GCF_003634315.1. Lineage (NCBI taxonomy): Bacteria > Pseudomonadati > Pseudomonadota > Gammaproteobacteria > Chromatiales > Chromatiaceae > Thiocapsa > Thiocapsa rosea. The sequence goes on from NZ_RBXL01000001.1 coordinate 1,887,383, forward strand.
AAGACCGACCGTCGCGGGGTGCGCGGCGGTCCGGATTTCGTCGTGGAAGTGCTCTCGCCCGGCACCGCGAGCCATGACCATGTGCGCAAGCGCCGGGTCTACGAGCGCGCCGGCGTGCGTGAATACTGGTTGGTCCATCCGATCGACCGCACCCTCACCACCTACCGGTTGGAGCAGGGCCGGTTCGGCGGGGCCGAGGTGACGGAGCTGGCGGGTGAGACCCCGGTCGGCATCCTCCCGGGCGTGGTGATCGCTTGGGATGCACTGGTCGAGCGTCTTGCACCGCCGGAGGACTGACCGGCACCGCGGCCGGTCCCGGCGCAAGGACCTCGGGCCGGCAATCATCGGTGTTGAACCGCGTCCCCGCTAAGGGCCGTGGATGCACCAAACGCCGAACTCACTCGAAAGTGAGCATCTCGCTCTGGGCGCGGTTTAACGTAGACAGAAACGCTGGATCAAGGCCCGCAACAGGTCGAGCGTCGGTCTGATCCGATCCAGCTCAAGATACTCGTCCGGTTGATGGGCTTGAGCGATATCACCCGGCCCGAGCACGATCGTCTCCATCCCGAGCTGGTTGAGGAAGGGCGCCTCGGTGCCGAAATTCACGGCCTCGGCGGTGTGGCCGGTCAGTCCTTCGGCCACGCGCACGATTGCCGAGCCGGCGGGTGTCTCGGCCGGCGGGATGGCCTCGAACAGGGGCTCGACGAACCAGGCTAGGCCGCGTCGGTCGGCGACGGTCGCGACCCGGCGGCTGAGCTCGGCGCGCACGTCGGTCGCACTCAGGCCGGGCAGCAGACGCATGTCGACATGCAGCTCGCATTCCCCGCAGATCCGATTCGGGTTGTCGCCGCCGTGGATGTGGCCGAGGTTCAGCGTTGGATGCGGGATCTTGAAGTCCGGGTGTCGATGGCTGTCGGCGAGCTCGGAGCGCCAGGCCATCAGGGCGCCCATGACCTCGTACATGCCGTCCAAGGCGTTGTTGCCGAGGGCCGGGTCGCTCGCATGGCCGCTGCGGCCGACCAATCGAATCGATTCGCCCATCACGCCTTTGTGCAGGCGCACCGGCCGCAGGCCGGTCGGCTCGCCGATCACCGCATAGCGCCCGAGCGGCCGTCCGGCCTCGACCAGGGCGCGTGCGCCGTGCATCGCGGACTCCTCGTCCGCGGTCGCCAGGATCATCAGAGGCTGCGCGAGATCGGTCGCGGTCAAGCCGCGTGCGGCCTCGATCGCCAGCGCCAGGAAGGACTTCATGTCCGAGGTGCCGAGCCCGTAGAGGCGCCCCTGGGCTTCGGTCAGCTTGAGTGGGTCGTGGGTCCAGAGATGGGCATCGAACGGAACCGTATCGGTATGTCCCGACAGCACCAGACCGCCGGGGCCGCTGCCGAGCGTGGCCAGCAGATTGGCCTTGTCCGGTTGTCCGGGAAGCGCGAGGATCTCGACCCGGAAGCCGGCCGACTCCAACCAGGAGGCCAACAGATCGATCACCGCCCGGTTGCTGTGATCGAAGGCGGGCGTGACGCTGCTGACCGACAGGGTGCCGATCAGGCCTTCGAGCATGGTGGTCAGGGTCGGGGCCTGGCTGGGCATGGCGTGCTCCGCTGTATTGAGACTGAGGCTCGGGTCCGCCGCCCGAGGAGGATGTTGATTCGATCCGATGGCGCCGGCCTCGGACGCCTTGCATTTTCCTGCGTGACCTGTAGATTTCGCCGACTCTATCCCGCCTTTCCGGCTCCTGCCAGTCCCCGCGCCGATACCGAGCTCAGTGCCCACCCATTCGCCCAGCGACATCGCTCACCCGCCCCCGCGCCTGCGCCCTGCTGCGCTTGCGGATATGGGTGCCCTTCTTCGACTCGAGGGTGCGAGCTTCCAGAGTGACCGGCTGACCCGTCGCCAGTTCCGCTACATGCTGACCCGTGCGCAGGCGCGCACGCTGGTCGCCGAGGATGCCGAGGGTGCCTTGCTGGGGTACGTCATGGTGCTCTTCAGCCGGGCCACCTCGGTCGCGCGGCTCTATTCGATCGCGGTCGCGGCACAGACGCGTGGCCGAGGGGTCGGCCGCGCCCTCGTCAACGCGGCGGAGGAGGCGGCCTGGGAGCAGGAGCGCGCCTACATGCGCCTTGAGATCCGGCGCGACAATCTTGCCTCGCAGGCGCTGTTCGAGAACGCGGGTTATCGGCGCTTCGGCGTACTCTCGGACTATTACGAAGACCACATGGAGGCGCTGCGCTACGAGAAGACACTCTCTCCAGGTCTCAAGCCTGAGCTCACGCGCGTGCCCTTTTACGAGCAGACCCTCGATTTCACCTGCGGCTCGTCGTCGCTGATGATGGCGATGCAGGCGCTGCGCCCGAGTCTCGAGCTCAATCGAACCTTGGAGCTGCGGATCTGGCGCGAGTCCACCACCATCTTCATGACCTCCGGGCACGGGGGCTGCGGGCCCCTGGGTCTGGCGCTGTCCGCGCAGGCCCGCGGCTTCGCCGTGGAGGTCTTCGTGAACGATCCGGGCGTGCCGCTGGTCGACTCGGTGCGCAGCCCGGAGAAGAAGGAGGTCATGCGCCTCGTCCACGAGGACATGCTGGCCGAGGCGCAGCGCTTGGGCATCCCGGTCCACCAGGGCACGCTCAGCGTCGACGATCTCCAGCAACGCTGGGACGCGGGCTCGGTGCCCCTGGTGTTGATCAGTTCCTACCGCATCTACCGCGAGAAATTCCCGCATTGGGTCGTGATCACCGGCTTCGACGAGCACTTCATCTATGTCCACGACCCCTACGTCGACTATGCCAACGGAGAGACCACGCTGGACTCGATCGATATGCCGATTCGCCGCGACGAGTTCAGCCGGATGGCCCGGTATGGTCGGGTTGGGTTGCAAGCGGTGGTCCTCGTCTCCTGCTGAATCGCGTCAGGCGCGACATGCATCGTTCACGTATGGATCGGAACGACCCGGCAGCGACCACCGTCGTCACTGACGCGATTCAGGATTTTTATTTTTTATGCTTTAAATCGCGCCTGTGCCGAGGCGCGTTGGTATGGATCAACCCGGAATCAAAATGCAACGCGACATAGACCCCACGAACGAGCGCGATTTAAATGGCTGAGCATTTGTTGTTGGTGGAGCAGCAAGGCGACTGGAAGCCGGGTTTTCCGCGTCTGCCCGTCGTGACCGCGCGCGACTATCTCGCGGGCGGCGAGCTGGCGTCCAAGCGCGACCTGCGCGTGATCAACCTGTGCCGCAGCTATCGCTATCTCTCGGTGGGCTATTATTGCTCCCTGCTTGCCGAGGCGCGCGGGCACAAGGTCATCCCGAGCGTTCGGACCATCCAGGAGCTCTCCAGCCGCGAGCTCTACAGCCTGGCCACCGAAGAGCTCGACGGGCTGGTGCAGCGTCTGCTCGGGCGTCGCAAGACCTCGGCACTTGCCCCGACCGCCTACGAGCTGACCATCTGTTTCGGCCAGTGCGACGTGAAGGAGCTGCAGCCGCTCGCGCGCGAGATCTTCGAGACCTTCCGCTGCCCGATCCTGCGCGTGGAGTTTCGCCGCCAAGGCACCTGGCGCATCGGGGCCATCAAGGCCCTGCCGCTGGCCGCCGTCACGGCGGACGGGGAGGGGCCTTTGTTTGCGGCGCTGGAGGGTTATCTCTCGCAGCGTTGGCGCCAGCCGCGCGCCCGCCTGTCCTATCGCTACGACCTCGCCGTGCTGCACGACCCGGCCGAGGAGTTGCCGCCCTCCGACGGCAAGGCCCTGCAACGCTTCGTGAAGGCCGGCAAGTCGCTCGGCGTCAACGTCGAGCTGATCCAGCGCAAGGACTACAGCCGGCTTGCCGAGTACGACGCCCTGTTCATCCGCGAGACCACGCGTATCGGTCACCATACCTTCCGCTTCGCCAAGAAGGCCGACAGCGAGGGCATGGTCGTGATCGACGACCCGGACTCCATCCTGCGCTGCACCAACAAGGTCTATCTCGCCGAGCTGCTCGCGGCGCATCGCATCCCGCGGCCCAAGACACTGGTGCTGCGCAAGGAGAATCTGATGGAGGCCGAGCAGCTGATCGGCTATCCGATCGTGCTCAAGATCCCGGAGGGGTCCTTCTCGCGCGGCGTCTTCCGGGCGGAGGATCGCGCCGGGTTGACGCGGATCGCCGGCAAGCTTTTTAAAGAGTCCGATCTCATCCTGGCGCAGGAGTATCTCTACACGGCCTTCGACTGGCGTATCGGCATCCTGGGTCGCCAGCCCTTCTATGCCTGCAAATATCTGATGAGCCGCGATCATTGGCAGATCGTCAAGCACGAGACCGACGGTCGTCACGAGCAGGGCGGGTTCGAGACCCTGCCGGTCGAGGCGGTCCCGCCTGCCGTGATGAAGACGGCGCTCAAGGCGGCCGACCTGATCGGCGACGGGCTCTACGGGGTCGATCTCAAAGAGACCTCGGCCGGGCCGGTCGTGATCGAGGTCAACGACAACCCGAGCCTGGACGCGGGGGTCGAGGACCTGGTGCTCGGCGACCAGCTTTATGCCCGCTTGATCGGCGAATTCGTGGCACGACTCGACCGCCGGCGCTCCGGCAAACGCTGACTGGAATACGATGACTCTATCCACTGAAACGCCCCCGCAGCGCGTGCGTCTCTCGCGCTCGCAGGCGACCGCGCTCATTACACCCGAACAGATCGCCGCCTCGCCCTTGGCCCGTTATCGCACCCTGGTCGACGATTGGGACGCCTTCGCCGCGGCGCTCGGTCGGCCGCTGCCGCCCTGCATCTGGGCCAACCCGACGCGGATCTCGGTCGCCGAATTGGCGGACCTGCTGGCCGAGCAGGGTTTGGATGCGCAACCGGTGCCCGGCCTGCCCGCTGCCTTGCGACTCCCCGAGGAGACCAAGGCGGGCCGCAACTGGTGGTACTGCGCCGGCTTGGCCCACGCACAAGAGGAGGTCTCGCAACTGCCCGCGATGTTGATGGACCTGGCACCCGGTCAGCGGGTGTTGGATCTTTGCGCCGCACCCGGCGGCAAGACCGCGCAGATCGCCTTCGCCCTGGGCAATCGCGGGACGCTCGTCGCCAACGACATCGCTCACGCGCGGATCAAGGCGCTCCAAGGCAATCTCGACCGGCTCGGCGTGGTCAACGTCACCACGACCTGTAGCGACGGCGCCAACTGGCCGAGTGCGAGCGGTCAGTTCGACCGCATTCTGGTCGACGCACCCTGCTCGAGCGAGGGCACGCTGCGGCGTACGCCGTCCTTGCTGCCCCGGCTCGATCCGGACAGCGGGCTTCGCTTGGGACCGCGCCAGCGGGCATTGCTGCGCAAGGCGGTACAGCGCTGTCGCCCGGGCGGGCGCATCCTCTATTCCACCTGCACCTTCGCCCCGGAGGAGAACGAGCTGGTGGTGGCCGACATCCTCGCCGAGCATCCGGGAATGCTGCGCCTGGTCCCGGCAGCGGTTCCGGGTTTCGTCGCGATGCCGGGCGTCACCCATTGGAACGGACGGGAGCTTCCGCCCGAGCTGGCGCACTGTCTGAGGATCTGGCCCCATCATCGCGACACCGGCGGCTTTTTTATGGCGATCTTGGAGAAGGATGCCGGCTGCCCCGCCGAGCCGACGCCTGAGCCGGCGCATCTGGACGACACGGATTCCGTCGAATGGCTCGCCGGTCTCAACGACAAATACGGCCTGAGCGGCGATTACTGGACCGGTTACCGCGCCAACCGCCAGACTCGACGTGGGTTGCACCTGATGGCCGCCGACCATGCGCCGCCCGCGGTGCCGTTGGCCGAGTCGAGCGGTTTGTTCTTCCACCGCACCAATGTGCGACCGCCCAAGCCCAGCACCGGCGGTGCGTTGCTCTTCGGGCGCGATATCACGCGCTTCGGTGTCTCGTTGAATACCCAGCAGCGCGATCGTTACCTGCGCCGTGAGACCTTCGACCCGACACCCGAGCAGCGAGCCGCGACGCCGACGGGACAGATCATCCTGAGCTATCGTGGTCATGTGCTGGGTGTGGGTGTGCTGCATCGCTCCGGGGTGATCGAGAGTTTGTTTCCGAGCCGTTGGAGCGGCTGCGCTGCTTAAAACGCGCCCCGCGATGGTTCATGCGATGTTTTGGTGTGGGTCACGCTTGACCCCTGTCCGCTCGGTTTGGAGCAGACGCGTTTTAAGGTGATCAGGAAACGGGTCTATCGAGGGTAGGGGCGACTTCAGTCGCCCGTAAAGAAATTCTACCCATACGCGTTCGGGACGTTAATTCCCGGTCATCGCCTAAAGAAGTGTCAATTTTGAGGAGGGCTCTGAGTGATGCGGCAACGCGAGAAGAGGTTTGAGGTTGCGGTGATTTTGGCTTGTCTCGGCTCGGGGGCTGCATTCGCGCAAGAGCCGGTCGGGCAGGAGGCGCAGGCCCCGACGCCTGTCGCTCAACCGACCGTCGAGTGGGCGATTGCGCCGGAAGGCAGGACTTTGCCCGGCGGTATCGTGCTCGAGGAGGGCATGGTGTTGCCTCCGGGGACCGTGCTTCCCGGCGGGGCGATTTTGCCGGCGGCGCCTGCTGTTGCGGAGCCGAGTACGGCACCGGTCCCTCCTGTCGTTCCCGTCCCGACTCCCGAGCAGTTGCCTGCGCCAGTGCCGGAGCCATTGCAGGAGCCGGCGCAGGAGCCGCTGACTGCGCCGTCGCCCGAGCCCGCTCCGGAGCGACGTCTGCCCGGCCAGTCGACCCTCGGGGTTCCGCACATCAGCGGCGGGATCGGCTCCTCCGAGCGCGAAGCGATGGAGCAGGTCAAGTCTCAGTACAACCTGCGGCTCTTGTTCGCCGTCGCCGGCTCCGGGGCCTATCTGTCCAACATCCGCGTGCAAATCCAGGATACCGCCGGGCCGACCCTGCTCAGCACCGTGACCATCGGCCCCTGGCTGTACGCCAATCTTGCGCCCGGCGACTATGTCCTGACCGTCGAGCATGCCGGACAGGCACAAAGCCGCAACGTGACGATTGCGGCGACCGGGGCCGTGGCCGAATCCTTCTACTGGCCCGCACCATGACGCTCTCCATTCAGGACCTCTACGACCGGCTGCAACTCGTCCTTGCAGACCCCGACGATGCCTGGATCCACGGCGTCAATACGCTGGAGCAGGCCGGAGCGCAGGATCTGTGTTTCGCCGAGGACGCGAGCCAAGCGGCTGCCGTGGCGAGCAGTGCTGCGGCGCTCGTCTTGGTCGGCGAGGCGTTTCCGGAGGTCGTCGGCAAGCGGCTGCTGCGCGTGGCCGAGCCGCGCAATCTCTTCTTCGAGATCGCGGTTTGGTTTGCACCGGTTGCGGCGAGCCAGGGCATCCATCCGAGCGCATCGGTGCACCCCACGGCACAGCTCGGGGAGGATGTGGAGGTTGGTGCCGGCGCGGTCGTCGATGGGGAGACCTGTGTCGGCTCGGGCTCGCGCATCGGTCCGGGGTCTTATCTCGGCATCGGGGTGCGGATCGGCAACGACTGTTTGATCGGGCCCAACGTCAGTATCCTGCGCGACTCGACCTTGGGTGATCGCTGCATCCTGCATCCGGGTGTGCGCATCGGCGGCGACGGGTTCGGCTTCCGCTGGGACGGGACCGGACACCGTAAGGTGCCGCAGCTCGGGCGGGTGGTGATCGAGGACGACGTTGAAATCGGCTGCAACAGCTGTGTCGACCGGGCCACGCTGGGCATGACGCGAATCGGGCGTGGCACCAAGATCGATAACCTCGTTCAGGTCGGCCACAACGTCGATATCGGTCCGCACAGTATTCTGGTCAGCCAATCCGGCGTTGCGGGCAGCTCCAAGCTCGGACAAGGCGTCGTGGTGGCTGGGCAGGTCGCGATCTCGGACCATGTGACGGTCGGCGACGGCGCACGCATCGGCGGTCAAGCCGGGGTCGTCAAGGATATTCCCGCCGGGGTGGCCGTCTTCGGGACCCCCGCGCGTCCGGTGAAACAAGCCCTTCGCGAAAGCGCAGCACTGATTCGCCTTCCCGCGTTGCTCAAACAGGTCGAGCGCCAGCAACAGACGATCGATCGCTTGGAGCGCCGGCTGTCGGAACTGGATGGAGGCTCCTCGAGCGCCTCATCCGGACCCGCATCGTCTCCGGACGCGCTCTCTCCCGGTTTTGGGTCGGGTGACGAGATCGATTGATATCAATGGTTTGTATGTGACAGCTCAATGACGGTCGAATCGCTTTTCCGGCCGATATTTGCTATAAACCTTGCGGTTTTATCACCAAAACGACCGAATGAACTGAGGAGATCCAATGTCCTTCAACGCGTTGATCCCGCTGCTGCTCGGCATTTTCGGGCTATGGGCGGCCCACTATATTTACAAGCTGGTCTTGGCCTATCCCGAAGGGGAAGACAAGGTCAAAGCGATCGCCGACGAGATCCATCTCGGCGCCATGGTGTTCATGAAGCGCGAGCTGACGCTGTTGGGCATCTTCTGCGTCGTGGTGCTCGTGCTGCTGATCTGGTTCTTGGGATGGAAGACGGGGCTGGCCTTCGTCATCGGCGCTGCTGCATCCGCAAGTGCCGGTTTTCTCGGGATGTTTTCGGCAACCCGGGCCAATGTGCGCACCACTACGGCTGCCCACACGCTCGGCGCGCCTGCGGCACTGACGGTCGCCTTCTACGGCGGCTCGGTCATGGGTCTCTTGGTCGCTTCGCTGGGCCTCTTGGGCCTGGGTTTCCTCTATTTGCTCTTCGGCGGTAATCCTGAGGCATCCCATGCGATCCACGGCTTCGGCGTCGGTGCCTCTTCGGTCGCACTCTTCTATCGTGTCGGCGGCGGTATCTTCACCAAGAGCGCGGACGTCGGCGCTGACCTGGTCGGCAAGATCGAGGCCGGCATCCCCGAAGACGATCCACGCAACCCCGGCGTCATCGCCGACAATGTCGGCGACAACGTCGGCGACGTCGCCGGTATGGGCTCGGATATCTTCGAGTCCTATTGCGGCGCGCAGATCGCCACTATCGCGATCGCCGCGACCATGTCGGCCACGACCCTGGCCGTGCTGGGCACGCAATCATCGCTGATGTTCCTGCCCCTGGCTCTGGCCTCGGCCGGTCTGCTCTGCTCCATCGCGGGTATCTTTCTCGTCAAGTCCGTCTCGGCCAACAAGCCCGCCACCGCGCTGCGCACGGGCACCATCGGGGCCACGCTGCTCTTCATCCTGGTCTCTTTCCTGGTCGTCTGGATGATCGATGTCTCCAACCACATCTGGTGGTCGGTTCTTGCCGGTGCGGTCGGCGGCATCATCATCGGTCTGGTGACCGAGTACTACACCTCCGCCGCGCCGGTGCGCCGCATCGCCAAGTCGGGCGAGACGGGTCCCGCCACCGTTATGATCTCCGGCTTGGCCGTCGGCATGCAGTCGGTCGTCATCCCGGTGCTGACCATCGCCCTGATCATCTATGTGTCCAGCCATATGGCCGGTCTCTATGGTGTGGGTATCGCTGCGGTCGGCATGCTGGCCACGGTGGGCATCACCATGGCGATCGACGCCTACGGTCCGGTCGCCGACAACGCCGGCGGCATCGCCGAGATGGGCGGTCTGGGCTCGGAGACGCGCAAGATCACCGACTCGCTCGACGAGCTGGGCAACACCACGGCGGCTATCGGCAAGGGCTTCGCGATCGGTGCCGCGGCACTGGCCGCCTTGACCATCATCGCCGCCTACATCGAGACGCTGCATGTCCTGATTCCGGACTTCGCCTTGAGCATGGGTGATCCGGACGTCTTGATGGGCATGCTGATCGGCGGTGCGATTCCCTTCCTGATCGCTGCGATCACCATGACCGCGGTCGGCGACGCCGCCTTCGAGATGATCAACGAGATCCGTCGGCAGTTCCACGAGATTCCGGGCCTTCTGGAAGGCACGGCCAAGCCGGATACGGCCCGCTGCGTCGACATCGCCACCACGGCGGCGATCAAGAAGATGATCCTGCCCGGCGTCATCGCCGTCAGCGCCCCAGCGGTTGTCGGCTTCGGCATCGGTCCGGAGGCATTGGGCGGCATGCTCGGCGGCGCCTTGCTCGCAGGTGTTCTGCTCGCCCTCATGATGGCCAACGCCGGCGGCGCTTGGGACAACGCCAAGAAGTTCGTCGAAAAGGGTAACCTCGGCGGCAAGGGCTCGACCGTGCACTCGGCCACCGTTGTGGGCGACACCGTCGGCGATCCCTTCAAAGACACCTCCGGCCCCTCGATGAACATCCTTATCAACGTCATGGCCATCGTCAGTCTGACGATTGCACCGCTGCTGGGCTGATCGCGTCCGGTTCGGTGTTTGAATAAGGGGCCGTGAGGCCCCTTTTTTGTGTGTTGCGGGTACGTTCGCGCTCGCTCATGCTCGTGCGAATAAACTCGCACCTACGAATGCGTTTCGGTGCCGTGTACCATCTCGGCTAACGATCAAGCTTTAGGTGCGAATCGAGGCGGCATTTCTCCGGCACGGGACCGCGGGACCGAAAAGTGCTTGAAAACCGTCAGATTGAACTCCGTCGCCTTCGAGTAGATCGAGGTGTTCTGCAACCGCAAGCGTCGGCATTCCACCCTCGGTTACACTTCCTCGATGCAGTTTCTGAAGGACTGGACTAACCCTGGAAAGAGAGAAAGCTGGTCGCATGAACCCGTGCGATGCCCTTGGAAGACGAAAAACCGAGGGGATCTCATGAGGGCCGTGACTTGGAAATCACGTCAATCAACCAGGAGCCACGCCGTGCACAACACTTGTCTTGACCCGACCACAACCGCTCGCCTCCACGCCCTGGCCACGCTGACCGGACGCCCGGAAGCCGATCTTCTCCGTGAAGCGGTGGCGGCGTACCTGGAGGATGTGGAGGACATTCGTGCGGCCGAGGAATCCCTGCGCGAGATCGAGAGCGGGGGCAAGCCGCTGACATTGGAAGAGCTGGACGCGTACCTCGATCGTGACCTGGCGCGTTGAAGTCGCCCCGCGAGCGGTCCGCACCCTAGTACCCCGTTCCACCCTATTTTGCATGCTCAGAGCCCCCCAAAGGCGCCAGGGCAAGGCACAGGCCGCGGGGAATAGTGGATCCTATTTCCAAGGGCTGTAACGCCGCCCTGGCGCCTTTGGGGGGCTCCCGAAGGGCGAGGCGAGAAGCGTTCGGCGCCGTTGTTGCGCGAGCTTGAAAGAGGACCACTCTTCCTTCACTCGCGCGCCTAGCCGCCGAACGCTTCTCGCCTCGCTGAGCACGCAAAATAGGGTGGAACGGGGTACTAGTCGGGCTGGACCGGGCGGCACGCACCCGAGTTCGACGCTTCCTGTCCGAACGCCTGGAGACCGAAGCCGACCCGCGACACCTCGGTCGGCCATTGAGCGGTCCCTTGGTCGGGCTGTGGCGCTACCGCGTCGGCGATTACCGGCTGATCTGTCGCATCGAAGACGGCCGTTGTGTGGTCCTGGTCTTGGAGATCGGGCATCGGCGCGAGGTTTACCGATGAGCCGGGCGCCGTCTTGGCCTGCGCGACGCTTGATTGACTTAACCGAGAAAGCCTAGTTCGGCCAACCGAAAAGGCGTCAACCTTCAGGCCGTGGCTTCGTCTCCTTCGAAGGTCTGCGAAAGAGGGAGGGTTCGCGAAGATGCCGAGACCGCACAACTGCGGCACCTGCCTGTATGTGCATGACGGACGCTACCCCATCTTTAACACGGTCGGGGCCGATTTCGTGCCCGCAGGCGATCTATACCATTGATTCATATGTACACGGCCGCACAAATCTGAAAAGTAGTGCCATATTATTTCGGCCTGCCCCTAGGCGCCCGGCAGCGCATGGGCTAGCGTACGGGCATGTACATCCGTCGCACCCACACCCGCAACAGCGCCACCGGCGAGCGCTACCACACTCACCGGTTGGTGCGCTCCACGCGGGTCGGCGGCAAGGTCCGGCAGATCACGCTGCTGAACCTGGGGCGCCATTTCGCGGTGCCGCCGGCCGAGTGGCCGACGCTGTGCGTGCGCCTGGAGGAGTTGCTCGGCGGGCAGGGCGTGCTGCTGAAGGTCGAGATCTCGGCGGAATTGGAGCGCACGGCGCAACGCCTGGGCGCCCAACTGTTGGCGCGGCAGCCGGTCACGACCCCCGCGCCGTCCCCGACACCCGAAGCGCCGACACCGGACGCGGCGCCGACTCCGGCGGCACCGCCCGAGCTCGACACCATCGAGGTGGACTCGCTGATCTTCAGCCGTCCGCGCTCGGTCGGGGTGGAGTCGGTGGGGCTGTGGGCGATGGCGCAGCTGGAGTTCGCCACCCTGCTGGAGACCTTGGGCCTGAACGCGCCCGATCGCACGGCGATCCTCGGGGCGATCATCGCCCGGATGGCCGCGCCGGGCTCCGAGCGGGCCACCCGGCGCTGGTTGGTCGAGACCAGCGGGTTGGGCGAACTGCTGGACGTCGACTTCGAGGCCATGAACCTGATGCGCTTCTACCGCGCTTCCGATGCCCTGCTGCGCCACCGCGCCACCATCGAGAAGACGCTGTTCGCCCGGGTCAGTGAATTCTTCGGGCTGGATTGGACGGTCACGCTCTACGATCTGACCAACACCTTCTTCGAAGGCGAAGCGGCGGCCAATCCACGGGCCAAGCACGGCCATTCCAAGGAGAAACGCAGCGACTGCCCGCTGGTGACCCTGGGATTGGTACTCGACAGCAGCGGCTTTGTGCGCCGCTCCGAGGTCTTCGACGGCAACGTGGTCGAGGGCACGACCTTGGAGGGCATGCTCGCCGGGTTGGGCGCCCCCGCCGGCGCCCTGGTGGTGATGGATCGCGGCATCGCCACCGAGGAGAACGTGGTGTGGCTGCGCGCGCAGGGGTATCGCTATCTGGTGGTGAGCCGGGAGCGGCAGCGCCAATTCGATGCGGACGCGGCGATCTCGATCCAGACCGCCGGCGGGGATCCCGTCGCCGTGCAGCGTGTCCTCGACGCCGAGGGCGAGGAGGTTCGCCTCTACTGCTATTCCGAGCGCCGGGCGCACAAGGAAGAAGGCATCGCCGAGCGGTTTTGCACGCGCTTCGAGGCGGCCCTGCAGGCCCTGCACGAGGGACTGGCCCGCCCGCGCACCACCAAGCGCATCACCAAGCTGTGGGAGCGCATCGGGCGGTTGAAGGAGAAGAGTCACGGCGTCGGGCAGCACTACAGCATCACCGTCGAGCCGGATGCCGGCGGGGTCAACGCCCAAGCCATCCGCTGGGAGCGCCGGCCGGTCGACGGCACCTTGGTCACGCACCCCGGGGTCTATTGCCTGCGCACCAACGAGCTGACGTGGGATTCGGAGCAGCTGTGGCGGACCTACGTCATGCTCACCGACCTGGAGGCGGTGTTCCGCTCCTTAAAATCGGAGCTGGGTCTGCGCCCGGTCTATCACCGGACGGCGGAGCGCGCCGAGGGACACCTGTTCATCACCGTGCTCGCCTACCAGTTCGTCCAGATCATCCGGCGGCGCCTGCAGGCGCACGGCATCACCGACCGGTGGTCCACCCTGCGCGCGATCCTCGCCGGTCAATGCCGGGTGACCGCCACCTTCCGCCGTCCCGACGGGCGTGCCCTGCATGTGCGCAAGGCCACCCAGCCCGAACCGGCGCAGCTGGCGATCATCCGGGCACTCGGCAGCGACCCCGTCCCGGGAGGTGTGCACAAAATGATTGTCTGAACCCTCATCCCGAAGAATGGCATGTTTGTAGTGCCACTCGCCCACTTCGTTTGGCGTAAGCCAATGAAAGACAAGGGCGCTTTGGATGGGGTGTTAAACTTAGGCTACGCTTTCTATGGCCGGGATCCAAAGGGAAGGCCGGGGCGCTATGCCGAGCAGCCACGCTGAGCGCATCACTGCACAGTATTTCTGAGGGTTGTTCTAGCGGCTGATTTATATGGTGCCCAGGGGCGGAATCGAACCACCGACACGAGGATTTTCAGTCCTCTGCTCTACCAACTGAGCTACCTGGGCGTTTTGAATTTCGCCCCCGTTGCGGGTAGCGAAGCCGCATATTAAAGCCGAAAGACGGCAAGTCGTCAAGACTTACGATCGAGCGATCAAACAAGTCCGGCTCCAAGGTGGAGCCCGCCGTGCCGCGCGGCGTTCCCGAAAGTTCCTCGTCTCGCGCGCCTGTGCTATGTTGCGCGGCTTGTCAATCAAGCTGGATCGGTCATGTCATTGGATGCTTCGGACATCGAGAAGATCGCCCACCTGGCACGGCTCGAGATCGCACCCGAGTCGATCGAGCGCTATGCCGCGGATCTCTCCAACATCCTCGACCTGGTTGCGCAGATGGACGCGGTCGACACCACGGACGTCGAGCCGATGGCGCACCCGCTGCACATGAGCCAACGTGTGCGTCCGGATCGCGTGTCGGAGCAGGATCAACGCGAGCTGTTCCAGGCGATCGCCCCCTTGACAGAGGGTGGGCTGTATCTGGTTCCCAAGGTCATCGACTGACGGCGAGTACTCATGCAGAACAAATCGATCGCCCAAATGGCCGCGGAGCTGAGGCTGCGCACCTACTCGAGCGTAGAGCTCACCCGTCACTATCTGGAGCGTATCGCGCGTCTGGATCCGCGCCTGAACAGCTTCATCAGCGTCGCAAGCGAATCCGCCTTGGCGGCGGCCGAGCGTGCCGATCGCGCGATTGCCTCGGGCGATGCCGGGCCGCTCGCCGGCATCCCGATCGCGCACAAGGACATCTTCTGCACGGCGGGGATCAAGACCAGTTGCGGCTCGCGGATGCTCGACAACTTCGTCGCTCCGTACAATGCGACGGTCGTCGAGCGTCTGGCCGCAGCCGGGGCGGTGGTCTTGGGCAAGACGAACATGGACGAGTTCGCCATGGGCTCCTCGAACGAGACGAGCTATTACGGGCCTGTTCATAACCCTTGGGACGCGGATCGCGTGCCGGGCGGCTCCTCCGGCGGATCCGCCGCGGCGGTCGCGGCACGGCTCTGCGCGGCGGCCACCGGGACGGATACGGGTGGATCGATCCGCCAGCCTGCGGCGCTCTGCGGCATCACCGGCATCAAGCCGACCTACGGGCGCTGCTCGCGCTGGGGCATGATCGCCTTCGCCTCCTCGCTGGATCAGGCCGGTGTGCTGGCCCGCTCGGCGGCGGATGCGGCCTGTTTGCTCGACGAGATGGCCGGGTTCGACCCGCACGATTCCACCAGCGCCGACGTGGCCGTGCCGGACTATGTCGATGCGCTCGACGACGACATCGCGGGTCTGCGCATCGGTTTGCCGAAGGAGTATTTCGGCGAGGGGCTCGATCCGCGCGTGGCGGCCTCGGTGCAGGACGCGATCAAGGAATACGAGCGGCTCGGTGCCAAGGTCAAGGAGATCAGCCTGCCGAACAGTCCGCTCTCGGTGCCGGTCTATTACGTGGTTGCACCGGCCGAATGCTCGTCCAACCTGGCGCGTTTCGACGGGGTGCGCTACGGCCATCGCTGCGAGAATCCAAAGGATCTCGACGATCTCTACAAGCGCAGTCGCGCCGAGGGCTTCGGTGACGAGGTGCAGCGACGCATCATGATCGGGACCTATGTGCTGTCGGCGGGCTATTACGATGCCTACTATCTGAAGGCACAGAAGATCCGCCATCTCATCGCCGACGACTTCGCGCGTGCCTTCGAGGAGGTCGACGTCATCATGGGTCCGACCGCACCGACGACCGCCTTCCCGCTCGGGGCCAAGACGGACGATCCGGTGGCCATGTATCTCAACGACATTTATACCATTGCGACCAACCTCGCGGGCCTGCCCGGGATGTCGATCCCGATCGAGCCGGTCGATGGGCTGCCGGTCGGCTTGCAGATCATCGGCAACGCGTTTCAGGAGGCACGCCTGCTCAATGTCGCGCATCGCTTTCAGCATGTGACGCATTGGCATCAGGGCGCGCCTTCCGGGTTCGAGTGATCGGCGAGCTCGTCGCCTGGCGCGCCCTGAAAGTCTTAATAAAGTGGGTCACTTCGACTGGCGAAAAGAAGTCACTCAATGGGTCCAGTCGCGAAGACCAATCCGAGATTCGGTCGATGAGTTTATCGCGTTTTTTGAGCGGGCCTTTGAGAACACATTGAGGCCAGATAAGTCGTGGTTTGGGACGAGCAAGAGTAGCATTAGTATTGTTGTAGGTAATATTTATCTCTGCTCCTATGTCTCGACTGGAGTCGATCTAGGCATATGGATGCTGGTCGATTCTTGCCCCGGCGGAAAACCGGGCTTCGACTACTCGCCTGTAAGGTCGACGTTAAGCAGCGCTCATCCGTTGACGTGGATGCATTCTTCGTCGGTTAGTCGCTTGGGAGAGATCATTTCCGACACCGAGATCTGGCGTGGTTACAGGACGGCTTCTCTGAGGATTCTGGATTTTCGAAGAGTTGCTGCCGACCGAGATGCTCAGCAGATCGAGAGGAATAAGCAGCTGATCGTCTCGTTTTGGAATAGCAGCCATAGCTTGCTTGCCGCGAGCGACTATTCGAGGGAGTTTGGCAACGAGGTGACGCAGTCGCTGAGTCTCAGTCAAGCCGAGCGTCGCTTGCGACTCGAAGCCGCGCCGAAGACGCCTCCCGTCGTTACAGTCGTATCGAAAGCATTCAGGCGGAATCCTGACGTAGTCGCTGAAGTTCTGCAAAACGCCGCTGGCTACTGTGAATCGTGTCGGAGCAAGGCGCCGTTTCATCGATCTTCCGACGGGTCGCCGTATTTAGAGATTCACCACAGGATACCTTTAGCCGAAGGCGGAGATGACACAGTCGACAACAGCGTTGCCTTATGTCCAAACTGTCATCGGAAGGCGCATTTTGGTTAGCTTCTCGATTTCGGTTAGGACGTTCGACACGAGACGTCAGGTTTGCCGAAAGTACGAACGCGACATAGGTTAGACACATGCAATGGGAAACCGTGATCGGGCTCGAGATCCACACTCAGCTCGCGACCCAATCGAAGATCTTCTCGGGTGCATCGACCGCCTTCGGCGCGTCGCCCAACACGCAGGCCTGCGCCATTGATCTGGGTTTGCCCGGCGTGCTGCCGGTGCTCAATGCCGAGGCGGTACGTCTGGCCGTGCGTTTCGGCAAAGCGATCGGTGCCGAGGTGGCGCCGCGCTCGGTGTTCGCCCGTAAGAATTACTTCTATCCGGATCTTCCGAAGGGCTACCAGATCAGTCAGTACGAGCTGCCGATCGTCGGCGAGGGACGCGTGGAGATCGTGCTCGGCGACGGTGCGGTGAAGTCGATCGGGGTGACGCGTGCGCATCTCGAAGAAGACGCCGGCAAGTCGTTGCACGAGGAGACCCTCGCGGGCGGCGGCTACACGGGCATCGATCTCAACCGGGCCGGCACGCCCTTGCTCGAGATCGTCTCCGATCCGGACATGCGCACCCCGCAGGAGGCCGTGGCCTACGCGCGCAAGATCCATCAACTGGTGCGCTGGATCGGCATCAGCGACGGAAACATGCAGGAAGGCTCCTTCCGGGTCGACGCCAATGTCTCCGTGCGCCCGCTCGGTCAGACGCGCTTCGGCACCCGGACCGAGATCAAGAATCTCAACTCCTTTCGGTTCATCGAGCGCGCGATCCAGTTCGAGGTCGAGCGCCAGATCGACGTGATCGAAGGCGGCGGGACGGTGGTGCAGGAGACCCGGCTCTATGATCCCGAGCGCGACGAGACCCGTCCCATGCGCTCCAAGGAAGAGGCCAACGACTACCGCTACTTCCCGGATCCGGATTTGCTCCCGGTCGAGATCGATGTCGCCTTCATCGTCGATGCGGTCGCGGATCTCCCCGAGCTGCCGGACAGCATGCGCGAGCGCTTCCACACCCAATACGGACTCGGCGAGTACGACGCCAGCCTGCTGACCGCCGGGCGTGAGCTTGCCCAGTATTTCGAGGCGGTGGTGCAGGCCACCGCCGAGCCCAAGCTGGCCGCCAACTGGGTCAACGGCGAGCTGGCCGCCGCGCTGAATCGCTCCGAGATCGAGATCGCACAGAGCCCGGTCTCCGCGGCCATGCTTGCCGGCCTCATCCATCGTATCCAGGACGGGACAGTGTCCGGGAAGCTCGCCAAACAGGTCTTCGAGGCGATGTGGGGCGGCGAGGGCGATGCCGACAGCGTCATTCAGGCACGCGGGCTGCGACAGATCACCGACAGCGGCGAGCTCGAGGCCATGATCGCGGCGATCGTCGCGGCCAACCCCGGTCAGGTCGAGCAATACCGCGCCGGCAAGGACAAGGTCTTCGGCTTCTTCGTCGGTCAGGTGATGAAGGAGAGCAAAGGCAAGGCCAATCCGCAGCAGGTCAACGAGATCCTGATGCGCGTCCTCGCAAGCGACTGATCCCGACTCCCCGGCGACGGGGTCGGTCAGTCGCGGGTTTCAGGTTCGATGGAGCGATATCCTCGCTATGGATCCCTTCATCACGCGAATTGCCCCGATCGATCTCGCGATCATCGGCCTCTATTTCCTGATCGTTTTTGCGATCGGCGCCTATCTCGCGCGCCGAACCCACGATGCGGACGATCTTTTCCTGGCCGGGCGCCGGCTCGGCTGGCTGCCGGTCGGGCTGTCGCTGTTTGCCTCCAACATCTCCTCAACGACCCTGATCGGGCTCATGGGCGCGGCCTACACCTGGGGGATCGCGGTCGCCAACTACGAGTGGATGGCCGCGCCGCTGCTGGTCGTCTTCGTCATCATCTTGATTCCGCTTTATCTGCGCGCCCGTGTCGGAACCGTGCCTGAGTATCTGGAGCGGCGGTTCGACGGACGCGCGCGGCGTTATTTCTCCGCCTTGACTCTCGTTTCGAACATCCTGGTCGATACCTCAGGCACGCTCTTCGCCGGTGCGATCGTTCTCAGCGCCTTCATCCCGGGCCTGGATCTGTTCACGGCTGCGCTGATCCTGGCCGCAGTCGCGGGGATCTACACCGCTGCCGGCGGGCTGGCGGCAGTGGTCTATACGGATGTTCTCCAGGCGGTGATCCTGCTCATCGGGGCGTCGCTGGTCACCTACTTCAGTTTCCAGGCAATCGATTTCGACTGGGGGCGGGTGGTCGAGGCGACGGACCCGCAGCAGTTGAGTCTGTTTCTCCCGATGAGCGACCCTAACCTGCCTTGGCTCGGCGTGGTGGTCGGCGTGCCCGTCTTGGGTTTCTACTTCTGGTGTACCAATCAGTTTGTCGTCCAGCGCGTGCTGGGTGCTCGGGACATCGAGAACGCCCGATGGGGGGCACTGCTGGCCGGATTCCTGAAGCTCTCGGTGATCTTCATCATGGTCATCCCCGGCGTCATCGCGATTCAGATCATTCCGGGCCTCGAACAGGCGGATCAGGTCTTCCCGTCGCTGATCGCCGAGCTGCTGCCGGTCGGATTGCGCGGGCTCGTGCTCGCGGCCTTGGTCGCGGCCCTAATGTCGAGCGTCGACTCGACGCTGAACTCGGCCGCGACACTCCTCACGCTCGACTTCATCAAGCCGCTGCGCCCGAACCTGACCTCCCGCCAGACGGCCTGGATCGGGCGCATCGCGATCCTGTTCTTCATGTTGATCTCGGCCGCTGTCGCGCCCTGGATCGGCGGCTTCGAGGGGCTGTTCCACTATCTGCAGGCCGCGCTCTCCTATCTGGTCCCGCCGGTTGCGGCGCTCTTTCTGCTGGGCGCGCTTTGGGCGCGACCGGGTCCGAGGGCGGCGCTCGCGACGTTGCTCGGCGGTCACGCCGTGTCTGCCATGCTCTTCGCCCTGACGGTCGGAGGGGTGCTGGATCTGCACTTCACCTTGGTTGCGGGGATCCTCTTTGCCCTGAGCGCGTTGATCTTCGTCGTCGTCGGTTTGCTTGAGCCGCGTCCCTCGGCTGCGCGTGCGATGGCGAGCGGCGAGATGGTCTGGCGTCCCGCGCTGGCGCGCCCGACGCGCTCGGGTGCCTGGTGGTCGGACTATCGGCTCCAGTCCGCGGTCTTGCTGGCGCTGACCGCGGCCTTGGCGATCGGCTTCGGGTAGAGCAGCACATGCCCCAAGACGCGACGCCGCCGCGGGCATCCCGGCCGCTTGCCCTCGCGGCCGCCTGGATGGGGGTTGCGCTGACCTCCTTCGCACTGCTTGCCGTCTCCGCGCGCGAGCTGCTGGACACCATGGAGCCGGTGCAGTTTCTCTTTCTGCGCACTGCACTTGGCCTGCCGCTCTTGGTGCCGCTGGCGCTGTGGTTGGCCCCTGGCTTTCATCGCACCGAACGGCTTCCGCTGCACCTGCTGCGCAACCTTTTTCACTACGGCGGGCAGGTCTGCTGGATCACCGCCATCGGCATGTTGCCGCTCGCGTTGGTCTTCGCGCTTGAATTCACGACGCCTGTCTGGGCGGCCGTGTTGGCGCTGTTCTTTCTCGGCGAGCGATTGAATCGAGGACGTGTCGTGGCGCTTGTGTTGGGCGTGGCGGGCGTGCTCGTCATCACGCGGCCCGGTGTGCAGCCACTCGATCTCGGTGTCCTGATCGGGCTGGCCGCCGCGGTCGGTTTTGCCGTGAGCCTGACGGCGACCAAGGGACTCACGCGCTATGACGGTGTCTTCACCATCCTCTTCTGGATGCTGGTGATGCAGCTCCTGATCGGTCTCGTCCCCGCGCTGCTGGTCTGGCAACCGGTCGACTGGACGGATGCGCCCTGGCTGCTCGTGGCCGCGGTCACCGGGATCAGCGCACATCTCGGCATTGCCAAGGCGTTTCAGCACGCCGATGCAACGGTCGTGCTGCCGATGGATTTTCTGCGCCTGCCGCTCATCGCGCTAATCGGGGCGGTTTTCTATGGCGAGGGCCTCGACCCCTGGGTCATCGGCGGGGCGACGTTGATCTTCGTCGGAAACGAGTACAGCTTGCGGCGCGAGAGGCGGGGTTTGGCCTAACCGGTCGGGTCTTCTCATTAACCCGGCCCCGTCGCGGATGGATGGCCGGTCTCGCTCGGGACGCCATGCTCGCACTGTCTCGGGCGTTCGTAGGTCTCGACAAGATAGAGCGGCCGGCCTTTGGTCTCGTTGAACATCCGTCCGAGATACTCGCCCAAGACGCCGATGGCGGCGAGTTGGACGCCGCCGAGAAAGAGGACTACAACCATCAGGGACGGATATCCGGCGACGGGGTCTCCGTAACGCAAGGTCTTGTAGATGATCCAGCTTGCGTAGAGGAATGCCGTTGCGGCCGTGGTTAGCCCGACATAACTGGCCGCCTTCAGCGGGGCCGTGCTGAAGGAGGTAATGCCCTCGATCGCGAACCCCCAGAGCTTGTGGTAATTCCACTTGGTCGCCCCGGCGCTGCGACGGTCGCGATGGTAGGTCACGGCGGTTTGTCGATAGCCGATCCAGGCGAACAGGCCCTTCATGAAGCGATGCTGCTCGCGCAGTCGGCACAGGGCGTCGACCGCGCGGCGGCTGAGCAGACGGAAGTCGCCCGTGTCCTTGGGGATCTCGATCGGGCTCATGCCCCCGATGACACGGTAGAAATACCGAGCGCTCAGCTTCTTGAGAACTGAAGTTTCCCGTCTTCCTCAGGCGACCAGCCGCATGACTGCAACGATGAGGGGATTTCGGGTGCCTTGGCCGGGATCGTCGCAGTCGACCCCGAAACCCACGTCGGCGAGATCATGTGCAAGCGCTCGGCGCACATCGGCGAAGGCATATTCGGTCCGACGCGCAGCGGCGTAGCGCCGTGCGGGGGCTTGCTCCAAGCTGGCCGCGTAGATCCAGGTAATGGTGGTGGCCACCATACAGAAGTGCAGATGGTTGGTGACCGCATCGGGATTGCGGGTCTGCGTCTGGGCACTGCCGATCTCCTGCTTGATTTCCCTGAATCCGGCTTCTATTTTCCAGCGCGCGCCATAGATTTCAATCATTTGTTCAACGGATAGGGTCAGGTCGGTGGTCACCAGTGCGATCCATTGGGTACGCCGGTAGACCCACACCACGCGCACCTGGCAGCGCAGGGACTTGAGCATCACCACCTGCTCGGCGGCCACCACGTCGCGAACCCGCCCGTAGAGGTTGAGGGAATAAGTCCGCGCGGTGGCCCGCAGTGCGGTCTGCATCGCCTTGACACTGCCCAGACGCTCCCCGTACTTGCGGGGTCGTCCGGCGCGTCCCGGCACGGCCACCGGCAGATCGTGGAGCACCGCGTTCACGCGCAGGCGCGAGAGCAGATGGGCACGGGAGCCGAGCGCCCGGCGCAACGGTTTGAGCAAGCCGTTGTTGCCGAACCAGCTGTCGGTGACCACCAGGATCGGCGCCCGCGGAAAGACCCCGGCGAAGCTCTGGATCAGGCGCACGGCTTGGGTGAACTTGGTCTCGAAGGTGAGCACCCGACCGCGGATGCGCACGCTGCGCAGCGCCAGGGTCGCCCTGCGCAGGTAAAAGGCGAAGGCCAACGGCAGGCAACACCAGCGCCCGTGAATGACCTTCAGCAGTCCGAGCGTGACGATGGTCTGCGCCCACGGAAACGAGCTCTGATTGGTCTTGGCGGCATGGTCGAAGCTGCGCTGGCAGGCAAACACCTTGGTGCCGGTCTTCGGATTGATCGAGTCGTCCAGCACCACCAGCAGGCGCCCGTCGGTGAGGGGGTCGGGGATCGCCCGCCAGAGCACCGCCCAGATCCGCGTCCACGGCAGCTTCACCGAGGCCATGAAGGTGTAGTACCTGGCCTCGCCGATCACCACGCCGAAGAGCGTGGCGATGGTGCGCAGCAGGTTGGAGGTACGCGAGGCGGTGATCGGCAACAGGATCGCCTGCAGCGTGAGAATGAACCAGCGGGCGCGTTCTCGGCCGTGGTCGGAGTTCGGAAAAAGGCCCTGGAATTGAATGGCGAGTGCGGGTAGGATCGACATCGAATGCGGCTCGTATTTGGCGTCTAATCATTGGCTTAGGCACCTTTCATTATACGCTTGCGCGAGCCCGCATTCATCTTCAACTGCTTGTTTATTCACCGAATCGTCCGCGTTTTTCACACGCGTTTGGTCATCGTGGCAGCTTGGATTTCGTCAATAAGCTTTCACTAATATGCGCGCATATTCGTGGTTGCTTATATTATGATATGGCTGTATGAAACTGAGAAACTTCAGCTTCTTGAGAACACTCTCGCCTTCACGCGACAGGCGTGTCGCGTAGACCACGTCGTAGCCCTGGCTCCAGCGTGCCATCAGTTCGGGGATCAACTCGGGCGGATCCTGCAGATCGGCGTCGATGATAACCGTGGCCTCGCCACGACTGTGATCCAGCCCGGCCGTCATCGCGATCTCCTTGCCGAAGTTGCGGCTGAGATTCAGGACGGCCACCCGCGGATCGGCGGCACGCAGGCGATAGAGGATGTCCAGGGTCGCGTCGCGGCTGCCGTCGTTGACGTAGATCACCTCGGCGGTGACGCCCAAACCGCCGATCACGGCCGTCAGACGCCGGTGGAGTTCATCGAGCACTTCGGCCTCGTTGTAGGCGGGGACGATCAAGGAAAGCGTCGGCGGCTCCGTGACCCGGGCCGCGCCGTTCTGGTCGAGCAGGGTGTAGAGCGCATCGGGTTGTTCGGGGCTCATGTCGCATCCTTCTCCCGAAAGGTCCAGAGGCTATTCAATACGAAGTTGAGTAGAAAGACGGCTGCGGTGGCCGCGATCTGGACGAGGATGTAGTCGAGCGCAAGGACGTCGACGCCGGCATAGACCATCCAGGTATTGAGCACGCCGGTTACGATTGCGATCAAGGCAAACTTTGGTCCGGCATCCTGATGGGATTTTGAGCTGTTGAAGGTATAGCGATAGTTCAGCAGGTAATTGATCACTGCACCGAGAGCGAAGCCGACGGTCGTCGCCGCAGCAGGATGAAGCCCCCAGATCTCGACCAGCGAAACGAGGGCCAAGTAATGCGCGAGCGTGCCGATGGCCCCGACCATTCCGAAGGCCACGAGTCTTCGCCATGCCGTCGCGAGGGAGGTGAACATCGAGCATCTCCGGCCGAAAACAGAAGTCTCGCACGAGACTGCTATACTACGCATCCGCGTCTTATAAGCGCCCGCTTCCTCTCCGCTCGGATGGCTCGCGGACTTCACTGGAGACTAATCGGACGATGACGACGAGTGTGGGACACGCGAGCCGGTTTTGGCGCTTCGCACGACCGTTTCTTTTCCGCCTGGACGCCGAGCGCGCACACGATTCGACGCTGGCGCTGCTCGGATCATGGGCGCGTTGGTTCTCGGGCCGTTTGGGTGCGGAGGATATTGCCCGTGCGCAGGGACGGGCGGTCGACGCGATGGGCTTGCACTTCCCAAACCCGATCGGACTCGCGGCGGGTCTGGACAAGAATGCCGTCGCCGTGCCCGCCTGGCAGGCGCTGGGTTTCGGTTTCATCGAGGTCGGGACCATCACGGCGCTGGCACAGCCCGGCAACCCGAAGCCGCGGCTTTTTCGTCTGCCGGCGGACGAGGCGCTGATCAATCGAATGGGTTTCAACAACGCGGGTGCGGATGCGGCGGCGATCCGGCTGGAGCGGCTGCGTGCGCGCGATATCCTCCAGGTTCCGCTCGGCGTCAACCTGGGCAAGTCCAAGGTCACCCCGGCGGAGGAGGCGGCGGACGACTATCGGCGCAGCTTCGAGCGGGTCGGTCATCTCGCGGACTATGTGGTCGTGAACATCTCGAGTCCGAACACACCCGGCCTGCGGGATCTGCAGCGGGTCGACGAGGTGGCGCGCATCATCGAGGCGATCCAGGGGCCTAATCAGCGTCTCGCCCGGCCCAAGCCTCTCTTGGTCAAGCTCGCGCCGGACCTCGCCGACGAGGACGCGATCGACTGCGCCCGCGCGGCGCTGGATGCGGGCTGTGCCGGCCTGATCTTGACCAACACCAGCATCCGCTTTGAAGGGCTTCGCAGCAGCACCGAGGGGATGAGCGGGGGGCTTTCGGGTCGACCGATCCTGGAGCGGAGCACCGCCCTGCTGGGCTTGGTCCGACAGGCCGTCGGTCCGGCCCCGGTGCTCGTCGGTGTCGGGGGCGTCATGGACCCCGCGGGCGCGTCGGCCAAGCTCGCAGCCGGCGCAGATCTCGTGCAGATCTACAGTGGCCTCATCTACCGTGGACCTGGGTTCGTGCGCGAGCTGCTGCGCGGGATGTCGAGCTAAACCGCGCCCGGAGCGAGATGCTGATTTTCGAGTGAGTTCTACGTTTGGTACATCCACGGCCCTTAGCGGGGGCGAGGTTTAGAATAATATATAGTATTCAATATCTTGAGCCGCGCCGACTTGAGCGGTCTTCAGGTCTGTCGGGGCCGATGCCATCCAAAAACATCGCACACTGCTCTGGGCGCGGTTCAATGCCTGCCTCGCCGGGACGATTTGCGCCGTCGTTTCCGGCGTTTGCGGCCCTCGCCCTTATGTCGTCCGGATCGGCTATGGTTTAATGCGGGCTTGCGAGCCAACGACACTGCTTCAACATGACCCTCGACAGTACACATCGTAAGGCCCGGGTCGAGCGCAACACCCTGGAGACCCGCATCCGCGTGGCACTGGATCTGGACGGGTCCGGGCGCTCGGATCTGCACACGGGTGTGCCCTTTCTGGACCACATGCTCGATCAGGTCGCGCGACATGGTCTGATCGATCTCGACATCCAGGCCGAGGGCGATCTGCATATCGACGCTCACCATACGGTCGAAGACATCGGCATCACGGTTGGCCAAGCGCTCGCGCAGGCGTTCGGGGACAAGAAGGGTCTGCGTCGCTACGGTCACGCCTATGTCCCGCTGGACGAGGCCCTGTCGCGTGTCGTGGTGGATCTGTCCGGCCGCCCCGGGCTGGAGTTCAACGTCGACTTCACCCGCGCCATGATCGGCGGGTTCGACGTCGATCTCTTTCATGAATTCTTCCAGGGTTTGGTGAACCACGCGGCCATGACGCTGCACATCGACAATCTGCGCGGCACCAACGCCCATCACCAAGCAGAAACCGTCTTCAAGGCGTTCGGGCGTGCCTTGCGCATGGCCGTGGAGCCGGATCCAAGGATGGCGGGGATTACCCCGTCCACCAAGGGCGCGCTTTGAGACTTGGACCCACGTCGCCTCCGTTGCCCGAGTTCTCGGCAGAGAGGGGTCTATCCGACATCCGACATCCGACAGCGAGTGACCGATCCATGTTGCTGATTCCCGCAATCGATTTGAAGGACGGCCGCTGTGTGCGCCTGCGTCAAGGCCGGATGGAGGAGGCGACGGTCTTCTCCGACGACCCGGTGGACACCGCCGCACGCTGGGTGGGTGAGGGTGCGCGCCGGCTGCATTTGGTCGATCTCAACGGCGCCTTTGCCGGCATGCCGGTCAACGGCGAGGCCATTCGCGGTATCGCCGAGGCATTTCCCGAGCTGCCGATCCAGGTCGGTGGCGGTATCCGCGACGAAGCGACCATCGCGGCCTATCTGAGCGCCGGGGTGACCTACTGCATCATCGGGACCCAGGCGGTCAAGGAGCCGGTCTTCGTCGAGCGCGCCTGTCGGTCCTTTCCCGGTCAGATCATGGTCGGGCTCGATGCGAAGGACGGGCAGGTCGCCATCGAGGGCTGGGCACAGATCACCGAGCATCAGGCCGAAGATTTGGCGAAGCGGTTCGAGGACGCCGGTGTTGCGGCCATCATCTACACCGACATCGGTCGCGACGGCATGATGAACGGACCCAACGTGGAAGCGACCCGCGCGCTGGCCGGGGCGATCCGCATCCCGGTGATCGCCTCGGGCGGCATCACGGTCATCGACGACGTGCGCGCGCTGGCCGAGGTGGCGAGCTGCGGCATCATCGGGGCCATTACGGGGCGTGCCATCTATGAAGGGACGCTCGACTTTGCCGAGGGGCAGCGCCTCGCGGATAGCCTGAGCCCGCGTTGAGACGGGGCCAATTGCAAGTGCGCGCAGCCGGGTGTCGCCGACACCGGGAGTGCCGCGAGGAGATCGACGATGTCTGAAGATTGGCTCGATGCCGTCAAGTGGGATGCTCAGGGACTGGTGCCGGCGATTGCGCAAGAGCACGCGACCGGCACCATCTTGATGATGGCTTGGATGAATCCCGAGTCTCTGCGGCTGACGCGAGAGACCGGGCATGCGGTCTACTGGTCGCGCTCGCGCGGGCGGCTCTGGCACAAGGGCGAGGAATCGGGCCATCAGCAGGTGGTGCATGCCATCCGAATCGACTGCGACGCCGACGTCGTGCTCCTCGATGTCGAGCAGAAGGGCGGGATTGCCTGCCATACCGGGCGTCACAACTGTTTTTTTCGCGAGCTCGATGCGCAGGGGCATTGGGTCGAGGTCGCGCCCGTTCTGAAGGATCCGGACGCGATTTACGGGAAGGCGTGATCGATCATGAATGACCTGCTCGAGCGGTTGTCCGAGGTTCTGGAGTCTCGAAAGGGGGCGGATCCGGGAAGCTCCTATGTCGCGGGCCTGTATTCCAAAGGTCTCGACGCCATCCTCAAAAAGATCGGCGAGGAAGCGACCGAAACCGTCATGGCCGCCAAGGACGGGGTCCCCGAGAAGATCGTGCACGAGGTTGCGGATCTCTGGTTCCACACCCTGGTTCTGCTCGCGCAGCAGGGTCTCGGCCCGGCCGATGTCTTGGCGGAGCTGGACCGGCGTTTTGGCCTCTCGGGGTTGGACGAGAAGGCCGGTCGTGGATCCTGATCCCCGGCTTAAACCGCGTCTAGAGCGAGAGGCTAACTTTCGAGTGAGTTCGAAGTTTGGTGAATCCACGACCCTTAGCGGAGGGCGCGGTTTAAAATTTTATATTTTTTAATACTTTAAACCGCGCCGGCTCCAGCAGTTCTGAAATTCGCCGGGGCCGATCCCATCCAAAAACATCGTATACCGCGCTGGGCGCGGTTTAATCGCCGACCTCGGGTCACCGAAGACTAACCGCGTCTTTGTGATTGCGGTATGATCCGGGCGCTTCGGGTCCCTTGATGCAAGGGTGCCGAAGACGTCGAAAATCCAGCCGATGGAATCTGTTTCGTCGGCCTCCCCACTGAATCGAGTCGACCGTCTCGCAACGACGGTACGGAGGAAAACATGGGCGCTGGTGGCATCAGTATCTGGCAACTTCTGATCATCCTGGTCATCGTGCTGCTGTTGTTCGGGACCAAACGGCTCAAGGGCATCGGTTCCGATCTGGGCAACGCGATCAAGGGCTTCCGAAGCGCCATGTCCGAGAGCGAGAAGGCCGAGGAAGAGGCCGAAGCAAAACGGGTCGAGCAGACCGCAGAGAAGCGTGTCGCCGACGGCGAGCCGGCCAAACGCGAGCCTGCGAAGCCGACGGACAAGTCCGCCTAAGGTGTCGTACCCGCAGGCGTCCTCCCCCAAAGCGTCCACTTAGTAAGGCGGTCACGCGAGGTTGCCATGTTCGACATGGGTTTCTGGGAGCTTTTGGTGATCGGCGTGGTGGCGCTCGTCGTCATCGGACCCGAGCGCTTGCCGCGGGTTGCGCGTATCGCGGGACTCTGGCTGGGGCGTGCGCGTCGCACACTGGCCTCGGTCCAGGACGAGATCCGGCGCGAGCTCAAGGCCGACGAGCTCAAGGAGATTCTCGACAAGCAGGCACGCAGCCGCCCGCTCGAGAGTATTCTCGAAGAGCCGGCGAAGCGCACCGCTAAGCCCGCCTCCGGCACCGAGGCCGCGCGCGCGCCGGCACGGGGCGAGCCACCCGGCGCGCCCGACGAGTCGACCTCGGCCGCCCGGCCGAAAGAGCGAGACACCTCCGCGAGCTGACGGCGCCGATCCGGCGACCTGATCTCGCCCGTCGGGCAAGCCGACGCATCGCTCGCCCGATCCGCTCGCCGAGCCGTCATCCAACCAGCGACGAGAACATCACCCATGTCCCCCGCGAAGCAGCCCGACGATCCGGGTGCCGAACAGCCTTTCGTCTCCCATTTAATCGAGCTGCGCGATCGTCTGATCCGTATGTCGATCGCGATCCTCGTGGTGTTCTTGGCGCTCTTCCCGTTCGCCAACGAGATCTACACCTTCGTGGCAGCGCCCTTGATGGCGCAGTTGCCGGACGGCAACACCATGATCGCCACCCAGGTGGCCGCGCCCTTCTTGACGCCCTTCAAGCTGGCCCTGATCGCCGCGATCTTTCTGTCGATGCCTTTCCTGCTCTACCAGTTCTGGGGGTTCGTCGCGCCCGGGCTCTACAAGCACGAGAAACGCCTGGCGACGCCGCTGCTGATCTCGAGCATCATCCTGTTTTACGTCGGGGTCGCGTTCGCCTTTTTCGTCGTCTTCCCGTTGATCTTCGCGTTTCTCTCGGCATCCACGCCGGACGGCGTGGCGATGATGACGGACATCTCGGCGTATCTCGACTTTGTGCTGGCGCTCTTCTTCGCTTTCGGGATCGCCTTCGAGATTCCGATCGCCACCATCCTGCTGGTGGCGGCCGGGATCACGACGCCGGAAGCCCTTGCCTCCAAGCGTCCTTACGTGATCGTCGGCGCCTTCGTCGTGGGGATGCTGCTGACACCGCCGGACGTCATCTCACAGACCTTGCTGGCCGTGCCCATGTGGCTGCTGTTCGAGCTGGGGATTGTCCTGTCGAAGGTCCTGGTGCGCAAACGCGCGAACGACACCGACGAAGAACCGGATCCCGATGCCTCGGGCAACGCGTTTTCGCCCGCGGCCCCGGCGGGTCCGGTCGGCGGATCGACCTCGGGCCGCGTCACGCCCCGGTCCGAGATGCGGGAGGTCGGGCGCGATCTCGATCCGCACTTCGACGATCCGGATCGTTGGCAGCCTTTGAGCGAGTCCGAGATGGAAGCCGAGTTGGATCTGATCGAGGCGGACGAGATCACGGGGGCGCCTCGAAGCTCCGAGTCGGATGCCGCTCCGACGCTCCAAGCTACGGCTACGGAAGCGGCGCACGCGATCAATTCGGTCGAGGAGAAGATTCGGCGGGCGAACCGATTGCGCGAGCTGGGCAGCACCTTTGCCGCCCGCACGGTGCTCTACGAGGTGCTGGAGGAGGGCGATCCCGACCAACGGCGCGTCGCACGCAACATCCTCAGTCAGCTCGACGAGGCTTGAGCGGTTCCGAAAGCGTCGCGTGGAGCGCGACCCTGCCGCCCGTCGGGATGCTGATCGGGTGACGCACGACGTGCATTGCTCCGCCGCACGCTCCTCATGCCATCGCAGGATTGCCCTCGCTCGATTTGGCACCCCAGCCCGTCGGTCTAAAACGCTTCGTGCTTCATGCAGGGCTCCGACAGCCTTGGTGAATCAGAGGCGCTTACCGGCGGTATCCAGCGGGACGACGCTGAGCCGACTGTGGCGACCATCGCGCCGAAATAATTGCTTCTTTCAATGGGTCTGCTGGGATAGTATAGGTTTTACCACCATTCGAAGATCGGAATCCCAATGGGCTCAGGATCCCAAATTCACTATAAACAGAATCGACTCAAACAATTACGGGCCTTTTGTCATGCGGCGCGCACCGGGAGCGTCAGCGCTGCAGCCGAGAAGATCTTTCTCAGTCAGCCCACCGTGTCTTTGCAGATCCAGGCGCTGGAGCGCGAGTTCAGCACCGTCTTGTTCGAGCGGCGCGGCCCCAAGATCAAGCTGACACCCGAAGGCGATTTGCTCTTCCAGATGGCCGAGCCTCTGGTCGAGGGTATGGACAAGCTGCACGAGGCCTTCGCGACGCAATGCGGCCGCGTCGACCGGGGCGTGTTGAACATTGCCGCCGGCGAGTCGACCATCCTCTATATCCTCCCCGACCCGGTGCGCGCCTTCGTCGACCAGTATCCGGGGATCGAGCTGAAGATGCACAACGTGACCGGCCGCGACGGGCTGGCCATGTTGCGTGCGGACGAGGTCGACCTCGCCGTGGGCTCGATGTTGGATGTGCCCGACGACATTACCTACCGCCCGTTCGTTACCTACCAGCCGACACTCATCACGCCGAAGGACCATCCGCTTGCGGGTAAGGAATCGGTGACCCTCGAAGAGATCGCCCCCTATGGCCTGATTCTGCCGCCGCGGCATCTCAGCACTTGGCGGATGGTCGATCTGGTCTTCAAGCAACACAACCTGGCCTACCGGGTCACCTTGGAGGCGGGCGGCTGGGAGGTCATCAAGAAATATGTCGAATTGGGCCTGGGGATCTCGATCGTGACCGATGTCTGTCTGACCGGTGACGAAAACTTGAGTAGAATTCCGCTCTCTCAGTATTTCCCGAAGCGCAGCTACGGTATCGTACAAAGGCGCGGGAAATTTCTGTCGCCCCAGACCAAGTGCTTCATGAAGACACTCGATCGCGAATTTGCCGATCGTGTCGTGGAGCCGCAACCTCAAACCGTGGGCGATGTCGCAGAGTGGGAGGACGCCTTTCTGGGATGATGCCCCGGCGTCCTGCCCCGCCGCGTCGGCACCCAAGGGTGCTCAAAAGAGTCATCGACTGTAACGACGCCTTGCGCGCGGACGAAATGTGCTTGATTCGGAAGGGATTCGTACACAAATGAAACAGCACCCATACCACTGACATTAGAACACCAGAGCCCAATCACTATGGATCTCACAAAACGCATCGGGCAACGCCTTCGAGCGGCGCGCCAGGATCAGAAACTGAGCCTGTCCGAGCTCTCCGGCCGCACCGAATCGCTGTCCAAGTCACGCATCAGCAACTACGAGCAGGGTATTCGCCGCATGGGGCTCGAAGAGGCCCAAGAGTTGGCGGTCGCACTCGGAACCGTGACCCCGACCTATCTACTCTGTCTCGACGACAAGGACCCGCTCTCCATGACCGAGCGGCAATTGGTGGATTACTTCAGGCAAGCGGACGAGCGAGGCAAGGACACGATCATGAAGGTTGCCTCCGATCAGTCCGACTTCGTCGCCGAGTAAAGCGCAAATGCCGCAGTGCGCGGCCTGCCCGGTCGGCTCTCCATCCTAGGCGCCGACTCCGCAGAAAAAACCCTTGCTGTCGGTCAGGACGAAGCTCGTCTTGGCGCGGGTCTACCGGGAACCCGGATAGGGCGAGCTGACGTCGACCCAGTCCGCGTCCGAGCTGCTCGCAGCATCTAGGATGTTCAATTGCGGTGCGCGTGGCGGAGCCTCGCGCCCCGGTCCATCCCCTGGCTGCGCCGTTTTGGTGCGGCTTTCGATCTTTGCAGTCCGTAAGGGCCGCAAACACGTGCTCGCTCGCTTTGGCGCGGTTTCTGCTTTTTCGCATTGGGCGTCCCGCTCCCGGGATGACCTGACGATCAGATCCACGACCAACAGGAGCCAAAACGCATGTCTAGACGCGACCCGATCAAATCGATCTTGCTCGGCACGGGCCTGATGCTGGGTCTGAGTGCCGGATCCATCGCCCAAGCCGCGGACGACACCATCAAGGTCGGGGTCTTGCATTCTCTCTCCGGCACGATGGCGATCAGCGAGACGACGCTGAAAGATACGGTGTTGATGCTGGTGGACGAGCAAAACAAGAAAGGCGGGTTGCTCGGCAAGCAGCTCGAAGCCGTCGTGGTGGACCCCGCCTCGGATTGGCCGCTGTTCGCCGAAAAGGCACGCGAGCTGCTCACCAAAGACAAGGTTGACGTGGTCTTCGGATGCTGGACCTCGGTGTCGCGCAAGTCCGTGCTGCCGGTCTTCGAGGAACTCAACGGACTCCTCTTCTACCCCGTCCAATACGAGGGCGAAGAGTCCTCCAAGAACGTCTTCTATACCGGTGCTGCGCCGAATCAGCAGGCGATCCCGGCGGTTGATTATCTGAAGAACGAGCTGGGTGTGGAGCGTTGGGTGCTCGCCGGCACGGACTATGTCTATCCGCGTACCACCAACAGGATCCTCGAAGCCTACCTCAAGCAGAATGGGGTCGCCGCAGAGGACATCATGATCAACTACACGCCCTTCGGTCACTCCGATTGGCAGTCCATCGTCTCCGACATCAAGCGTTTCGGCTCCGCGGGCAAGAAGACCGCCGTGGTCTCGACCATCAACGGCGACGCCAACGTCCCCTTCTATAAAGAGCTGGGCAACCAGGGCGTCGCCGCCGAGGACATCCCGGTCATCGCCTTCTCGGTCGGCGAGGAAGAGCTCTCGGGCATCGACACCAAGCCGCTGGTCGGCCATCTCGCCGCCTGGAACTATTTCATGAGCGTCGACGACCCGGCCAACGCCGCCTTCATCGAGACCTGGCACGCTTTCACCAAGAACGACAAACGCGTGACCAACGACCCGATGGAGGCGCACAAGATCGGCTTCGATCTTTGGGTTCAGGCGGTCGAGAAGGCCGGCACTACGGATCCGGATGCGGTGCAGGCCGCCATCATCGGTCTGGAGACCAAGAACCTCACGGGCGGGACCGCGAAGATGCTGCCCAACCACCACATCACCAAACCGGTGCTGATCGGCGAGATTCAGGAAGACGGACAGTTCGCCGTCGTTTGGGCGACCGAAGAAGAGGTCCCCGGCGACGCCTGGTCGGACTTCCTTGAAGGCTCCAAGGATCTGACCGCCGATTGGACCCCGCCGGTGATGTGCGGCAACTTCAATACCGTGACCCAGACTTGTCTCGGGGCTCAGGCGCAATAGGCTGTTGAACCGCGTCCGGCGGGGTCTGCGCGCTCGGAGAGGTGGGCTCGACCTGGTGTGAGTCCACGAGCGCGGCGGAGGACGCGGTTCAAGTATTTTTTCGGGATGGTCTTGGGTGATTCCCGGTGAGCAGTCGACCGGCATGTCGGGGCGAATTGATTCGCCCCGGGCCTTCCGGACACGCGCAGTCGAGACGCTTATTCAACGATGATCCGGTTCCGTAAGTCCGCTTCCAGCCGGCTCGAAGCCGCTTCCGCTTCGGATTTCGCGGATGAATCAATGGGGCGTGCGCAGACAGCCTCCGATCGCAGCGAGTATCGAGATGCCCATGAGCCCGACAGACCGATTGCGACGCTTCCCGCACCTGGCGGGCCTTGGTCTCGTTTCTGCCTTTCTGATTTTGATGGTGTTGCCGCTCGGCAGCATGGCCGATGAGATCGACGCGGCCTTGATCGATCTGAGCGACCGCTCCTTCGAGGTGAAGCAAGCCGCGGTCGATGTCATTGCCGTCGGCGGTGATCCGCGTGCGGCGACGCTCCTCGAAGCCCTATTGGGCGGCAACCTCTATGCCCGCGAGTCGGATCGACGCCCGGTTTTGGTTGCGCCCGCTCCCGGCGGGTATCGGCTGACCGACGCACTCGACGGCAGCGATCTCGGCATGGTCGAACGCGGCGCCGTGAAGAAGATCACGATCAACAACCGTATGCGCAACCAGCTGCGCACGGCGATCGCCGCCCTGACGCTGGCGAGTCCCGATCCGGCGGTTCGTCTCAGAGCCGCACAGCAGATGCTGGGCGACGCCAACCCGATCGTCGTGGAGGCAATCCGCGAGCAGCTCGAGCGCGAGGACGATCCGCGCGTTCGCGATTATCTCGATCTGAGCCTGGCACTGGCCAGTCTGCGTGACGAAGACCCCGCAGCCCGGCTTGCCGCAGTGAACACGCTTTCCGGGAGTCTCTATCCGGCCGCACGCAACGCACTGACCACACTGCTGAGCGAGGAGCCGGCCCCGGAGGTGCGTGCCGCCGCGGAGCGTTCACTCGCCGCGATCGAGCAGAAGCTCAAGCTCAACGCCGCGGCGGAGACGCTCTTCTTCGGGCTCAGCCTCGGCTCGGTCCTGGTGCTTGCGGCCATCGGTCTGGCGATCACCTTCGGGGTCATGGGCGTCATCAACATGGCCCACGGCGAGCTGATCATGATCGGGGCCTATACGACCTACCTGGTCCAACAGGCGATGCCGGGGTTTCTGGACTATTCGCTGTTCGTCGCCATCCCGGCGGCCTTCGTGGTCGCAGGGCTGCTGGGGATCCTGATCGAGCGCACCGTGATCCGCTTCCTCTACGGTCGACCGCTCGAAACACTGCTTGCCACCTTCGGCATCAGCCTGATCCTTCAGCAACTGGTGCGCACGACCATCTCGGCCCAAAACGTGGCCGTGCAGAATCCGTCCTGGATGAGCGGTGCGCTTCAGATCAATCCGGCGCTCGCCCTCACCTACAACCGGCTCTATATCCTGATCTTTGCATTAATGGTCTTCGTCGCGCTGCTGCTGATCCTCAAGCGCACCGCTTTGGGGCTGCAAGTGCGCGCGGTCGCCCAGAACCGGGCGATGGCGCGCTCCATGGGCGTGCGCTCGGCGCGCGTCGATGCACTCACATTCGGCCTGGGCGCCGGTGTGGCGGGGGTGGCCGGTGTCGCCTTGTCCCAGCTCACCAACGTCGGCCCCAACATGGGGCAGGCCTACATCATCGACTCCTTTATGGTCGTGGTCTTCGGCGGGGTCGGGAATCTCTGGGGAACCCTGGTCGCGGGCTTGACCCTGGGCGTCGCCAACAAGCTGATGGAGCCCTGGGCCGGCGCGGTGCTTGCCAAGATCCTGGTGCTGGTCTTTATCATCCTCTTTATCCAGAAGCGCCCGCGCGGGCTCTTCCCGCAACGCGGACGCGCCGCGGACGGGTAGGCGGGTCGGTGGGACGAGGAGAACCGATAGGTTGAGTTTATTGAGGTTTCGGAGAGACGAGTATGGGTGTGATCAGTGTCATGCGAGGCGACAAAGGCGGACAGGCGATGCTGGCCGTCCTGCTGGTCGTCGCGGTCGTGGTGCCGATCCTGAATCTGGTCGTGCCCGAGTCGAGCCCCTGGCATGTCTCCACCTACACGGTGACCTTGCTCGGCAAGTATCTGACCTATGCGTTGCTCGCCGTCGCGGTCGACCTGGTGTGGGGTTATCTGGGCATCCTGAGCCTGGGACATGCCGCCTTCTTCGGTCTCGGCGGCTATGCGATGGGCATGTATCTGATGCGTCAGATCGGCGATCGCGGGGTCTACGGTCACCCGGTGCTGCCGGATTTCATGGTCTTCCTGAACTGGTCCGAGCTGCCCTGGTTTTGGCAGGGCTTCGACCTCTTCTGGTTCGCCGCGCTCATGGCCATCCTGGTCCCCGGAACCTTGGCCTTCATCTTCGGCTATCTCGCCTTCCGCTCGCGGGTCACCGGCGTCTATCTCTCCATCATGACCCAGGCGCTCACCTATGCCCTGATGCTGGCCTTCTTCCGCAACGAGATGGGCTTCGGCGGCAACAACGGTCTGACCGACTTCAAGGACATCCTAGGCTTCGATCTGAAGAGCGATGCGACCCGGATCGGACTCTTCCTCGCCTCGGCGGGTGCCTTGGCGCTGGGCTATCTGGCCTGCCGCTGGATCGTCACCTCGCGGCTTGGGCGTGTTGCGGTCGCGATCCGCGACGCCGAGGCGCGCACCCGCTTCATCGGATACCGGGTCGATCGGGTCAAGCTCGCCATCTTCACCTTCTCGGCGATGCTCGCCGGCGTGGCCGGGGCGCTCTATGTCCCGCAGGTCGGCATCATCAATCCGGGCGAGTTCTCGCCGCTCAACTCGATCGAGCTGGTGATCTGGGTGGCCATCGGCGGTCGGGCCACACTCTACGGCGCTGTCATCGGCGCCATCCTGGTCAACTACGGCAAGACCTATTTCACCGGCGCCTTCCCCGAGGCATGGCTCTTCGCCCTGGGTGCGCTCTTCGTCGTCGTCACACTCTTTCTGCCCAAGGGGATCGCGGGCCTGGTCGGCATGATCAGGACCTGGCGACGATCGCGATCCCCGACCGGGTCCGCAGCGGAGGCGGCACCATGAAGCCCGTCGAGCAACTGCGCGAATCCATGCGCAAGGACCGGCAGTGGAGCTTCATGTACTCCATGCTGGACCTGGATCTGGATGTGAGCCAGGGCGTGATCCTCTATCTGGAAGACGTCAGCGTCAGCTTCGACGGCTTCAAGGCGATCAATAACCTGAACTTCTATGTCAACGCCGGTGAGCTGCGCTGCGTGATCGGTCCGAACGGTGCCGGCAAGACCACCATGATGGACATCATCACCGGCAAGACCCGTCCGGATACGGGCAGCGCCTATTTCGGGCGGACCATCGATCTGCTGCGACTCTCCGAGCCCGAGATCGCCGCGCTCGGCGTCGGCCGCAAGTTCCAGAAGCCGACCGTCTTCGAGTCGCACAGCGTCTTCGAGAACCTCGAGCTGGCGATGGCCGGAGACAAGCGGGTCTTTCCGACCCTGTTCGCGCGGCTCAGCGGGGAGCAACGCGACCGCATCCACGAGGTCTTGGGCATCATCGGACTACGGGAACAGATCCAGCGCGAGGCCGGCGCACTCTCTCACGGCCAGAAGCAATGGCTCGAGATCGGCATGCTCCTGATGCAGGACCCGCATCTGCTGCTGGTCGACGAGCCGGTCGCCGGCATGACCCATCAGGAGATGGACCGCACGGCGGAGCTTCTGCTCTCGCTGGAGGGGAAGCACTCCGTCGTGGTCGTCGAGCACGACATGGACTTCGTCCGCTCCATCGCCAAGCGCGTGACCGTGCTGCATCAGGGCGCGGTCCTCGCCGAAGGCAGCATGGACGAGGTCCAGAACGACCCGCGCGTGGTCGAGGTCTATCTGGGGGAATAAACCCGATGGGGAACGCCTCATGTATCCTGTTCGAGACGGCGCGCCCCGCGCTCGGACGCCCTCGGAGGCCACGCGATGACGACCGACTACGACCAAGACTTCTACGCCTGGTCGCGAGAGCAGGCCAGCCTGCTGCGCTCCGGCCAATACGGGCGACTGGATGTCACGCACCTCGTCGAGGAGATCGAGGACTTGGGGAAACGGGAACGGCGTGCGTTGGAAAGTCGGCTCGCCGTCTTGCTGGGCCATCTCCTCAAATGGCAGTACCAGCCCGAGTATCCGAGCCGCAAATCCTGGCGCGCGACCATCAACACACAACGTCGCGCGATCGCCAAGCTGCTGGACGAGAACCCGAGCCTGGCCGCGCGATTGGACGAGATCATCCGCGACGCCTATCCGGACGCGGTCGACCTCGCCGTCGCCGAGACGCCGCTGGACTATGATGCCTTTCCGGATGGCTGTCCCTGGGACCAGATGCAAATCCGAGGCACCTTCCTGCCCGGCTAAAACGCGTCTCGTGCAATATGCGATGTCATCGCTTGGGACGAGCCGCCGATGAGCCAGCGACCGCATCAGCAGACGCGTTTTAGGAATTTTTTTCTTTATCTTGAATCGCGTCGACTGTAAGGCATCCTGAGCCATCGACGCGGCGGCACACGACGACATTGATCATCACCCCGGACGCGATTCAATATGCTTACGATTTCGGGCCTTAATCAGTTCTACGGCGAGAGCCACACGCTCTGGGATTTGGATGTCGAGATCCCGCAGGGTCAGTGCACCTGCGTGATGGGTCGCAACGGGGTCGGCAAGACCACACTGATGCAATGCATCATGGGGTTGCTCCCGTTGCGGTCCGGCTCCCTGAGCTATCAGGGTCAGGATCTCGCGCGTCTGACCGCCGAGCGTCGCGCACCGCTCGGGATCGGCTACGTCCCGCAGGGTCGCCAGATCTTCCCGCTGCTGAGCGTCGAGGAGAACCTGCGCATCGGTCTCGCCGCACGGCCCGACCGCGCCAAACAGATCCCCGGTTACATCTTCGAACTATTCCCGGTGCTCAAAGAGATGCTCGGGCGCCGCGGCGGCGATCTTTCG
Source organism: Thiocapsa rosea (assembly GCF_003634315.1). Lineage (NCBI taxonomy): Bacteria > Pseudomonadati > Pseudomonadota > Gammaproteobacteria > Chromatiales > Chromatiaceae > Thiocapsa > Thiocapsa rosea. The sequence goes on from NZ_RBXL01000001.1 coordinate 1,926,008, forward strand.
GGCGGTCAGCAACAACAGTTGGCCATCGGCCGGGCGCTGGTCATCGACCCCAAGCTCCTGATCCTCGACGAGCCCACCGAAGGCATCCAGCCCAACATCGTCCACGAGATCGGCGACATCATCCGCCGCCTCATGAGCGACCTGAATCTCACCGTCATCCTGGTCGAGCAGAAGCTCCCTTTCGCCCGCCGCGTCGCCGATCGCTTCATCATCCTCGACCGCGGACGGCTGATGGCGAGCGGGTCGATGCCCGATCTGACGGAGGATCTGGTCAAGCAATACCTGACGGTGTGAGTATTAAACCGCGTCCGGAGCGAGATGCTCATTTTCGAGTGAGCTCGACGTTCGGTGCATCCACGGCTCTTGGTGGGGACGCGGTTTAAAATGATTTATTTTTTAATCTCTTAAACCGCGCAGGCTCCAGCGCTCGTCAAGTCTGCCGGGGCCGACACCATCCAAAAACATCGCATACCGCGCTGGGCGCGGTTTAGCGGGCCGTCACTCCGCCACGGGCAATGCCTCGCGTTTCCGATACACCGTCCCCTGAAAGAGCGCGATCAGGGTCTGCTCATCGTCGAGGATGCGGATCAGATAGGTGGCGAGCTTGGGGTTGATCGAGACCTCTTCGGCCTCGGCGACGAGTGTTCCGCCGCGGGCGGCCCTCATGTAGGAGATGGAGACGTTGATCCCGAGCGCCACCGTGCCGTGCGAGTTGGAGGCGACGGCGAAGACCAGATCCGCCAGGCTGAAGATGGCCGCGCCGTGGACGACGCCGACGGCGTTGCGGTGGTGGTCATGGATCTCGAGCTTGGCCTTGGCCCGGCCCGGCGCCATTTCCAACAACTCGATGCCGACGTGTGCGGCGAAACGGTCCTTGAGAAAGAAGTCCTTCAGATCGGCCTGTGTGGGCTGGGGGCTCGGCTCGGGGATCGGCTGGGGGGGCGTCATGGGTCTCTCCTGCACACCTTGTGGTTCGAATGTCGGCGGATGGTCATGAAACCCCTTCGCCGGACGAGGTGTCGAAGTATACCCTTACAGGAAACCGGGCAACCCGATCGGATAGTGACCTATGACCCCAATGAAACACCGCGCCCTTTGGGCGACGCTGCTTTTGGTTCAGTGCGCCGTGCTCTTCCCGGCGACGGCATACAGTGGACTCAATGAGCCGCAGCGGATCATCCAGCAGGTCTCTGATGGCCTGATGCGCGTGCTGCGCGAGGATCGGAACCTGCTCAAGACCGACCCGGGCTATGTCCATCGCCTGGTCGACGAGCTGTTTTTACCGCATGTGGATGTCCCGCGTGTCTCGGCCTTGGCGCTCGGACCCTACTGGCGGGATGCGACGCCGGAGCAGCGCCGGGTCTTTCAGGCGGAGTTTCAGCGGCTCTTGATCCAGACCTATGCCTCAGCGCTCGATGCGTTGAGTTCCTGGGACATCCGCTTCCTCCCCATGCAGCTGGAGCCCGGCGCGACGCGCACGCTCGTTCGCACCGAGATCCAGCAGCCGGGCGGGCAGCCGGTGCGGGTGGACTATCGGATGGCCTACAGCGACGGACGTTGGCGGGCCTACGATGTCGCGGTTCAGGAGATCAGCCTGCTAGCCTCGTATCGGAATCAGTTCACGTCTGTAGCGCAGCGTCGCGGCATCGACGGGTTACTGGAAGAATTGACCACACGGAACGACACCCGCCGTTGATCCGCCGACAACTCGACGAAAGTACCTCTTTGTCACACTCGTTGTCGTTGTCGTTGTCGTTGTCGTAATCGACAACGACAACGACAACGAGGAGAAACTTCAACCACCTTTCGTCGTTGCGGCTCTGCCGGTAGTACCCCTTCCGGGAATGGACATCCCAACTGCGCAGACGATGGGTCGGAAGTGACGCCAACGGTCGTCGCGAAGCGGCGACACCACCCGGGATAGACGACTTGCAGTCGTCCTCTTCAGCCGGCCCGACGGCCCGAGAGGGCGCGGTCAGCGCGATGCACTCGAGAACCGTGCTGAACGCGCTTTAAACCGCGCCCGGTGCGGTGTGCGTCATTTGTTGGAATGGCTTAGCCGCGCCAGCACCAACGACTGTCGGAGCTGGCGCGGTTTAAAATTTAATATTATTCAGAGTCTTAAGCCGCGCCGGCTCCAGCGGCTGACAAATCTGCCGAGGCGTATACCATCGAAAAACCTCGCATACCACGCAGGGCGCGGTTTAATTAACGAGCGAGCGTCGGCGTCAGTGCAAATCCGCGCAGGTTTTTGGAGAAGCGTTCCAACGCATGGATTCCGGTCGCCTCGGCCTGCTGACACCACTCCTGAAGCGCGTTCAGTAATGCCTCCTGGCTGGGCGCCTTGCGGTCCCAGATCTCCTGCAGACGCTCGCGAAACTGATAGACGGTGGCGAGCGTCTGGCTCTTGGCCAGGATCTGCTCCAAGCTGCTGCGCGCGGAGGCGTCGAGACGTTGGCCCTCGGTCAGAAGCAGTCTGCGCGCACGCCTGACTAAACGGCGGCAGTGCTCCGCGTCGCGGCACAGCTCCTCGCGCGAGACCGGACCCATCACCTCTTTCCCGTAGCGCGCAAAGACGTGCATTCGGCTCGTGATCACGGCACGCAGGGTTTCGAGATCCAATTGCGACTTGCCCGGGACGACCTGCGGATTCGGAGCGACTCGGCGGACCTTCGCCAGGCGCAGTGCCTTGAGGATGCGGATATACATCCAGCCGATGTCGAATTCCCAGCGCTTCGACGAGAGGCGTGCCGAGCTGGGAAAGGCGTGGTGATTGTTGTGCAGCTCTTCTCCGCCGATCAGGATGCCCCAGGGGACGATATTGGTGGAGGCGTCCGCCGGCTCGAAGTTGCGGTATCCGAAGTAGTGCCCAACCCCGTTGATCACTCCGGCGGCGAAGATGGGGATCCAAAGCATCTGAACGGCCCACATGACGACGCCGTAGACGCCGAAGAGGACGACATCCAGGATCAGCATAAGCGCTAGCCCTTGCCAGGAAAAGCGGCTGTAAAGGCGGCGCTCGATCCAGTCGTCCGGAGTGCCTTGACCGTAACGTTCGACGGCCGCGCGATTGCTCGCGGCTTGTGCGTAGAGCTCCGCACCCTCGCCCAACACCTTGCGCAGACCCAAGATCTGCGGGCTATGGGGGTCCTCGGCGGTCTCGCATTTGGCGTGGTGGCGTCGATGGACGCCGACCCACTCCTTAGTGACCATGCCGGTCGTGAGCCAGAGCCAGAAGCGAAAGAAGTGCGAGACCGCCGGATGCAGATCGAGCGCACGATGGGCCTGTGCACGGTGCAGATAGACCGTCACGGCGACGATGGTGATGTGGGTCATGCCGAGAGTGATGAGCACGGCCGACAAGATGTCGACGTCGAGCAATCCGTAGGGCGTCATGGATGTCCTGAGCGAGTGGTGGTGGCGGGCCGATGCGGGTTTGGCCGGTGGCGATCTGGCCCTTTGTCTTTGTCCGGCTAGGGTTTTATTCCGACCGCTCTTTGTAGCATCAGGTTCCCGACCGCGTCCAGATCGGCCCGCCAGCCGGCGGCCAGCCAGGTCGTGGCCAGTGCGTCGGCGATGATCGCCGGGCCGACGAGCCTGTGCCCTGCCCCGAGGTCCTCGCGTGTCCAGCAGGCTACCGGCGTCGGACAGCCGTAGGCGGTGGCGCTTCCCGTCGGACTCCGTCGGAGCGATGCGCCGATCGGCGGCAGCGCGAGATTCGGGGTCGGGCCGCGAACGCGCACCCGTAGATTGACCAGCTCTACGGGGAGATCGAGCCGGTGGCCGTAGCGTTCTCGGTGCTGACCGTGAAACGCGGCAATGGTGTCCGCGACGCCATCCCAGCGCAGGTTGAGCGTATGCGACTGGCCGCGATAACGCAGATCGAGCGAGCGCTCGACACGCAGATCCGCGCGGGCAAAGCCTTCCTGTTCCAACTCGGCGATCCCGGTTTCGGCAAGTGCGACAAGTGCTTCCTCGATCTCGGCATCGCACGTCTCGACGAGCAGCCCAATGCGCGTGCGGGTAAGGGTTCGCCCTGCCGGGGTCACCACCATCCCGAGCGCGGAGAGGACGCCGGCATGCACCGGGACCAAGGCGCGGGTCATGCCCAACGCCTCGGCCAAGGCACAGACATGAAGACCGCCGGCACCGCCGAAGGAGGTCAGGATGAACCCGCGCGGATCCAAGCCGCGCTGCACCGAGATGACCCGCAAGGCGCGGGCCATGTGCTCGTCGGCCAGACGGATCACGCCCAGCGCCGCCTCCTCGATCGAGAGCCCCATGGCGTGGGCGAGTCGTGCGAGTGCAGCACGGGCGGCGTCCGGGTTCAACCGCATCCGCCCGCCGAGGAAGCCGTTCGGGTCGAGCCGTCCGAGCACCAGGTTGGCGTCGGTCACGGTCGCCTCGCGTCCGCCGCGGTCGTAACAGGCCGGTCCCGGATCCGCTCCGGCGGACTCTGGCCCGACCAAGAGCATGCCGCCGGCATCGAGTCGCGCGATCGAGCCCCCGCCGGCTCCGATGGTGTGCATGTCGACCATCGGCAGTGCGACGGGGAAGCCGGCGATCCGCCCGTCGGTGGTGAGACGCGGCTCGCCGTCGACCACGGCGACGTCCGTGGAGGTCCCGCCCATGTCGAAGGTGAGCAACCGTGCACCACCGGTATGCGCGGCGGCGAAGGCCGCTCCGGCGAGTCCGCCTGCGGGACCCGAGAGCAGCAGGCGTGCGGTGTGTCGCGCGGCCTGACTCGCCGTGACCGCCTCCCCGCTGCTTTGCATGACCGAGACCCGCGCGCCCGAGAGGCCGTCGGCAAGGCGTCCGATATAGCGGGCGACGATGGGACCGATCCGGGCATTGATCCAGGTGGCGATCCCGCGCTCGTACTCGCCGACGAGCGGCAGGACCTCGGAGGAGCGCGCGACGAACAGGCCCGCGGGCATCGCGTCCTCCAAGGCCCGCTCGGCACTGTCGTTCAGATAGGAGAAAAGCAGGTTGATCGCGACCGACTCCGGGGCGAGCCGAACGACCGTCGCCTTCAGCGCATCCAGGTCGACCGCGGTCAGGGGTTCGACCCAGTGGCCGTCGGCGCCGAGACGTCCGCCGGTCTCGACGCAGAGTTCGGGCGGAACCGGCGGGAGGCGTGCCGGCGGCTGCAGATCGTAGAGATCGGGTCGCGCTTGGCGGCCGATGGTCAAGAGATCGCCGAGCCCGCGATTGGCAACATAGAGCGTCCGCACGCCCTTGCCTTCCAGAACCGCATTGGTCGCCACGGTACTCCCGTGGACGACGTGCAAACCGACCGGATCCAGGCCCAACTCGGCGATTCCGCGCAGGATCGCCTGCTCCGGCGAGGCCGGGGTGGAGAGGACCTTATGCGTGCGTACCGAGCCGTCGCGCCAGAGCACGAGGTCGGTGAAGGTCCCTCCGGTATCGATACCGACGATGATCATGACGAATAAGGGTCGCGCTCGAGGGTCGCCGGGGTCGCAGAGGCCGACAAGATTTGGTCGGATCTAGTCGCCGGCTCGGGTCCCGCCCAGCGGATCCTCTGCCTCGTGCGGCGGCGGTGCGAGCGAGCGCACGCGCAGATGCAGCGCGGCCTTCGCGAGCAGGTGCGCACTGACCGGGGCCGTAATAAAGAGGAAGAGGGTCACCAGGATCTCATGCAGGCTGAGCCCCTCGCCGCGGGTGCTGAAGTAGAACACGGAGGCGATCAGCAACGCCCCGACACCGAGTGTCGTCGCCTTGGTCGGGCCATGCAGGCGCGTATAGAAATCGCCGAACCGGGCGAGCCCCAATGACCCGATAAAGGTGAAGAGCGCACCGACGACGATCAAAACCGACAACATGATCTCAAGCATTCAATCGCGTCCTCGCCGTGATCAATAGAGGGTGTGCCGAATCAGGTCCACATGGATTCCCGAAAGCATGGAGTCGACGCGATTGAAGAAAGAAAATCAAAAAATTAAACCTCATGAAAGCGCGTCGACTCCGACGTGTACAGATGTGCGCAACGCTCGTCAAGCCCTCGAACATCACCAAAAACCACCAAGAAACGCGCTTTCATTATTCGATGATATCGCCGCGCAGGAGATACTTGCAGAGTGCCACCGTCCCGACAAAACCCATCATGGCGATCAACAGCGCGGCCTCGAAGTACAGCGAGCTGCTCAGATGGATCCCGAGCAGGACCAACAAGGCAATGGTGTTGATGTAGAGGGTGTCGAGCGCCAGGATGCGGTCGGGCTTGTCCGGCCCCCGGAGCAGACGCCAGAGGCTCAGCAGCAGCGCTGCGGAAACCAGTGCGAAGGCGATGGAGACGGCGATGCTCAGCATGGCTCGAAGACCTCTTTGATCGGTGCCTCGTAGCGGCGCTTGATCTCGGCGATCAGGGCGTCGGGATCTTTGACCTTCAAGCCGTGCACGACCAGGTGGCTGCGATCCGGGCTGAGCCAGGCCGAGACGGTGCCGGGCGTGAGGGAGACGGTGTTGGCGAGCAGGCTGATCCCGAGATCCGTGCGCAAGGCGAGCGGCACGCGCACGAAGGCCGGCTTGACGTATTTCGGACCGCCCAGGATCAGGGCGGCGACCGCGAGGTTGGCGATCAGAATGTCATACATGACGACCGCAAAAAAGCGCATTAAAGTCAATGGTTTGTGGATCCTGACCCGCTCCGGCCAGAAGCGCAGCGTGAAGACCGGGATCGCCCAGCCCAGGAGAAGGCCTAAGAGGACCTGGCCGGGCGACAGGCTGTTGACCAGCAGGAGCCAGATGATCGCCAGAACCGGCGTGAGGATCGGATGGGGCAGCAGTCTGAGCTTCATCGCTTATGCACTCCGCTCATACACTTCGGGGATCGCCCAGTACGGCCCGGATATAGACACCCGGCTCCAGGAGTTGCTCGGCGGTCGCACGGGTGTAGTCCGACAAGGGGCCGGCCCAGACGACCAGCGTGACGCAGAGCAACAGCAGGCCGATGATCGGCAAGAGGCGCCCCCAATTCGGACCGATGGCGTGGCGACCGGCCGTGCCTGTCCGCTCGATCACGCCCTCGGCGCGGTAGAACAAAAGGCTGCCGCTGCGCGCCAGTGCGATGACGCCGAAGAGCCCGGCGGTCAGGATCACGCCGAACACCCAAGGCATGCTCGGCAGGTCCACCGCGGCATTCAGGACCATGTACTTGCCCACGAACCCCGAGAGCGGCGGCAGCCCGGAGACCAAGATGGCGATGATGAAGAAGAAGGCACCGATCAGGTTGGCGTTGGCGATGACCGGCCCCGGATCCAGACGATCCGCCAGCGTGCCGCGTCCCATGGCGATCATGTCCGCCAAGAGGAAGAAGGCCGCCGCAGCGAAGGTGCTATGTGCCAAGTAGTAGAGACCGGCACCGATGCTGGCCTCCGTCCCCAGTGCGAAGGCCGTCAGCAGAAACCCCACGGAGACCACGACCAGATAGGCGACCTGCCGGCGCAGCTCATGTGCGGCCAGCACGCCCAGGGTGCCGATCGCCATCGTTGCGAGCGCGAGCGGCAACAGCCAGGGGCCGATCAGATTCGCGACCGGACCGGCCTCGGCACCGAAAATCAGGGTATAGACCCGCAGGATGCTGTAGGCGCCGACCTTGGTCATGATTGCGAAGAGTGCAGCCACCGGTGCGGATGTCGACGAATAGGCCGCGGGCAGCCACAGATAGAGCGGGATCAGGGCCGCCTTCAGCGCGAAGACCGCGAACAACATGAGCCCGGCCGCGCGCACCACGCCGAGGTTCTCCGGCGGTGTGGCTGCCGCCTTCACCGCCAGGTCCGCCAAGTTGAGCGTCCCGAGGATGGCGTAGAGGGTGCCGACCGCGAACAGAAAGAGTGTGGAACCCGCGAGATTCAGGGCCACGAAGTGCAGCCCGGCCCGCACCCGATTCGCCCCGCCGCGATGCAGCAGCAGCCCGTAGGAGGCGAGCAGCAGGATCTCGAAGAAGACGAAGAGGTTGAACAGATCGCCGGTCAGAAAGGCACCGCTTAGACCGAACAACTGGAGCTGGAAGAGCGGATGGAAGTGCCGGCTTCCGGCATCCGTGCCGCGCACGGCATACAGCATGGCGAAGAAGGCGAGCAGGCTCGTGACGAGCAGCATCCAGACGCTCAGACGATCCGCGACCATGACGATCCCGTAGGGCGCCGGCCAGTTGCCGAGGGCATACACCAGAATCTCGCCCCCGGCGACACGCTGAACCAGGAGCGACACCAGCAGGATCTGGATGACGAGTGCGACAAGATTCAGGATGCGTCGCACGCGCAAGGGGATGACGCGCCGCAACAGCAGCAACAGGGTGGCCGCAAAGAGCGGGAAGAGGACCGGGGCGATGACCAGATGGTTCATCCGCGCTCTCCACCGGGGGCGTCACGAGCGTCCTCGGCGTCGAGCCGGCCATCTACCTGATCCGTTCCCAGTTCGGCACGCGCCTTGAGCGCCAGCATGATGATGAAGGCCGTCATGGCGAAACTGATGACGATGGCGGTCAACACCAGCGCTTGAGGCAGCGGATCCGCATAGCCGACGGCCTGATCCGAGATCACCGCGGGCAGACCGACGCTCAGGCGCCCGGTGATGAACAGGAAGAGATTCACGGCGTAGGACAAGAGAGTCAGTCCGATGACCACGGGAAAGGTGCGCGCCCGCAGTGCAAGGTAGACCCCGCAGGCGGTCAAGACACCGATGATCACGGCGATCAGGGCTTCCATCGACGACAGCTCCTCAAGAATGATTCGGCCCGGACGGTGCCGGCTCGTTCGGATGACTGGCGTTGTGCATCAGGCCGAGATGCACCAGGATCAGGAGCGTCGCCCCGACCACCACCAGATAGACGCCGAGGTCGAAGGCGATCGCCGAGGCCAGCTCGAAGTCACCGATGACCGGCCGGTGCACATGCGTGAAGGCGGAGGTCAGGAAGGGATAGCCGAAGATCAGGCTTGCCAGTCCGGTGAGCAGCCCGATCAGCAGCCCGGTGCCGATGACCGGATGCAGGTTGGATGTCATGCGATTGTGCGTCCATTCCACGCCGTTCGCCAAATACTGCATGATGAGTGCGATCGCCGTGATGAGACCGGCAATGAAACCGCCGCCCGGCAGGTTGTGTCCGCGCAGGAAGATGAAGGCCGAGACCAGCAGGGCGAGCGGCAGCAGGAGGCGCGTCAGTGCGGCCATGATGGTCGGATGCATGTCCCAGTTCCAGGGCCGCCCGCGTGCGTCGCAGGCCGGTCCGGGCAAACGCAGATCCCTGAGCATGGCATAGATGCCCAATCCCGCCAGCGCCAGAACCGAGATCTCGCCCAGGGTATCGAAGCCCCGGAAATCCACCAGGATGACGTTCACGACGTTGCCGCCGCCGCCTCCCGGCACGCTGTTCTCCAGAAAGTAGTCCGCGATGCTCTCGTAAGGCCGGGTGAGTACCGACCAGGTGAGTGCCGCCGCGCCGCCGCCGGCCAGGCCGGCAACCCCGATGTCGCGGATCCGTCGCGTCCAGCTTGACTCGGCCGGGCTGTACTGCGGCAGAAAATACAGCGCCAGCAGCAACAGGACGATGGTCACCACCTCCACCGAGAGTTGGGTCAAGGCAAGGTCCGGCGCCGAGAACTTCACGAAGATGAGCGAGACCAGCACTCCCAGCGCACCCATCACGATCAGCGCGGTCAGGCGTCGGCGGTGCAGGATGACTGTCCAGAGCGCGACGATGACGAGTGCGAGTGTCACCAGCACGCTCACCGCATCGGCGGGTAAGAGTGCGCGATCGCCGCTCAGCGGTGCCCCGCCGCCGAGGAAACCGATCGTCCCCAGGGTCAGCGCGCAGAGGATGAAGACGAGCAGCATGCGCTGCAGCGAGCCGGTATCCAGCGTGCGGGTGACGGCCCCGGCCAGCGCGAGGAGTCCCTTCAGGATCCAATCGAAGACGGCCTTGGCATCGAGGAGCCCTTCGAGCCTGGTCGCGAGCTTGAACAGCGGCTGGCGTCCGGCATAAATCAGGATGCCTCCGATCAGGGCGATGATGCTCATGATCAGCGCGGCGTTGACGCCGTGCCAGATGGCCAGATCGTAGGCCGGCGGGGTGCTCTGAAGCACGCCCGTCGCGGCCACGTAGAGCAGCGGTGCCACGGTAAAGGCCGGCAGGATCCCGACCAACAGACAGATCGCGACCAGGATCTCCACCGGCACCTTCATCCAGCGCGGCGGCTCATGCGGGGTCTTGGGCAGATCCACCGGATCGCCGTTGAAGAAGACGTCGTGGATGAAGCGCAGCGAATAGGCCACGGCGAAGATCCCCGCGACGACGACGGCGCCGGGCAAGAGCCACTCCCAGGAATGGGTTGCCGAGAAGGTCACCGTCTCGCCGAAGAACATCTCCTTGGAGAGGAACCCGTTGAAGAGCGGGACACCGGCCATGGCCGCTGCGGCCACCATCGCCAGCGTTCCCGTGTAGGGCATGTAGCGCCACAGACCGTTGATGCGGCGCATGTCGCGCGTCCCGCACTCATGGTCGATGATGCCCGCGGCCATGAAGAGCGATGCCTTGAAGGTCGCGTGGTTGATGATGTGGAAGACCCCGGCCACTGCGGCGAGCGGAGTCCCGATGCCGAACAGCAGCGTGATCAGGCCCAGATGGCTGATGGTCGAGTAGGCGAGCAGGCCCTTGAGGTCGTGCTTGAAGAGGGCGAAATAGGCACCGATCAACAGGGTCGAAAGCCCGGCGCCCATGACCAAGACCGACCACTCAATCGTCCCTGAAAGTGCCGGGAACAGACGCGCCAGCAGGAAGACACCCGCTTTGACGAGGGTTGCCGAGTGCAGATAGGCCGATACCGGCGTGGGTGCCGCCATCGCGTGCGGCAGCCAAAAATGGAACGGGAACTGCGCCGATTTGGTAAAGGCACCCAGCAGGATCAACACCAGCATCGGCGTGTAGAGCGGGTCGGCTCGGATCAGGTCGCCGCTGGCGAGGACCACGGACAGATCGTAGCTTCCGACCATCTCGCCCAGCAGCACGAAGCCGCCGAGCATGGCGAGTCCGCCCAGCCCCGTGACGGCAAGGGCCATGCGCGCACCCGTTCGGGCATCCTCGCGATGCTGCCAGTAGCTGATGAGCAGGAAGGACGAGAGGCTCGTCAGCTCCCAAAACATCAGCAGCAGGATCAGGTTCTCGGACAGGACGATCCCGAGCATCGAGCCCATGAAGAGCAGCAGATACCCATAGAACCGGCCCATACAGTCGCGCTCGGCCAGGTAGTAGCGCGCGTAGAGGATGACCAGCAGACCGATCCCCAAGATCATCAGGGCGAACAGCAGGCCAAGCCCGTCGAGCCGGAACGCGAGGTCGAGCCCCAGCGCGGGTATCCAGGGGATGCGTTGCACCAGGGTCTCGCCCAGAAACGGAGCGGCGACGCTCGGTGCCAGCGCGATCAGCGCGGCCAGGGCCACACCTCCGGCCACCCAGGCCGATTGCAGACGGCCGAAGCGCGACACCCAGGCGGCCAAGCCGGCCCCGATGAAGGGAATGAGAACAACGAAGAGAAGATTCATGCGCGCGACTGCCTGAACGGGAGGACGGTGACTCGCTCGCGCAAAGGATACCACCGTCCGTTCGCAGGCGCGCCGCCGTGGACTCGGCTCCTCGGATCAAGCCATCGTTGTTTGCGATCCCGCAAGCAGATCCTCGGCGGCGCCCGGTCGTCCGAACAGATAGCCTTGGAAGGCCCGGCATCCGTGCTCGGAGAGAAAGCTCCGCTGCTCCGCCGTCTCGACCCCTTCGGCAATCACGCCGAGGCCGAGGGTTTGCGCCAGTGCCACGATGGTGCGTGCGATGGCCGCGTCGTTGGGGTCCGTGAGCACATCGCGGACAAACGACTGGTCGATCTTCAGTTGATCGAGCGGGAGGCGTTTGAGATAGGACAGCGAGGAGTACCCGGTGCCGAAGTCGTCCAGCGAGAATCCGACCCCGTGGGATTTCAGCGCCGACATCTTGTCGATGGCATCGCCGATGTCGTCGAGCAGCAGGCTCTCGGTGATCTCGAGCTTGAGTCGCTGCGGATTCGCCCCGGTGTGCTCGATGATCCGCAGGACTTGCTCCACGAAGCGCGGGTCGCGGAACTGACGCGCACTGATGTTGACGGCCAAGGACAGATGACTGGTTTCGCTTTGCCCCGCCCAGACGGCGAGTTGACGCGCGGCGGCCTCGAGCACCCACTGACCGAGCGGCAAGATCAGTCCCGAGGACTCCGCCACCGGGATGAACTCGCCCGGCGAGACCAGACCGCGCGCGGGATGGCGCCAGCGCAGCAGGGCCTCGGCGCCCGTCACCGTTCCCGCGTCGTCGACCTGGGGCTGATATTGGAGGAAGAATTGCCCGTCCAGCAGGCCCTGACGCAGGTCGATCTCGAGCGCGGCGCGCCGAGCCAGGACGGTATGCATCTCGGGGTCGAAGAAGCAGAGTGTGTTTCGGCCTGCGCCCTTGGCCTGGTACATCGCCAAGTCGGCGCGTTTGAGCACGTCTTCGAGGCTCTCTCGATGACCGCAGAAGAGCGTGATCCCGATGCTCGGGGTGCTGTGGTGCGACTGCTCCGCGATTCGATAGGGCGGGTTGAGATGGGCAAGGATCTTTTCAGCGACACGCTCCGCATGCACTGCCGCCTCTTCGGCGTTCGTACCCAGGTCCTCGAGCATCACGACGAACTCGTCGCCCCCGAGACGGGCCACGGTGTCGCCCTCGCGCACGCAGGCGCTCAGCCGCTCGGCGACCTGCCGGAGCAGCAAATCGCCGGTCTCGTGGCCGTAGGTGTCGTTGAGCGTCTTGAAGTTGTCCAGATCGATGAACAGGAGCGCCCCCTCGCTCATGCTGCGGGCACTCGTGGCCTGCGCGTGCGCGAGATGTTCGAGCAGGAGCCGACGATTGGGCAGGCGCGTCAGTGGATCATAGAAGGCGAGACGACGGATCTCCTCCTCGGCGACCTTATCCTGGGTGATGTCCTGGTTGAGGACGACGACCCCCGTGACGGTCCCGTTGTCGTCGCGCAACGGGACGGCCGAGTTGAGCACGATCTTGCGCGTGCCGTCGAAGCACTCGATCTCGATCTGCTCCCCGAGCGAGGTCTCGCCGCGGTCAATGGCGCGTGCCGCCGCCCAGTCCGCCGGCTCGATCGGCTTGCCGCTGTCGAGCCACCAGGCCTTGTACTCGCTGAATTGCTCCATTCCGACGTAGCGAGCACCGCCCCAGATGCGTTTCCCGGCCTCGTTGATGAATCGGATCTCGCCCTCCGCATTCAGGAACCAGATCCCAACCGGCAGGATCTCCATCACGGAGTTGAGAAACGTCTCGCTCTCGCGCAATGCCGTATCGGCAGCCTTATGCTCCGTGATGTCCTGCAGCGTGCCGACGCTGCAGCGGCGCCCTCCGGCTTTAGCGGGCGCGGGCTCGATGCGCGCGCGAAGCCAGGAGAGCTGCTCGCCGTTGCGGATGCGGTAGCACAGATCGAATGCCTCGCCCGCGCACGCCGCCTGCCAAGCCTGATCCGTGATCTCCCGGTCCTCCGGGTGAACGGGACCGAACAGTGCTTGGGCCGTGCCGGGTTTACCCTCGTAAGGTCCCAGAATTCGCTCGGTCTCCTCCGAGCGTTGCACGCGACCGCTCGCCAGGTCCAGCGTCCAACTGCCGACCTTCGCGACCTCTTGGGCGCGTGTAAGCTCCGACTCGCGGGCGCGGATCTGCGTCGTGCGCTCGCGCACCAGGTCTTCGAGTCGTTCACGGTCGACCCGGGATTGCACCAGCAGACCGGCGAGGGCAGCCAGCAGAAGCGCAAGCGAGACCCCCGATGCACCCTTCACGGCCAATCCTGCCGGATCGGACCAGCCCCACACCGGGCTGACGCTCAATGTCCAGGTGGCGTTGGGCACCGGCACGGTTTGGTTGACCGGGTCCGAGAGTGTCGCGGACGAGGATTGCTCGATGATCTGCACCACGCCGCTGCGCGGGTCGGTACGCCAGAGTGCGAACTCGAAACCGCGTTCGTTCAACTGCGACAGTCCGGCGGGCGCGAGTGCCGAGGGGGTGCGCAACATCGCCATCGTAAAGCCCCAGAACAGCGGGTTGCCCTGCGCATCCTCCAGGAAGACGGGCAGGCGCCCGACCACACCCTCGCCGCCCTGGACCAACTCGAACGGACCCGCCAGCGTCAGTCGGGCGGTGTCGCGCGCCAGACGCGCTTCGATGCGTTGCTGCGGATCCTCGAGCAGATTCAAGCCGAGCACGGCCTCGTTGGTCTCCAAGGGGAAGACCTGCCCGACGATGCCGTCGGGTGCCAGATAAACGGCCTCGACATTGTCGTAAAAAGGCAAGAGCGCGCGGGCCAGTGTCTCGAATCCATCGATGCGTCCTTCGCCCTGATGGACCAGTGCGGCCAAGGCGTAGGTCACCGATAGGGCGCGATCGATCTGGATCTCGAGAATGTCCGCAAAATCATCGGCGACCGCCGCCGCATCCGCGCGAGCGAGCGCAAGGCGCTGCTGCTCGAAGTAGGCGATCGCCGCCCCGGCAAGGAGGGCGGCCGCCAGGAAGACCACGGCCGCAACCACCCCGGGTCGGGCTCGCAAGGGGGAATGAGTCATCGCGGTCGAGCTCCATATCTGCCGGCTCCGGTGCAGGGCGTCGTCGGCTGCTTCGGCGTGGAGACGAGGCAATCGGCATTGAATATACCCGTGAGCGCGAGTCTGTGAGTGTCGGTTCGACTGTGCGATGTCGTCTATTTTTATGTTCCGGCGGAAGTCGCCGGTGTCGTGCCGTAGCGCCGACAAAAATCAGTTCCTTCAGGGCGTCTCGCGACGCGCCGATTCGATCGAACCGGCCATGAGGGGGGCTGGTTCGAGCATTCCCCGTTCAGGGGATATCCCCGGCCGCGCCTTCGCTGCGCGCCGGCGGGTGTGCTTCTGCCTGGAAAAGCGCATCGACCGGACCCGGTTGCCCGAAGAGGAACCCTTGAAAGGTTCGGCACCCATGATTGAGCAGGTAATCGCGCTGCGCCTCGGTCTCGACGCCCTCGGCCATGATCGCCAAGCCGAGACTTTGCGCGAGTGCAACGAAGCTGTCGGCGATGGCGTCATCCTCGGAATCCTCGAGAACCTCGTGCACGAATGCCGGGGCGATCTTCAGCTGATCCAGCGGCAGACGTTTGAGGTACGACAAGGAGCAATAGCCAGACCCGAAGTTGTCAAGGGTAAAGCCAACGCCCGTCTCCTTCAACGCGATCATCTTGACGAACGCGTCCTCGGGGTCGTCGAGCAACGTCGCCTCGGCCAACTCCAGGCGCAGTCGCTTCGGATTTGCCCCGCTCTCGGCAAGCGCCCGGCGGATGTCCTCGACGAGCTCGGGACGGCGAAAATGCGCGCCGCTGATGTTGACCGCCAGGTTGAGCTCTGCGCTTTCGGGTCGCCTCGCCCACTCGGCCAACTGTGCGCAGGCGCTCGCGAGCACCCAACGGCCCAACGGCAGGGCGAGTCCGAGCGACTCGGCCAGTCCGATGAACTGCGCCGGGGGGATCAGGCCGCGCTCGGGATGGCGCCAACGCAGCAGCGCCTCCGCCCCCTTGACACGGCCATAGGTGTCGACCTGCGATTGGTAGTAGAGGACGAGCTGGCCTTCCCCGATGGCATGACGCAGCTCCCTCTCGAGCGCGGTGCGTTGGTTCACGCTCGCCTGCATCTTGGGGTCGAAGAACCGCAGCCGATTGCGTCCGGCGGCCTTGGCCTGGTACATGGCCAGATCGGCGTGTTTCAGGATCTCCTCGGCGGTTTGGGCCACGCGATCGAAGAGGGCGATGCCGAGGCTGGGGGTGCTGTTGTACTCGATGCCTGCAAGCAGGTAGGGCCTTCCCAAGGCGGCGATGATCTTCTCGCCGACGCCTTCGGCCAGCGCGGCGGCCTGGGCCGGATCATCTCCCAGATCCGCAAGCAGGACAACGAACTCGTCCCCGCCGAGCCGCGCGACACTGTCGCTCTTGCGCACCGTCTCGGTCAGCCGCTGCGCGACCTCCTCCAACAGCAGATCGCCGATCTGGTGTCCGCGGGTGTCGTTGAGCTGCTTGAAGTTGTCCAGGTCGATGAAGATCAGGGCGCCGTCCTGACCGGTGCGTGCCGCGGCGGCCAGCGCCTGATTCAGCCGGTCGAGCAGGAGCCGGCGATTCGCCAGACCGGTCAACGGGTCGTAGAATGCGAGCCGGCGAATCGCCGCCTCGTCCTCCTTGCGCTGACTGATGTCGGTCAGGGTGCCGACGTAGTGGGTCACCTGCCCGAGGTCGTCGCGCACCGCAGTGACGGTCAGCCATTCCGGAAAGATCTCGCCGTTCTTGCGCCGATTCCAGATCTCGCCCTCCCAGTACCCTTGCTGGTCGATATGCGCCCACATCTCCCCAAAGAAGTTCGGGTCGTGCCGACCCGAGCGCAGCAGCCTCGGGGTCTTGCCGACGGACTCCTCGGTCGTGTATCCGGTGGACCGTGTGAATGCCTCGTTGACCCGCAGGATGCGTTCCTCGGCGTCGGTGACGAGCATCCCTTCCTGTGACTCGAAGGCAATCGCGGCGATGCGCAGCTCCGCTTCGACCTCCTTGCGCTGCGTGATGTCCCGCGCGATTCCGCGCATGGTCAGGACCTCGCCCCGTTGGTTGCGGATCACCTCGCCCACGGCGTGTACCCGGCGCACGACACGATCGCTCGGGCGGACGATGCGATGCTCGATGTCGTAAGGACAGCGTCCGTCCAAGGCTGCCGCGAACGCCTCTTGCACTTTGTCGCGCTCCTCACTTGGGACGAGCGTCATCATCTGCGCGGAGGACTGAGGTACCTGCTCATCGATCCCGTGGATCGCCTTCCAGCCCGCCGAGTGTGTCCAGCGATCTTCGGCGACATCCCACTCCCAGGCGCCGATGTGTGCGATTCGCTCGGCCTGCTCGAGGAGACGGCGTTCCCGCTCCAAGACCGCCTCGGCCTGCTTGCGTGCCGAGATGTCGGTCAGCATGCCGAGCGTACCGATATACCGACCTTCGGCATCCTTGAGCGGCGTGGTGGAGAGCAGTGTCCAAATCTGCGAGCCGTCGGGCCGTGTGAGACGCAGCTCGTATTGATCGGTGTTGCCCTGCCGACGTTCGATGAGCTTGCGCTCGACGAGACGGCGCATCTCGGAATCCATGAAGTCGAAAGGCGACCGGCCGATGATCTGTTCGGCCGTGCATCCCAGCAGCTCGGCCATGCGCGGGTTGACGAAGGTTGTTCGGGTCTCGTCGTCGATCGTCCAGATCCCCTCGCGCGCGGTTTCGACGATCCGTCGGAGCATCGACTCGCTCTCGGACAGCGCCTGCTCGGCAGTCGTGCGATCGGTGATGTCCTCCACGGACCCGAGCGCGCGCAGCGGTTTTCCGGTCGGATCGAATTCCAGGGTAGCGCGTTGCCTCAGCCACCGCAGCCTGCCGTCGACACGTGTGCGGTGCGCCACGTCGTAGGGCTCGCCGCACAGCGCTGCTTGCCACGCCGCCTCGACCTGCGCGCGGTCCAGTGGGTGAACCTGTTCCAGGAAGCGCTCGATGCTGAAGGGCGTATCGGGCTGCACGCCGGTGATTCGGCAGGCGACGGCCGACGCGGTCGCCCGGTTTGACTGGATATCGAAATCCCAGCTCCCGACCTGCGCGATCTCCTCCGCGCGCTCCAGGTCAGCCTCACGCGCACGGACCTCGGCCGTGCGTTCGGCGACCTTCATCGCCAGCCGCGCCTTTTGAGTGCGTGCGTCGGCCAGCAGTTTTGCCAGCGTCGCCAACAGGAGGCTGAAGAGCAGAGCCAGTCCAATCCGCACACCGAGTCCGAGCGGATCACCCCAGCCGTCGATCGGGCTGAGGCTCAGGGTCCAAGTGGCGTTCGGTACCTCCAGCTGTGCCTCCACCGGAGAGATGGGCTCCATGGGCGAGGCGTCGATAAGCTGATGCTCGCCGGTTGCAGCATTGATGCTCCAAAGTCGGTAGGCGATGCCGCGATCCACGAGCTGCGACAGGCTGCCGGGTGCGATCGCATCGGGGAACGGCATGCGGGCGATGGTAAAGCCCCAGAAGGCTGGGTTGCCCTGTTCATCATCGAGGAAGACGGACAGGCTTCCGGTGATGCCTGGCTCGCCCTGTGCCGTCTTATCGGGGCTGGACAGGGTCAAGCGGCCGGTATCCC
The DNA here is from genome assembly GCF_003634315.1 of Thiocapsa rosea. Classification (NCBI taxonomy): domain Bacteria; kingdom Pseudomonadati; phylum Pseudomonadota; class Gammaproteobacteria; order Chromatiales; family Chromatiaceae; genus Thiocapsa; species Thiocapsa rosea. The sequence continues at coordinate 1,944,239 of NZ_RBXL01000001.1, forward strand.
GCGCCAATCGAGCATCGGCACCGCGCTCGGGGTCGTTCAGCAGATCCAGGCCGATCACCGGCTCGTTGCCGGCAAGTGGGAACCCGTCCCGAATGACGCCATCGGGTGCTAAGAAGAGGGCGTCCACACCGGGATAGTGGGGGAGCATCGCCTTGCCGATCTCTTGGAAATCAGAGATCCGGCCTTGGCCCTGCATGACGAGCACGGCCAAGGCATGGGTCGCCGACAGGGCGCGATCGATGATGTCCGCGATGGTATTTGCGTACGCCTCGGCGAGGAGGGTGATATCCGCACGCATCAGCTGTACACGCTGATTTTCCGTGTGGATGACCACGCCGGCTGAAAACACAAGGGCGCCGAGCAGGGTCGCAAGTGCGATCCTTCGAGATGAGGGGATTTTCGGTGTGTCGCGACCGCGCATGCTTCTCCGGCGATCTTGTGTTGCGCCTTCGTGTCGGGCGAGACCAGGGCTCGGGTTGCCCCGCCGTGCCCGAAGGCATCAGGTGCAGGGCATTGACAATACAATGCCTGGTGTTCGGCTGGCCGGCGCATTCCGATGGAACCGTGCCGGTCGCATCAGATTTTGCTTGTTTCAGTGTTTTCAAGGATAAACCTTTCCACGCATCGGTGCAGATGCATCGAGTTCGGTGCTCGGCGAAGAACGCGCAGCGGAACTGGGGGCTTTCCAATTTCCTCCCGAGCGCCGATGATTCACCGCATGGACGTCTTCCCCCTCCCCATAGCACGTATCGGCATCATCGGCGGCGGTCAGCTCGGCCGCATGATGGCCAAGGCCGCAAAACGGATCGGCTGCACCTGCGTGGTGTTGGACCCGACGCCGGGCTCCCCGGCCGGTCAGGTCGCGGGGCATCAGATCGTCGGTGCCTATCACGACCCCGCCAAGCTGCGCGAGCTGGCCGAGTCCTGCGATGTCGTCACCTTCGACATCGAGGACATCGATGCCGAGACACTCATCCAGCTCGGGCGCGAGGGGCACAACATCCAACCGCCTCCGACTGTCCTGGCCTTGATCCAGGACAAGCTCACTCAAAAACGGGCGCTGAGTGCGGCCGGCATCCCGACCGCGCCCTTCGAGCCGATGCCCGAGCCCTCGGCCGAGGCATTCTCAGCCTTCGGCTATCCGCTCGTGCAGAAGGCTTGTCGCGGCGGTTACGATGGCCGCGGTGTCTCGATCCTGGACGGCCCCGATGACTTCGACGCACATCTTCCGGTGCCCTCCCTGGTGGAGCGCTTCATCCCCGCGGCCAAAGAGCTGGCGGTGCTGGTGGCGCGCGGGCTCGACGGGGATCACCGCTGCTATCCCGCGGTCGAGATGCGTTTTCGCCCGGGCGAGAATGTCCTTGAAATGTTGCTCGCACCGGCTCAGATCCCCGCCGAGACGGCTGCCGCCGCGGAGCAGCTCGCGGTGCGCACCGTCGATGCCTTGGGCGGTGTGGGCATCTTCGGGGTCGAGATGTTTCTGACCGAGGCGGGCGATCTGCTGGTGAACGAGGTTGCACCGCGCACCCACAACTCGGGTCATCACACCATCGAAGCGAACATGACCGACCAGTTCGAGCAGCATCTGCGCGCCGTCGTAGGTTTGCCGCTGGGGTCGACCGAGCAGCTCTGCCCGGCGGCCATGATCAACCTGCTGGGCGCGCCCGGTCACCGGGGGCGACCCGTCATCAAGGGAATGGCCGAAGCCTTGGCGATTCCCGGCGTCTGCTTGCACCTTTACGGCAAGGCGGCGACCTCGCCTTATCGCAAGATGGGCCATGTCACGGTCCTGGATCGGGATATCGAGCAGGCCCGCGCCAAGGCCGAGCGGGTCCGTCGTCTGATCGAGATCTCGGGAGAGGATCACCCATGACCACATCCAATCCATCCACGTCGTCGGCGGATCGCCCGGCCCGCGTCGGCATCATCATGGGGAGCGATTCCGACCTGCCGGTGATGCAGGATGCAGCGACCGTGCTCGGCGAGCTCGGCATTCCCTACGAGATGACCATCGTCTCGGCGCACCGCACGCCCAAGCGGCTCTACGAGTATGCCGAGACGGCGGTCGAGCGCGGCCTGCGCGTCATCATCGCGGGCGCGGGCGGTGCGGCACATCTGCCCGGCATGGCTGCGGCCATCACGCCGCTACCTGTCATCGGCGTGCCGGTGAAGACCTCCAGCCTTTCCGGGCAGGACTCCTTGCTCTCGATCGTGCAGATGCCGGCCGGCGTGCCGGTGGCCACGGTCGCCATCAACGGTGCCAAGAATGCGGGCATCCTCGCCGCCCAGATCATCGGCGCCTCGGACGCCCAGGTGCGCGAGCGGATCGTCCTCTTCAAGCAGGATCTCGAAGCCATGGTGATGGCGAAGGTCGCGGCGATGGAGCAATCCACGTGAACCCGCTGGCCTATTTCGATCCGGACGATCCCTACCCCGAGAGCGATGGACAGCCGATGGCGGAGAACACGGAGCAGTTCGACTGGATCGTCAAGATCAAGGAAAACCTGGAGATCCTTTTCGCCGATCGGCCGGACGTCTTTGTCGCCGGCGATCTGCTTTGGTATCCGGTTTCGGATCGGCGTGTCTCCGGCCCCGTCGCACCGGATGTCATGGTTGTCTTCGGGCGGCCCAAGGGCCGACGCGGCTGCTACAAGCAATGGGAAGAGGGCGGAGTGGCACCGCAGGTTGTCTTCGAGATCCTGTCGCCCGCCAACAGCCTCAAGGAGATGGCCGATAAACTGGCCTACTACGCGCTCTACGGCGTCGAGGAGTATTACCTCTACGACCCCGGCACCAACCGTCTCGAGTTGTGGATCCGTCAAGGCGAGCGGCTATGCCCGATCAGTCACATCAACGGCTGGGCCAGCCCGCGGCTCGGGATCCGTTTTGCGCTCACGCCCGAGACTCTGGAGATCTTTGGTCCGAACGGTCGTCCCTTTTTGACCTCGATCGAGTTCTCGCGGCGCGCCGATCACGCGATCACGCGGGCGCAGGAGCAAGCAACACTGGCACAACAAGAGCACGAACGTGCAGAGCGTCTCGCCGCACGACTACGTGCCCTCGGCATCGATCCCGACGCCGACATCTGAGGCGTAGTGTCGCAGTACCGCGGCGCAGCATGAGGCGATCCATGGTCCCCTACTGCAGTGGTGAGTGACTGAAAACGAATCCTTGAACGGTGACTTAGGCGATTTCCGGGAATCAACATCCCGACTGCGCAGACGATGGGTCGGAAGTGACGCCGACGGTCGTCGCGAAGCGGCGACACCCCTGGGATAGACGACTTGCAGTCGTCCTCTTCAGCCGGCCCGACGGCCCGCGAGGTCGCGGTCAACGCGAGGCACTCGAGAACCGCGCCGAACGCGCTTTGGCACCGGTATCCGTTTTGCTCATCCAATCCCGATCGTCCTCTCCTTTCAGGCGTTGCCTGACGCGACGGTCGTGCGAGCGAGGCCCGTGGACGAGGACGACTGCAAGTCGTCTATCCCGGGGAGCAGAATCGACGCGTGTTGGGTAAAGTCATCTCACCCTCACTCTCTTTTTACCGCGTTTAACATCCTGAACCGCGTCACCACCGACGTCTGTGGGCACAGACCACGGCGATCCAGTCCGAAGACCTCGCATGGGTCCACCGGACGCGGTTCAGTTCAGCAACCGACCTCGTGCGTTGCCGGAATCAACTCCGCGACCGTGTCGCCTTGGCTCGCAGCAGCAAGCAAATCCGGAATATCCGCCTCGACCACCTCGACCCCCTTGCTCTCGCAAAACCGCCGTTCCTTGTCGGTTGGATCCGGGATCAGCGCCCAACCGGCCGGCGTTCCTGCCCCGTAGATCAGGTCCGACATCACCATGCGCTCGGTATCGCGCAGCAGCCGCAGTCCCAGAAACAGGTACTGACGGTCCTGCCGATAGGTCTTGAGAAACGCGGGGATCCCGAATCCGCCCATCAGCTCGGTGAGGTAATCCACGAAGTCCGCATCCGAGGCGATATAGGTCGCGTTCGGTCGCGGGCTGCCCATCGGCTTGAAGAGTACGGGAAGGCGCTGATCGACCTCGTCCAATTCGACCTGGCGATAGGCCGCCCCGTCGTAGTGGTCGAGCCGGAAGCGATAATCGGTTCCGGCGATGCGCGCGATCCCGCGCACCAGGGTATGCGGGACCCCGAGGTAGGAATCCTGCAACTGGGTATCCCGATTGATGTCGATAACGTAACGCGGCTGCAGGTCCTTCAGCCAGTCGTGCAGGGGTGCGCGCGTCCAAGTGCGCTGGCCGTAGGTGGAATCCAGAAAGCGGTTGACGGCACTGCGGCCGCGTTTGAGCTCCACATCCATCGCCGCACGGGGAAACTCCCACATGAGCCGCCGCGACATGGGCTTGCCGTTGTTCATCGCGATGATGAGGCTGTCGCTGTCCGCCGGCATGGGCTCGCCGGTGGCGGTATCCACCACGCCGGCGAGCGCGCCGGGACCGAGATAGGGAATCAGATCATCACGCGTGAGCGCGGCGGCGAGTCGTTGAAGCATCGTGGGAACCTATTGCGACCGAGAGAGAACACCGAGTAGCCAAGCAAGAACAACGCCACCCGTAACATCCCAAGATCACAGCCAGGTAGCGGACGTGCGGCGTCCTGAATGTTGCCGATCCCCCGCCCCTATGTCCTTTTCCCGACAATCCGATTGCGTTTCCCCTTTCCCCCTAAAACGCGACCGGTGCGGTATGCGTCATTTGTTGGAATGGCTTAGCCGCGCCAGCACCGACGACTGTCGGAATTGGCGCGGTTTAAAGTCTTAAAAAGTATTCAATTTTAAACCGCGTCTCACCGGGCTCGAGGACATCTCCGGAGCCAAATGCAAAATGAAAACTTACGCATGTCGCTCTGGACGCGGTTTAAATCCCGACACGTTCCCGATTCTCCTGAACCGCGTCGACTCCAAGTCCAATGCGGTACTCAAACGTCCGCACCGGACTCAAGTCACTCGCCGAGCCGCGAACGCGGTTCAGCCGGGGTCCGTGCGTTTGCGCCGCCGCTCCTGATGGAATCCAGGCTCACGAGGCTTGCGCTCGTACGTCGGTTGATCGGGGCGAGCACCGTCGGGGTTTTCTCCCCCGCTGCGCCGTGTTCCACCTGCCGAGCCATCCGCGAGCGAGATCCGCAGCGCCTGCCCACGGACGTAGACCCGTTTGAGATGGTTGAAGATCTCGCGGGGCATGCCTTCCGGCAGATCGACCAGCGAGTGATCGTCCCGGATGTCGATCCGACCGATATAGCGGCCTTCCAGCCCGGACTCGTTGGCGATGGCGCCGACGATCTCACGCGGGGTGGCGCCGTGCTGGTGGCCGACCTCGATCCGATAGCTGGTCAGGCCCTCGGATCCGCGCCCTTGCGGACGCGGCCGGTCGCGACTGTCCTCGCGTCCTCCCTCTTGACGAGGTGCTCCGCGGTCACCGTTGCGGGCCGGGCGCGGACGCCCCTCCTCGCGCCCCTCGCTGCGCGGGCCGCGTTCCGGACGCTCGGGCCGCGTCGCCGCCGGGCGCGGCAGATCCGCTTTGACATCGAGCGGACGCTCGCGCTGAGTGAGATAGGCCAGCGCCGCGGCGATGTCCATCATCTCCAGCTCCTGCTCCGTGCTCAGTCGTGCGACCAGACGGTAGAAGAAGTCGAGATCCTGCTCGGTCAGGGTCTTACGCAGCTCGGCGGTGAAGCGGTCGATGCGCGACTCGCTGAGCTGAGAGGCCGAGGGCGGCTCCATGGCCGGAACGCTGCGCCGGATGGTGCGCTCGATCGCGCGCAGCAGCCCGCGCTCGCGCGGCTCCACCAACAGGATGGCCCGCCCGGCCCGCCCGGCGCGCCCGGTCCGCCCGATGCGGTGGACATAGGCGGATGGATCGGTCGGGATGTCGTAGTTCACGACATGGCTGAGCCGCTCCACGTCGAGTCCGCGCGCGGCCACATCGGTTGCGACCAGGATATCCAAATGGCCCTGCTTGAGGCGCTCGACGGTGCGCTCGCGCATCTCTTGGCTCATGTCGCCGTTCAGAGGCTCGGCGGCGAAACCGTGCGCCTTGAGCTTGTCGGAGAGCTCAACGGTCGCATGTTTGGTGCGGACGAAGACGAGCATGCCGTCGAACGGCTCGAGCTCCAGGATGCGGGTGAGCACATCCAGCTTGTGGAAGCGGGTGACGACGCAGTGGTGCTGATCGATGGTGTCGACCGTCTCCGAGTCGGCCGTGACGCGAATCTCGACCGGATCGGACAGTCGGGTCTGGGCGACCCGGCGTATCCCCGCGGGCATGGTCGCGGAGAAGAGCGCGACCTGGCGTCCGGGCGGGGTCTGCTCGAAGATCCAGTCGATATCCTCCGCGAAGCCCATGTTGAGCATCTCGTCGGCCTCGTCCAGGACGAACGTCTTGAGCATGTCCAGCGCCAGGGTGCCGCGCTTGAGATGGTCCATCACACGCCCGGGCGTACCGACGATGACCTGCGGATTGCGTTTGAGCTGGCTGAGCTGCAGGCCATAGGCTTGTCCGCCGTAGATCGGCAGCACGAGAAAGCCCTTCAGATGCTGGGCGTAGCCTTGGAAGGCTTCGGCGACCTGCAACGCAAGCTCGCGGGTCGGCGTGAGCACCAGGACCTGGGGTCCGCGCTGCGTGGGATCGACGCGGCTGAGCAAGGGCAGGGCGAAGGCGGCGGTCTTGCCGGTACCGGTTTGGGCTTGGCCGAGTAGGTCGCGTCCGGCGAGCAGGTGAGGGATGCATTGGAGTTGAACGGGTGTCGGTGTCTCGTAACCGAGATCCTCGACCGCTTTGGCAATTGCGGGGGCTAGGCCGAGCTGGCCGAAGCCGATACTCGTGTCGGGGGTGTCCATCGTGGGGCCTCGAAAGAATGGCGCGTCCGGCGGGAAGTCCGGCGGACCATCCAGGGGGATTCGCGAAGTAACAGCAAACTAACAGAGTATTATCTGCGCGGCTTGCCGCTGGATCAAGTTTGATTCGCAGCTCGGAGTGCTGCGGACTGCAGGTCCGTCTGCGCGAAATCATCGCCTTTATACAAAAGCGGGGCCTGCGCGCGGATCGCCAGGGCGTAGGAAAAGCAGTCGCCGAAATTGAGCCCTGCGGGGTGCCGCCCCTTGCCGAATCGTCGGTACGCGTCGGCCGCGGCATCGGCCAGCGCTTCGTCCAGCGGAATCGTTCGGATTCGCTGCATGCGCAGGAATTGCTTGGCGCGCTCGACTCCGGGATCGCCGAGGCGCGATTGGATCACCAAAAAGAGCTCGGTGCGATTGGGCGCGCAGAGTCCGGGGCGGGTTGCTTCGGCCAACCGGTGCAGGATGCCGGCGGCTTCGGGCTCGCCGAGGAGGACCGCGGTCAGCGCGCTGGTGTCGACTGCCAGGTCAATCACCAAGTGATGCGCCGGTTTAGGCGAAGTGGCCATCGGTGTTGTAACCGAGGATCTCGTCGTCCGTGCGCCGGTCGAGTACGGGCAGGGGCCAGACCTCGCGTCGCAGCCAGTCCAACGTCTCCTCGGGCGACGCTCTCGCCCGAGAGGCGTCTTGTCCTTCCAGCCCGGCTTGAAGAGAGAGGATCGCTTCCTGCGTCATGGAGCGGCGGTGGATCGCGGCGGACTCCTTCAGTTGCCGGTAGATGTCGTCGGGGACGTTGCGCAGGACCAGTGTGTGCATCGGCGCTCTCGCTGAACAGGGTTGCAAGCAAAATGCTAGCAACGGCGGTCGGTATGCGCAACGGTTCCGGCCAAGCGGTTCTGGCGACGCTAAACCGCGTCCAGAGCGAGATGCTCATTTTCGAGTGACTTAGACGTTTGGTGCATTCACGGCTCCGTAGAGGAGGCGCGGTTTAATGCGATTCCGCATCGTTGCACTGCGGATCACTCGCTACCATGTCCAACCTCTCGTCTGGACAGGATCCGGACGCCGCCGATTCTTTTCCGAGGAAACCTGATGCCCACGACACCGACCCGACCCGGCATGGCCGTCCCGAGCACGCGTCTGAGTCGCCTTTGGCACCTCGGACGTGCCACCGGGGATCTCGCCGCCGGGATCGGCGTGAAGGGTCTGATGGAGCTTGCCCGGACCCGTCGTAGCGCCGAGCCGTCGAGAATCCGGCTCTCGCCCGAGCACACCCGTCGCTTTACCGATCGGCTCGCGAGGATGCGCGGTGCCGTCATGAAGATGGGGCAGCTCATGTCCATGGACGGCTCGGACATCTTCACGCCCGAGGCCGCGGAGATCATGAGCGCCTTGCGCGAGCGTGCCGAGCCGATGCCGATGAGCCAGCTCGCCGGGGTCCTGGAGCGCGAATACGGACCGGGCTGGAACGAGAGGTTCAAGCGGTTCGAGTTCACGCCCGTGGCCTCCGCCTCGATCGGGCAGGTGCACCGGGCCGAGACGCGCGACGGGCGTCAGCTCGCGCTCAAGATCCAATTTCCGGGTGTGCGCGAGAGCATCGACAGCGACATCGACAACCTCGCCTTCCTGGCCCGGACCCTCGGCATGGCCCCGACGGGCATCGACCTGACGCCTTATTTGGAGGGCGCACGCCGACAACTCCATCAGGAGGCCGACTACGGCGCCGAGGCGGATTCGCTCGAGGCGTATGGGGCCGGTGTCGGCGCAGACCCGGACTTCCTCGTCCCGCGCGTGCATCGCGACCTCTCCACATCGCGCGTGCTGGCGATGGATTTCGCCGAGGGTGTCCCGGTCGACCGTTTGGCCGACAGCGGCTACAGCTGCGAGGAGCGCGACCGCGCCGCAACGGCGTTGACACGCCTGTCCATGCGCGAGCTCTTCGCGTTCGGTCTCGTCCAATCCGACCCGAACTTCGGCAATTATCTCTACGATGCCAACAGCGGGCGGATCGTGCTGCTCGATTTCGGCGCCGCGTTGCCGGTGGGGTCGGAACTCGTGGAGCGCTATCGACAGCTCGCTCGTGCTGCATTCGCCGACGACCGTGCTGCGATGCGTGCGGCCTCGATCGATCTGGGCTATGTCGGCGCAAACGACCCGAGCGAGCAGGTGAACGCGCTCATCGACCTCTTGCGCATCTCCAGCGAGCCGCTGCGCAGCCCGGGGCGCTACGATTTCGGCGTCTCAGACCTCTTCGAGCGCGTTTACGCACGTGGCCGCGAGATGTTCTACTCGGGCGCCTTCAGCACCGTGCCTGCATCCGAGACGATGTTCCTGCACCGCAAGTTCATGGGCGCTTTCATGTTGTGTCGGCGTCTGCGCGCGCGGGTGGATCTCGGGGGGATGCTGACGCCGTATCTCTGAGGTCAGCCGCCAGCCTCCAGCCTCCAGCCGCCAGCCGCCAGCCGCCAGCCGACAGCTATCAGCAGGAGGCAGGGGCAGGAGGCAGGAGGCAGGAGGCAGGAGGCAGGAGGCAGGAGGCAGGAGGCAGGAGGCAGGAGGCAGGAGGCAGGAGGCAGGAGGCAGGAGGCAGGAGGCAGGAGGCTGAAGAGGCAGGAGGCTGAAGAGGCAGGCGCCTCACCGCGCCAAGCGCGCGAGCCGCCTCTGATACCGCCGCATGACCAGAAGATGCGCGACCGCCTGGGTCCAGAGATAGACGTACCAGGGAAGGGCGGGTGCAAAGTCGTGGATGGCCGCCATGGTGTAGCGATCGTCCAATAGGGTCTGGAACTCGAATCGGGCACGCCCCTGCCCGTCGGGCCGGCTCAGGAGACCGCCGACGATGGCGTAGACCTGACGCTGCGGGCTGCTCTCCTCGGCGAGCCATTGGAGCGTCAACAGGTGCAGGCGCGGGAAGCGGATGAAGACGCTGCATCGACCCGTCTCGTCGATGTGGGTGCAGACCATGGGCCAACAGCAGGCGCCGAGCCAGCGGAAGTAATTGCCGGCGACCCAGGCGGCATCCTGACCGGGCGGCAAAATCACCCGCTGGATGGAGCGCACCAGCCGCGCACGGCGCATCAGCTCGCGGCTCTGACCCTCGATCGGCTGACGCGGGCTCGGCAACAGGCGTCGACCCGACGGGGCGAGCGCCGCGCGCAACGCCTCGCGAAAGGGGATTGCAGCCGGGTCGATCGCGCGCTGAATCGGGTTGTCGCGAATCACCGTGTCCTGAGGCAAGCTTTCCAGGGCTGGGCCGACGACGGCCGAAGGGGCGCCGCTGAAGAACCGCGCGGTCGCCGAGGCCAGCCAGAGCGGCATCCAAGGCAGGGTCAGGATGCGTCTTCGAAGCCCGAGCACATCGGCCGTTTGACGCAGCATTTCTTCATAGCTCAAGCACTCGGGACCGCCGATATCGTATGCGCCCCGACAGGTCTCCGGCTGCCCTAGGCAGTGGCGCACCGCCCGAACCAGATCCACCAGCGCGATCGGCCGCGTCATCGAACGGGCGCTCGGCGGCAGCAAGAGCAGCGGCAGGCGCCTGACCAGATCCACCAGCAGCCGCGGGGCCGACCCACCGGGGCCGACGACCAGTCCGGCACGCAGCGCCGTCACCGGGGTCCCGCGCGAGGCCAGCACCAGCTCCACCTCGCGCCGACTCCAGAGCAGAGGCGAGATCCGAAAGCTGTCCGGGATCAACCCGCCGACCACGATGATCTGCTTGACCCCGTTCGCCGCCGCGGCCTGTGCGAAGTTATCGGCCAGGATGAGGTCCATGTCGCGCGGTTTGGCCTGCGTCAGGCGCGACGAGGGCGCCAGCGAATGCACCAGATAAACGGCATAATCGCAGTCCGTGAGCCCTTCGACCAAGTCGGACGCGGAGAAGAGATCGCAATGGCGCCAGGTCACGCGCTGATCCGCGTCGGGCGTGTGTGCCCGGGCGGGCGATCGTGTCAGCGCCCGAACCGAAAAGGCGTCCGTCAGGGCGCGGCAAACCGCGGTACCGATAAAGCCGCTGGCACCGGCGACGGCGACCCTCGGTCGCCGGGGTGGGGTAGATGGCATGGCGTCCTGTCTCTCGGGGAATGTCTCGACCGAACGCCATAGGATAAACCGCGCCCAGAGCGAGATGCTCACTTTCAAGTGAGTTCGACGTTTGGTCCATCCACGACCCTTAGCGGGGGCGCGGTTTAGAATTGTATATTTTTTAATACTTTAAACCGCGCAGGTTCCAGCGGTCGTCACGTCTGCCGCGGCCAATCCCATCCAAAAACTTCGCATACCGCGCTGGGCGCGGTTTAAGAGTCGCGACATGGAGCTCAACAGCTTTGTCCTTTCGGCAATCTCGCTGCTCACTGTGGCGGCGCTGGCCGTTGCCTTGTTCAAGCATCTGGGGCTGGGCTCCATCTTGGGGCTCTTGGTGGCGGGGATCGTCGTCGGACCGCACTCGCCCGGCCCATCGGTGACGGCGCATGTCGAGGACGTGCGCAATTTCACCGAGCTGGGCGTGGTGATGCTGCTCTTCCTGATCGGTCTGGAGATGAAGCCGCGACGACTCTGGGCGCTCCGACGCGAGGTCTTCGGGATGGGCTCGGCGCAGATCCTGGCGTCCGGCTTTTTGGTGGCGGGCTACATCGCGCTCTACGACTACTCTTGGCAGGCAGCGCTCTTGATGGGGCTGACCTTGGCGCTCTCCTCAACCGCGCTGGTCATGCAGCTGCTGCACGAACGCGGCGATCTCGCCACCCGCCACGGGACCGCCGCCTTCGCTGTCCTCTTGATGCAGGACTTGGCCGTGGTGCCGCTGCTCGCAATTGTGCCGATCCTCTCGGATGTCGGTACCCTGTCTTCGGACGTCCCCTTCTTGAAGCAGATCCTCGTCGTTGCCGGGATGGTCGCCTTGGTCTTCGGCTTCGGTCGATACCTGGTGCCCTTCGCGCTCAGGTCTCTGCTGCGTCAGCACAACCGCGAAGCCTTTACCCTGGTCGTGCTTCTGGCGGTCTTTTTGGCGGCCGGGGCGATGCATGAGGCGGGGCTCTCGATGGCGCTCGGCGGCTTCATGATGGGGATGCTCCTCTCGACCTCGCGCTTCAGCTTTCAGATCCAGGCCCAGATCGAGCCCTTCAAGGGGTTATTGATGAGCCTCTTCTTCGTCGCTGTCGGGATGTCGATCGACCTGGAGGCGATCGCGGCTCAGCCGCTGCTGCTGGCCCAGCATGTCGTCGTGATCCTCGCCATCAAGTTGGTCGTGCTCCTGTTGATCGGCATCGCCTTCGGGCTGCCGCGCGGGACGGCGACCCGCGTCGCCTTCATGTTGGCCCAGAGCGGGGAGTTCGGCTTCGTCCTCTTCGGCTCGGCTAAGGCGCTCGGGGTCATCGACGACGCAACCTTCGTCATCGCCGTGAGCGTCATCTCGGTCAGTATGTTGCTGACGCCTTTGCTGGTGCGGATCGGCGACCTCTCTGCGCGGCGCCTCGAGCACCGATCGGTGGCTCCGACGACCTTCCAGTACCCGGCGACTCCCGCGGGGCAGGCTGGGCAGGTGGGTCGGGTCGTCATTGCGGGCTACGGGCGGGTCGGTCATACGGTCGCGACCCTGTTGGAGGCCAACAACATCCCCTTCATCGCCTTCGACACCAACCCAGTGCATGTCGAGCGCGGGGAGCAGGACGGCCGCGCGGTCTATTTCGGCGATATCGGGGATGTGGAACTCCTGGAGGCCGCTCAAGTGGACAAGGCGGCCCTGGTGATCCTGACCATCGATCACGGACCGACCGCCCTGCGGGCGGTGTCGCATATCCGCACGGCCTACCCGAAGGTGCCCGTGATCGCCCGCGCGCGGGATCTGGAAGCCTGCGGAAGTCTCATCCGCGCCGGTGCGACGCTGGCTTACCCCGAGGCGATCGAAAGCAGCCTGCGCCTCGGGGCGGAAGCCCTGCAGATGCTCGGCATCTCTACGAGCGAGGTCGACTCCTTGCTGCAGGGCGTGCGCAGCGAGGGCTATGCGCAGGTGGTCGAGTAAGTGGCGATTCAGAAACAAGCTGAACGCCTTGATGAACGCGTAGGATGGGTAGAGCGTCAGCGAAACCCATCCTCCAAACCGCCGCGATCCCCCGTTTCGGTCCGATGCCCTTGGCGCGGGCTGGATCGATTTCGCTTCGCTCTACCCATCCACTACAGGCTACAGGCTCACCACCATCCCCGGTTGCTCGATCTGCCCAAACTCAGTAGGCTTCCGGGCCGCCCAGAACAAGAAAACGAGGACTCGATTCCGATGGACATCACCGCCGAGCGTGCGCGTTTCAACATGATTCAACAGCAGATTCGCCCATGGAACGTCCTGGACGACCGGGTCCTCGAGGCGATGGCGGAGATTCGGCGCGAGGCATTCGTGCCCGACGCCTACCAGGGACTCGCCTATGCGGATATCGAGATCCCGATCGGCGAGGGCGTCTGTATGTTGGCGCCCAAGGTTGTCGGGCGCATGCTGCAGGCGCTCGACGTGCAGGCCGGCGAGCGGGTGCTGGAGATCGGTGCGGGGACGGGTTATGTGAGCGCCTGTCTGGATCGCCTCGGCGGGCGGGTGATCGGGGTCGAGATCGATGCGGATCTGGCCGAAGAAGCGCGCGCGCGATTGGCCGGCTTGGGCCTCGATTCGATCGAGATCCGCACGGGCGATGCGCTGAGCGAGCCTGTCGAGGGTGGACCGTTCGACGTGATTGCCGTGACCGGATCGATGCCAACCGAGGCTGCCTTGCCGCTCCTTCAAGGGCAACTGGCCCCGGGCGGGCGTTTGTTCTGCATCTTCGGGGTAGAGCCTGCGATGGAGGCTGTCTTGATCACCCGTATCGGCGAGCGCGATTTTCCCCGAGAAGGGCTGTTCGAGACCTCGACGCTTGCTTTGAAGAATGCCGTCGAGGCGAATGCCTTTGAGTTCTGAACAGCGCTGAACCGCGTTCGGTGTGTCATGCGGGGCTTTCGGCCGGGCTGGGTGTTGTCCGATTCAACGGGCGTTGCAGCAGACGCGGTTCAGGAGAGTGTGAAGCGACGATCGAATCAGTGATGGCGCGTGTCCTAGTGGCTGGGTGCCGGTGCCGCCTTCCGAGGGTTGGCGGGTCGAGCCTCGGAAACGCATGCCCGTCGGGCGTGGTTGAATACGGGGGTTGGTGATGCGTCGAATGGGGCCTGGAGAGGTTGCGCAGTTGTTGGCGGCGGAGGACGGCGAGCCGCCGGTTTTGCTCGATGTCCGCGAGCCGTGGGAGTTTCAGATCTGTCGGATCGAGGGATCCTTATCCATCCCGATGGGGCAGATCCCAGGGGCATTGGCGCGGTTGGATCCGAATCGAGAGATCGTCGTGATCTGTCATCACGGCATTCGCAGCTATCAGGTCGCGCGGTTCCTCGAGCAGCAGGGCTTTACGCGCATGGTCAATCTCGACGGCGGCGTTGCGGCCTGGGCGCGCGATCTGGATCCCGCGATGCCGGTCTACTGATCTGCAGCCGGTCTCTGGCTTCGTGCAGCTCGGACGGGATGCCGCTTTTTCCTTGATTCCCGTCGGGAAACTGACGCACACTCCTCTGCGCCACGGGCGTTTTCGGCCACGGGCGATCCAATAACAATATCGCGAGGACACGCCATGAGTACCCATCAAGCGCAGATGCCGCTCTGTCAGAGAGCCTTTTCTCAGCTCCTGATCATCGATGCCCAAGAACGTTTGGCGCATGCAATGCCTGCCGACGAGCTTGACTTGGTCGTCGGGAACATCAATCGGCTGGTGTCGGCCGCCAAGATCCTCGGCATCCCGGTCATCGCGACCCAGCACAACTCCAAAGGGCTCGGACCGGTCATGGCGAGCATCCGCGAAAACATGCCCGAGGGCGCGGATGCGACCGAGAAGACCGCCTTTTCCTGCTGCACCGCGCCCGGGTTCGAGCGCAACATCTCTGCCCATCCGGACCGGCGTCAGTTGATCGTCGTGGGCATGGAGGCACACATCTGTATCGTTCAGACCGTCTCCGGGCTCCAGCGTTGGGGGTATCAGGTGTTCGTTCCGGCCGATGCCATCATCTCGCGCAAATCCGTATTCAAACAGAACGTACTGGATCGCATGCGCCATGCCGGGACCCAAGTCGTCTGCACCGAGTCGGTCGGATTCGAATGGCTCGGCGACTCGACCGACGCCCAGTTCCGCGAGGTTTGGTCGCTGTTCAAGGCAGCGGATTGATGTGCCGGGGCGGACGCTGACGGGTCTTTCCATCGGCCCGAACGTCGCTCGCCCTTGGTTGATCCACGTTAAACCGCGCCCAGCGCGGTCTTTGATGTTTTTGGATGGGGTCGGCCTCGGCAGACTCGACGATTGTCGGAGCCGGCGCGGTTTAAAGTATTCAAAAATATTAAATTCTAAACCGCGTCTCACGGGGATCGAGGACATCTCCGAAGCCAAACGCAAAATGAAAACGACGCATTTCGCTCTGGACGCGGTTTAGCCTCGCGTCGACGGCAAGCGGGCCTCGATCAGGGCCATGAGCCGATCGAGTGCGCCGCGATTTGCCTCGACGACGCGTCGTCCGTTCTCGCCGATGCGCGCCCGCTCGGTGGCGTCGCTCAGCCAGGAGGTCATGAGTCGCGCCAGCGCTTCGGTGTCGTCGATCACCACCGCGCCTTCTTCAGCACACAGCAGCTGCGTGATGGCCGCGAAGTTGAAATGGTGAGGGCCGATGGCGACGGGAACGCCCGCCGCTGACGCCTCCAGGAGGTTGTGACCGCCGGTCGGCACCAGGCTGCCGCCGATGAAGGCTGCGTCGGCCGCGGCGAGAAAGATCGGGAGCTCTCCCATGGTGTCGCCGAGAAACACCGCCGTGCTTGGTGTGCAGGGCTCCTGTCGGCTGCGCCGGGTGAGTGCCATGCCCTGTCGCGTCACCGTTTCGGCAACGCGATCGAAGCGTTCCGGATGGCGCGGAACCAGCACCAGCAGGGCTTCGGGCAAGACCGTTCGAATGCGTTGATGCGCCGCGAGGACGGGTCCATCCTCCCCTTCATGCGTGCTGGCCGCGACCCACACCGGACGTTGGCTGCCCCACGCGCGCCGCATTGCCTCGGCCTGATCGAGCAGGCTCGCCGACTGTCGTAGGTCGAACTTGATGCTCCCTGTCACCTGGACCCGATCGGGATCGGCCCCCAGTGCGATGAATCGCCGGGCGTCCGGCTCGGCTTGGGCGGCGATCAGATCGAAGTCTTGCAGTGTCTCGCGCGTGAGGCGTGTGAACCGTCGATAGCCCTGAGCGGAGCGCTCCGAGAGCCGGGCGTTCGCCAGGATCACCGGGATGCCGCGTGTTGCGCAGGCATCCAGCGTGTTGGGCCAGATCTCTGTCTCCATGACGATCAGCAGCGCCGGGGTTGTTCGGTCCAGGAAGCGGTCGAGGATTCCCGGAAGATCGTAGGGGGTGTAGCGGTGCGCCACGCTGTCGCCGAGGCGTTCGCGCAGACGCTCGGCGCCTGTGGGTGTCGTGGTCGTCACCAGGACGGACAGCGGCGGGTCGTGCTCGAGCAGGCGCCGGATCAGGGGCTCCGCGGCCTGGACCTCGCCGACCGAGACGGCATGGATCCAGACCTGCGTTGCGGGCCCTGCGGGGCCGAGCGCGAGCCGCTCGCGCACCCGCCGCCGATACGCAGGGGACTTGAGGCTGCGCCAATAGAGGCGAAGGAGTGCGAGTGGCAGCAGGAGGCGCAGCAGGAGCGTGTAGAGAGGTCGGGTCATCGGCGAGGGGGTCGTCTCGGTGTGCGGTACGGAGCGGCGCGTCTGCACGGGTTCAGGTCTGCGGCGCGGCAGCCCGGATGTTGCTCAGGATCCGCGTGGTGGAGCGCCCGGGTAGCAGATCGAGGACGCGCACCTCGCCGCCGTTGGCGCGGACACAATCCGCTCCGGCGATCTCATCCGGTCGGTAGTCCCCGCCCTTGACCAGCAGGTCCGGTTTGACCCGGCAGATGAGTGCCTCGGGCGTGTCATCGGAGAAGGCGCAGACCCAGTCGACCGACGCCAGACCGGCGAGCACGGCCATGCGTTGCTCGACCCCGTTGATCGGTCGCTCCGGACCCTTCAGCCGGCTCACCGAGGCATCGTCGTTGACGGCGACGATCAGGCGATCGCCGAGCCGCTTGGCCTGCTGCAGATAGGCGACATGGCCCTCGTGCAGGATGTCGAAGCAGCCGTTGGTCATGATGATCCGCTCGCCGGCCGTGCGCGCCGCCTCGACCGCGTCGACCAATGCCTCCTGGTCCAGCACCGTATGCCATTCGCTGCCCCGATAGGCGTGCTCCAACTCGCGGGCGGCGACCGTCGCGGTGCCCAATTTGCCGACCGCGAGGCCGGCCGCACAGTTGGCCAGCGCGCAGGCCTCGTCGAGTGCGACGCCCGCGCCAAGTGCGGCGGCCAAGGTCGCGATCACGGTGTCGCCGGCACCGGTCACGTCGAAGACCTCGCGAGCCCGCGTCGGCAGGTGCAGTGCTTCGCTCTCCGGGCGCAGCAGCAGCATGCCGCGCTCGCCGAGCGTGATCAGCATGGCCGTCAGGTCGAGCTCGGCACGCAACCGCTGGCCCCGCTCGATCAGCGCGATGTCGTCGGCGCAGACACCGACGATCGCTTCCAGCTCGGCCCGGTTCGGGGTCAGGAGCGTGGCGCCGCGGTAGCCTGTGAAATCGAGTCCCTTGGGGTCTACGAGCACGGGTTTGCCGTCTGCCAGGGCCAGCGCGATGAGACGCTGCGGGTCGGCCAGCGTCCCTTTAGCGTAGTCCGAGAGCACCAGGAGGTCGCAGGCATCGAGCCCCTCGGAAACCAGTTCCGGCAGCGGGTCGTCGCCGAGCGGCGTCAAGGGCGCCTCGAAATCCAAGCGGATCAGTTGTTGATGCTGGCTCAAGACCCGCAGCTTGGTAATGGTGGGCACATCCGTGCGTCTGTGCAGTCGGGTGTGGATGGCGTGCGCATCGAGTCGTGCGGTCAGCACGTCGGCCGCTTCGTCGTCGCCCGTCACGCCCGTCAGGGTGACATGGCAGCCCAGCGCGGCCAGATTCAGCGCCACGTTCGCCGCACCGCCCGGGCGGTCTTCAACCCGCGCGACGTGGACCACCGGCACCGGGGCCTCGGGCGAGATCCGACGGGTCGCGCCGCTCCAATAGCGGTCGAGCATCAGGTCGCCGGCCACCAGAATACGGGCGCGGGAAAAATCCGGGAAAGAATGAGTCGAGGTCGGGGGCACGACGGGCTCCAGGCGAGAGGACGCGACGAGTCTAGCCGGAAGGCACGGAGTTTTCGAGGAGCGAGGAGCGAGGAGCGAGGAGCGAGGAGCGAGGAGCGAGGAGAGAGGAGAGAGGAGCGAGGAGCGAGGAGCGAGGAGCGAGGAGCGAGGAGCGAGGAGCAAGGAGAGAGGAGAGAGGAGCGAGGAGCGAGGAGAGAGGAGCGAGGAGCGAGGAGCGAGGAGCGAGGAGCGAGGAGCGAGGAGCGAGGAGCGAGGAGCGAGGAGCGAGGAGCGAGGAGCGAGGAGCGAGGAGAGAGGAGAGAGGAGAGAGGAGAGAGGAGAGAGGAGAGAGGAGAGAGGAGAGAGGAGAGAGGAGAGAGGAGAGAGGAGAGAGGAGAGAGGAGCGAGGAGAGAGGAGCGAGGAGAGAGGAGCGAGGAGAGAGGAGCGAGGAGAGAGGAGCGAGGAGCGAGGAGAGAGGAGCGAGGAGCGAGGAGCGAGGAGCGAGGAGCGAGGAGCGAGGAGCGAGGAGCGAGGAGCGAGGAGCGAGGAGAGAGGAGAGAGGAGAGAGGAGCGAGGAGCGAGGAGCGAGGAGCGAGGAGAGAGGAGCGAGGAGAGAGGAGAGAGGAGAGAGGAGAGAGGAGAGAGGAGAGAGGAGAGAGGAGAGAGGAGAGAGGAGAGAGGAGAGAGGAGAGAGGAGAGAGGAGAGAGGAGGCCGCGAGGTCTTCCCCTCGAGACTCACCACTCACCACTCACCACTCACCACTCTCTCCTCACTCCTCTCTCCTCCTTTTAGGTTTATGCTTTCACGCGTTCAACAGGATTGCGTTGGAGGGTCATCGTTATGGGACAAGCCGCACTCAAACAAGAGGTCGACACGCTGCGGGAATACATGAAGGAGCTGAGCTACCAGGCGATGCGCACGGAGATGTCGCTTGCCCGCCTGTCCGAGGAGATGCTCGCGTTCAAAGACGAAAACAGACGGGAACGTCAGCGTATGAACAAGCAATGGGGCGATCTCGCCAATCGCCTCGGCACGCTGGTCGAGGACATCGTGGCGCCCAATCTTCCGCGGGTGGCGGCCGAGCTGTTCTCTTGTCCCGTGGCGGATCTGTTCGGGGTCCGCGTCGTGCGCCGCTTCGGCAGTGAGACCCGCGAGTACGATGCGCTTCTGGTCTGCCCCGACGTGGTCTTGGTCAACGAGACCAAGTCACGCCTGACGGATGCGCATGTCGAGGGGATTCTCGAACGGCTTGCCGAGATCCCCCGCGTCTTTCCGGAGTACGCCGATCGTCGCGCCGTCGGCATCCTGGCGAGTCTCTATCCGGACGCGAGTGTCGTGCGTCGTGCCACGGGCCGCGGCGTCTTGGTGATGGGGATGGGCGAGGAGACCATGCAGGTCATGAACCCGGAGGCTCTTGAGTCCGGCGGTTGAGGCGGCTTGGTAACGGTTCAGAAACAACTTAGCCGTTGCGGATCATTCTCCCCCTCTCCCCAACCCCTCTCCCGCGAGGGGAGAGGGGCTAAGATGGATCACTTGTCTTGAACGGTTGATTGGGAACCGGTCCTGCCTCGATCAGCGATCGCTCGTCCGCTCGAAGACGATGTGTCCATCCAGCACCGTGGCCATGACGCGCCCGTGCATCTGCTTGTGTAGAAAGGGGCTGTTTTCGCCGTGACTTAGGAGTGTCTCCGGCGTCGGTATCCAGCAATCATTCGGATCGAAGAGACAGACATCCGCGGTCGCCCCGGGCGAGAGATGTCCCAGGTCCAGACCCAAGATTTCGGCGGGACCGACAGTGAGTCGGGCGACAACGCCCGGCAGATCGAGTACGCCTTCCGTCACCAGCCGCAGCGCGAGCGGCAGCAAGGTCTCGAGCCCCGAGATGCCCGGTGCGGTCTCGGGGAAGGGGAGCAGCTTGGCATCGGCATCGTGCGGCTGGTGGTCCGAGCAGATGGCGCCGATCTCCCCGGCCGCCAGCGCATGACGCAGGGCATCGCGGTCCGCTCGGGTGCGCAGCGGCGGTACCAGATGACAGTTGGCGTCGAAGCCGTCCAGATCCTCTTCGGTGAGAAAGAGTTGGTGGATGGCGACGTCACCGCTCGCCTGCACCCCTCGGCCGCGTGCCGCAGCCAGCATGACGGTCGCCCGTGCGGTTGAGAGACCACGGAAATGGATGCGTGCGCCGGTCTGGCCGGCCAATGCGAGGTCGCGGGCGACGGCGACCGTCTCGGCGGCCTCCGGGATGCCGGGAAGCCCTAGCCGGGCGCTCACGCGGCCTTCGTGAGCACAGCCGCCGCTGGTCAGGTCCGGGTCTTGCGGATGCAGAAAGAGCGTCAGTCCGAAGGTCGCGGCATACTCCATCGCACGTCGCTGCACCTGGGCGCTGCGAATCGGCCGATCGGCCTGGCTCAACACCGGGCAGCCGGCGAGCTTGAGCGCGGCCATCTCGGTGATCTGTTTGCCGTCGAGGTCTCGGGTCATGGCGCCGGCCGGCACGACACGCGCGAAGCCGTGTCGCTGCGCGGTCTGCCGAATCAATTGCGCGACGGCCGGGGTATCGATGACGGGGGAGGTGTCGGGCGGGCAACAGAGCGTCGTGATCCCGGCCGCCGCCGCCGCCCGAGTCTCGCTCGCGATCGTCGCCTTCTGCTCGAGACCGGGCTCGCGCAGCCGGGCGCTGAGGTCTACGAAACCCGGGCAGACGATCAGTCCTCGCGCATCGATAACGCGCTCCGGTTCAAATCCTAGCGGCGCCTCGCCGATCGCGAGCACGCGCCCGTCGGCAAGGTGCACGTCGACCTCTCGGTCGAGCCGGTTGGCCGGGTCGATCAGGCGCCCGCCGCGAATACTGATTCGGCCGACCTCAGCCATTGGGCTCACCATCCGTCTTGCCGTCCGCCTGCATGGCGATGTTTTGAGTGCCGATGCACATGGACATGACCGCCATGCGGATCGCGATCCCGTTGGTGACCTGCTCGAGGATCACGGAGCGGGGTCCATCGGCGACCTGTGACTCGATCTCGACCCCGCGATTGATGGGCCCGGGATGCATCACGATGGCCTCGGGATGGGCCACGCCGAGGCGCTCTTCGGTGAGGCCGTAGAGCTGGAAGTACTCATGCTCGCTCGGCAGGAGCGCGTTGGTCATGCGCTCGCGTTGCAGGCGCAGCATGATGATGACGTCGACATCGCGGATCCCCTCGCGCAGCTCGTGGAAAACCCGCACCCCGAGCGCCTCCTCGGCGAATGCCGGAATCAGGGTGCGCGGGCCGATCACGCGCACCTCGGCCGCCCCCAAGGTATTGAGTGCGAGGATCTGTGAGCGCGCGACACGCGAGTGCAGGATATCGCCGACGATGGCCACCCGAAGTTTCGCAAAATCCCCCTTGTGGCGGCGGATGGTGAACATGTCCAACATCCCCTGAGTGGGGTGGGAATAGCGCCCGTCCCCGGCATTGATGACGCTCACGTGCGGTGCCGCATGGGCGGCGATGAAATGGGCCGCACCGCTCGAGGCGTGGCGCACCACGAACATGTCAACCTGCATCGCCTCGAGGTTGCGCAGCGTATCGAGCAGGGTCTCGCCTTTGGCGGTGGCCGAGGTGGAGATGTTGAGGTTGAGCACGTCCGCGGAGAGCCGTTTTGCGGCCAGCTCGAAGGTGGTGCGGGTGCGGGTGCTGGTCTCGAAGAAGAGATTCGCGACGACCTTGCCGCGGCACAGCGGGACCTTCTTGACCGCCTGTTGCGTCACCCCGAGAAAGCCTTCGGCACGGTCCAGGATCTCGACCAAGAGCGCTCGGCTCAGCCCTTCGATCGTCAGAAAGTGTTTGAGGTTGCCCTGGCCGTCGAGCTGCTGGTGGCCTGTCTTCATCGACGGGCCTCGTCCTTGGCGCTTGCAGCAGGAGGGGCGGCCGAGGTCTTGTCGGTCTTGGCCGACGATGTCTTCGCGCTCTGCCCGCGCAGGAGAACGAGCGGGTGCGGACCGCTGAGCTTGATCTGTTCGCCCGGCTCGAGCTTGGCATGCAGGCCGACGACATTCGGCTCGATCGGCAGCTCGCGCCCGTCGCGCTCGGAGAGCGTGACCAGGATGACCGAGGCCGGCCGGCCGTAGTCGAACAGGACATTCAGGGCGGCGCGAATGGTGCGACCGCTTTGCAGGACATCGTCCACCAGGATCAGATGGCGATCGTCGATCCCGACCGGCAGATACGAGGGGCGCACCTGCGGATGCATCCCGATGCGGGTAAAGTCGTCGCGGTAGAAGGAGATGTCCAGATGGCCAAGCGGCTCGGTCAGCTCCAACACCTCGTGCAGCCGATCCGCAACCCAGACCCCGCCGGTGTGGATGCCGATCATCAGCGGGGCTTGGATTGCGCGCTCGGCGATGAGAGAGCGCAGCTCATCGGCCATCCGGCCGATGATGCCGTCGATCTCGGCGCTGTCCTTCCAGATCTCGGAATTGATCACTGACGAATGCTCTGGGTTGGGTGCTTGATGGTCAGGATGCTCAAGTGGTGAGTAGCCGGTGAGTCGAGGCGTAGGATGGGTAGAGCGTCAGCGAAACCCATCCTCCAAACCGCAGTGTTCTCCGGTTTCGGTCCGATGCCTTTGGCGCGGGCTGGATGGGTTTCGCTTCGCTCTACCCATCCTACGTGTTTCTACTCGACCCAGCGTCATGCTCGCACAGCCAGGTTTCCAGGATCAGGGCGGCGGCAACGGCATCGACCGCATCCCGGTCCGCGGAGCGTCCGCGCGGGGTCTGTGCGAGCTGCCGTCGCGCCTCGATCGAGGTCAAGCGCTCGTCGATGAGATGCACCGCGAGCCGGAAACGTCCTTCGAGCTGGCGCCCGAACCGATGGACCTGAGCGGACCAATCGACCTCCTTGTCGTCCATGGTAAAGGGCAGCCCCAAGACGAATGCCTCGGGTTGCCACTCGCGCACCAAGGCAGCGATACCGTCCCAATCCGGCTTGTCGTTGCGGCTGCGCAGCGTCGCGAGGGGCGTGGCCGAGCCTGTGATGGTCTGGCCGACCGCGATACCGATCTTGCGCGGACCGAAGTCGAAGCCCAGTAGGGTGGTCATGCGGTGCTCGAACGTGCTCGATCCGATGGGTGGCCGTCCGGACCCGATCTACGCGTGCCCGGCTTCGCCGCTGAGCAGGTTGAGGTCGACCCCCAGCAGTTGTGCCGCGGCGAGCCAGCGGGCACTCGGATCCATCCGAAAGATGATCTCGTGACTGGCCGGACCGCTCAGCCAGGCGTTGGCACTCATCTCCTGCTCCAACTGACCGCTGCCCCAGCCGGCATAACCCAAGGCGACCAGGGTCTGCTCCGGACCTTCGCCCGAAGCGATGGCCTCGAGGACGTCGCGCGACGTGGTGACGCTGATATCCGATGTGATGCTCAGGGTCGAGTCGAAGGTCGGCCCGGAGGTGTGCAGCACGAAACCCCGGTCGGTCTGGACAGGTCCACCCTGGTAGACCGGGATCTGCTCCACGCTCGGGCGCAACGCGACGATCTCGAGCTGGTCCAGAAGCTCCCCGAGCCGGACATCGAGCGGGCGGTTGATCACGATGCCCATGGCGCCCTGATCGGTGTGCTCGCAGACATAGGTCACCGTTCGCGAGAAATTCGGATCCTGAAGACCCGGCATCGCGATCAGGAAATGGTTGGTGAGCGAGGTGCTGAACGACATAGCATTAGTATCCCGGTCAGGGAGATCTCAAGCAAGCCCAAGCGTGTGCTTGCGGCAACCGGATCTCCGGGGTAGGGTTGCGCAACAATCCGTGTTTATCGGCTCGGGAGTCCGCGGGTTCCAAGAAACATCGGCGCTCTCCTGCGAGCCTGCACGCATCGAGCCGGTGCGTCGATGGGGAGTTAAACCGCGTCCAGAGCGAAATGCGTCATTTTCATTGTGTGTTTCGCGCCGGAGACTTCCTTGATCTTGGCGAGACGCGGTTTAAATTTAATTTTTTTCAATAGTTTAAGTCGCGTCAGCTCCGGCGGTCGTCGGGGCCGGCGCGGTCAAGCCGATCCAACACACTACGCATACCGCACCGAGCGCGGTTTAAGCCCCGAGGAGGTTCGGTTCATGGCCTTAGCCAAAGAAGATATCGCCTTCATCAAGGAGCATCTCGGCGAGTGGCTCGTCGAGGTCTCGCTCGGCAAGCCGCCCGCGGTGTATGAGATCGAGCTGCGCGAGCGCATGGTGAGGGTTGAGGAAGAGCTCAAGCATCAGCGCGAGCTGATGCGCCAGGGGTTCGAGCAGGTCGAAAGACGCTTTGAACAGGCCGACAAGCGCTTCGAGCAAATCGATAAACGCTTTGAGCAAGTCGAGCGACGTTTCGAGCAGGTCGACCGTCGATTCGACGAGATGATCAAGCGCAATGACCGCCATTTTCTGTGGTTGATCGGCTTCATCACCACCATTGCCGCCCTGATCATCGCCGCAGGCAAGCTGCTGTAATACTGCAGGTGCATAGGGCATCGAGATCTATCCGCCTCGCGATCGATTGAAATGCGGTATTTTCTGCGTCCCTGAAGTTGAAATTCGGGCACGCGTCGGCTAGGCTTCGCGGCAAGTGTGCAACGTTGCGCGTTTGCGACATCCGCGTTTGACGACGCGACTGTTTGCCGCCGGGGTTGCTGTCGCAGACGAATCGTTGTTAGCGGACCGTTGGCTTGGATGTGGGGTCTGCTTGGGTGTCCAGATCGGTTGATTAAAGAAATTCAGGCTCGGGGTGGCCCGGGTTAAGTTGCGATAGTCGATATTCCGGGCGATTCCGGGGATTCGCGTCGGATCCAGTCCATAAAGACGCTGTTTTTTGACCGCTTTCGTGCGGATATCTCGGTAGCGTCACGCGCTCGTCAACATTAAACAGGGAGTCATTGCTCATGCGAACTCGTTTGGCCCTTCCTTTGACCGGACTGCTGTTAGCGCCGTCATTTTTCTTACCCGGCGTGGCGCTGTCTGCCGACTGCGCCGTTGGTGTCGCCGCAGCCGGATCCTGTACGGTTCCTGCCAATGTGTTTGAGGTTACGGTCGATGCCTGGGGCGGTGGCGGTGCCGGCGGGGGCTCGGGTAACGCCCCAACTCTTCAGGCAAGAGGCGGCGGCGGCGGCGGCGGTGGCGGTTATGCGCAGTCTGTAATTGCTGTCACGCCCGGTGAGACCTTGAACGTCATCGTCGGGGCCGGCGGGGCAGGGTCCCTTGCGGCGAACGGTGGGAACGGCGGTGACTCGACGATTGAGGGTTACGAGGGTGAGATCCTGGCTAAAGGGGGGGCCGGTGGTACCCGCAACGTCAGTGGGGGTCCAACACCGGTAGCAGGTGGCGCCGGTGGATCAGCAAACATCGGTGACTCCACTGCGCCCGGGGTGAATGGAGCAGTGGGTGCGACCGGTACAGGCATCAGCTCGGGCAGCGGCGGTAAAGGCGGCGATGCCACCGGCGGGGCAGGCGGGGCCGCGATTACCAACCTCGGTGGAACCGCCAACGGCAATGCAGGCAGCGCGCCCGGCGGCGCGGGCGGCGGATCCCGCACTTCCCAAAGCGAGGGTACCCGAACGGGCGGCGCGGGCGCCGCTGGTCGGGTCACCTTGACCTTCACGGTCTCCGAGCCCGACCAGGCACTCTCCGGCATCACCGTCGACGGCGGGCAGGACCCGGTCAATGTGCCTGCCGACGGCACATCCTCGGCGACGATTGCGGTCACTGTTGTGGACGGGGACGAGAATCCGCTCTCCGGCTCGGTTGTCCTGAGCGCGGACAGCGCGACCACCGTGATTACCCCGCTCGTTGCTACGAAAACAATCGGGCTATTCACGCCCGCGCCCGGCACCTCCGCGACGGCCTCCTTGATCAACGGTGTTGCGACCTTCAGCGTCACCAACACGGTCGTCGAAAGCGTCACCTACAGCGCGGTCGCCTATACCGACCCCGATCTCCCGCCGGCGAATGGGTTCGCACCGGCGGCCATTGTCGCGATTGAAGGCGATGTGGTTGTGACCTTCGACGCTCTGCCTCCGCCCGTCGGAACCGCCATCCCGACCATGAGCGCCTACGGCCTCTTGGCGATGACCGGTCTGCTCGGCCTGCTTGCGGGTTGGCATCAACGGCGTCGGCGCGGCTGATCCTCTCCGTCCGTAGACACGCCGCCGGTTCCGCAAGGGGCCGGCGGTTTTTTTGGCCTGGTCTCGGGCGGTCATCTCGATCCCCGGCGCCTTAAACCGCGCCCCACGCGGTATGCGATGTTTTTGGATGGGATCGGCCCAGGCGGAGTTGACGACCGCTGGAGCCGGCGCGGTTTAAGCGATCAAAAAAGAGACGATGTTAAACCGCGTCCCCGCTAAGGGCGGTGGATGCACCAAACGCCGAGCTCACTCGAAAACGAGCATCTCGCTCTGGACGCGGTTTAGCGGCTGCCGCTGCTTACTGCTCCCACCCCAACCCCCCGCCGCGCAAAAACTGCCAGGTCCGCACGATATCCAGCACGTCCGTCTCCGCGGCGATGTCGGGCGGGAAGGGGGAGTAGGGCGCTGCAAGCTCCACGATCCGCACGGCGGCCTCGTCGAGCAGGTCGTAACCCGACGAGCGCACGACCCGAATCTGCTCCACGCTGCCGTCCGCGCGCACGGCGACATGCAGGATCAGGCTGCCGAACATGCGTTGATCCCGAGCCGCTTGCGGGTAGTTGAGGTTGCCGATGCGCTCCACCTTGCGCGCCCAGGCGCCCAGATAGCTCGCATAGCGAAACTCCCGCGTGCTCGCGCTCACCGACTTGCGCCGGACTCGGCTTGCGTAGGCGGCGGTCTTGGCCTGGAGGTTGGCCGTGAGGCGATCGATCTCCTCGCCGCGACTGGCGAGGATCGCCGCCGCGTCGACCGGCGTGTCCCGGGCTGGCATCTCACGGGCGGCCATCGGGTCGGGAGGAGGGGGCGGCTCGGGTTGAACCTCGGGCGCAGGTTCGGGCGCAGGCTCCAAGCGTGCGAGCGTTTCGAGGTCCGGCGCAGGCGGCTCGGCTGTCGCAGTCGGGTCCGGAGGAATGGTCTCGACACCGATCGGCTCAAGAGGCGGAGCGACGGCACCTGCATCGAGCGTGCTCGGGGGTGGTTCCGTGACGGCCGGGTCTGGGTCGGCCGATGTGTCGGGCTCTGCCTCCGCCTCGACAGGCGACTCCTGGACCGACTCGATTCGCGTCTCGGGGATGGGTGTCGGAGGCTCGGTCGCCTCGATGTCTTCCGAGACGATCGCGATCGGGTCGTCGTAGACCGCATTGCCGCTGGATGATGCGCCGGACCGATCGATTTGCGACAGGGCTGCGTCCGGGGCTGCCGCACCCCGACCGGCGTCACGCAAGATCAAGATCTCCAGCGCCGATTCCGCGACGCCGCTCGCCTCGCGCCGGGGTGGCTCGAAGGAGACGAGGGTAATCGCACCGACATGAAGCAGCGTGGCCGCCAACAGGGCCATCGTGAGGGTCAAGCCCGAGGAGTCGTGACCGGGCGTTGCGACGAGCGCGCTTGGAATCTGCGGTTCTGGCGACCAACTGGGCATGAGTGAGGATCGATCTCCGGAAATTCCATCCCCGTTGTGCTGACGCTAAACCGCGTCCAGAGCGAGATGCTCACTTTCGAGTGAGTTCGGCGTCTGGTGCATCAACCACCCTTAACGGGGACGCGGTTTAAGTCGCCGCGACACGTCGGTCCGTCCCCCGGGAGCGGTTCACAATCAACCGAAACACGTAGGATGGGTAAAGCGAAGCGAAACCCATCCAGCCCGCGCCAACGGCATCAGACCGAAACCCGAGAACACGGCGGTTTGGAGGATGGGTTTCGCTGACGCTCGACCCATCCTACGCACTCATCAAGGTTCAGTCGCACCCTGCTCCTCGCTCGACTGCATTCCCGGCGCGACCCGAGCGCCGGTGTCGACCAATTCGATCCGATCGGCCATCGCTTGGTTCATGTGCAGGGTGCCTTCGGCATCGACGAGAAGGACATAGCGGATATCCATCGCGCGCGCCACCGCCTCCCAGTCGGTCGGCCCAGCAACGAACATGGCGGTGGCCGCCGCGGCCGCGGTGGTCGCATCCCGATGAAGGACGGTCACCGAGCGGGTGCCGCGCGCGGGCGAGCCGGTTCGCGGATCGATGATCGCATGATAGATCTCGCCCTTGAACACGAAGTTCCGGTCGTAGTCGGCCTTGGTGACGAGGCTCTCGTCGCCGCGCATCGGCACGATGGCGAGCACTCCCGAGCCGCTGGGTCGGGCAATCGTGATCCGCCAGGGCTGGCCGCTGCGATCGCCGATCACGCGGACCTCGCCGCCGGCCTTGATCAGTGCACTTTTGATCCCGAGTTCGCGCAGGTGCTCGATGGCGAGATCCATGGCATGGCTCTTGGCGATGCTGTCGAAATCCAGCTTGATGGCCGGGTTGTGCCCGTGCAGCTCAAGCCCCTCGATATCGATCTGGCGCATACTGGGCGCTGCCGCGACCAATCGCTTGATTTGTTCGGGCGGCGGCGGGCGGCTGCGTACCGCGCCGGCATGGAACCCCCAGAGATCCATCAAATAGCCGATGGCGGGATTGAAGAGTCCGCCGCTTTTTTCCTCGAAGTCCTTGCTCAGGCGGACCAACGGCATGGTCGACGGGGGGGCCACGAACGGCTCCTCGGTCACCAGCATCTGATTGACCCGTCCCATCGGACCGGGTTGCCAGGAATGCCATGCGTCCTGCAGGAAGGCGAAGTCCTGCTGGACCAGGGACGCCGCCTGTTGGGCCTGATGCCGGTCGACGCTGACCAGGCTCAGGTCGACCTGACCTCCGAAGGCGTCGAAACGGATGGTGGTGACCGGGGTCTCTTGTCCGCAGGCGGCGAGTCCGAAGAGGGCAGCGGCGATTGCACACAATCGATGCGCGCGCCGAGGCGAGGCGAGGCGGGAGGATGAATACAGCACGGACACCTCCGGGAATGGGTTGCCGGTCGCGTTCGCTCGCGAGGCCGAGCGAGTCGGATGACCGGTGGGCAATAAACCGCGTCGAGAGCGAAATGCGTCATTTTCACGTTGCGTTTGGCTTTGTGGATATCCTCTATCTCGGTGAGGCGCGGTTTGAAATTTAATCTTTTTAACACTTTAAGCCGCGCCGGCTCCGACAGTCGTCGGAGCAGGCGCGGCCAAGCCATTCCGATACATGACGCATACCGCACCGGGCGCGGTTTAGGTGCGAAGCATGACTCGGGCCTGAATCGCGTCCATCAGATCACCCGCGATGTCGGTGCCGTAGGCGGCATCGATCTCGCGGATACAGGTCGGGCTGGTCACATTGACCTCGGTCAAGTAATCCCCGATCACGTCCAGACCGGCGAAGAGGATCTCGCGAGCCCGTAATTCCGGGCCGACCTGTGCGGCGATCCAGCGATCCCGCTCGGTCAAGGGGCGCGCCTCGGCGGAGGCTCCCGCCGCGAGGTTACCGCGGGTCTCGCCCGGCGCCGGGATGCGCGCAAGACTGTAAGGTGCGGGCTCGCCGTCCACCATCAGGATGCGTTTATCGCCGTCGCGGATCTCTTGGATGAAGCGCTGCGCCATGCAGAAACGTCGGCCGTGCAGTGTCAAAGCCTCGATGATGACGCTTAGGTTCGGGTCGTCCTCGCGTACGCGAAACACCGAGGCTCCGCCCATGCCGTCGAGCGGCTTGAGGATGATGTCGCCGTACTCGCGATGGAAGTCCCGAATCGCACCGGCGCGGCGCGTGATCAGGGTGGGCGGTGTACACTGAGGAAAGGCCGCGGTGAAGACCTTTTCATTGGCGTCGCGCAGGCTGCGCGGGTGATTGACGACCAAACAGCCGGCCGCGTGGGCCTGCTCGAGGAGATAGGTCGTGAAGATATATTCGATGTCGAACGGCGGGTCCTTGCGCATCAACACCGCGCCGAGCGTCTCGAGCGGGCGCTCGATCTCGGCCCCGAGACGATACCAGCCCGCTGGATCGTCCATGACCTCGAGCGGACGCATCCGTGCCAAGGTGAGCCCGTCGCGCGACGACAGATCCGCGACCTCCATGTACCACAGCGGCCAGCCGCGCCTCTGCGCAGCCAACAGCATGGCGAAGGTACTGTCCTTCTTGATGTTGATGGACCCGATCGGATCCATCACGACGCCGAGATCAATGTACATGCGCGCGAGTGTACTGCAGTGGCCGGGGGCTTGTCAGGGATGATGACGAGCGTTCCGGCTCCGTCCGATTCGCCTGTATCGGATCTGCTGCTAGATCCCTCGCCCGATGCGTCGCGCCCCGGGCGCGTCGCCCGAGGTGATGCCGGTATTCTCATTGCGGACGACAGTCCGGTGGCGCGTCGCTTTGCCGCCAAGCTCCTGCGCGATCATGGTTACCGCGTCGAGGTTGCGCTCGACGGTTTCGATGCGCTCGGAATGGTGTTCGCGGTGAATCCCGACCTTCTGCTCCTCGATAGCGGGATGCCGCGGCTGGACGGCTTCCAGACCTGCGCTCTGGTGAAGCGAGCCCCCGGGTTTGCGGACCTGCCCGTCATCATCCTCTCGGATTGCGGCGGGCTTTACGCCCGCGTTCGGGCACATTTGGTCGGGGCGCGGTCTTGTCTCTCAAGGCCCTTCACCGCCGACGAGCTGTTGAACGCCGTTGCCGGGGCACTTTGCGATGTCTGATCCGCGCGCCTCCGTCGCGCTTGACGCCGAGACGCCTCGCGCGACGCCGAACCTGCAGACGCTCGCCGAGGTGATGCGGCGGGTGCGTCCGAGGTTTCATCGCGGCCTGGTCGACTGGTATCGAGACGCGACGGATCCGCGCGGATTGATGCGCCTCGAGGTGCTGTTTCGAAAGCTGAATGCCGGCCTGGGTACGGGCGTTCTGGCCGACCTCTTCGGTCTGGCCGAGATCTTCGCGGCGGCGCTGCGTGACGGGCGATTGGCCTGCGATGCGGGTATGCGCTCTTTGATGGGGCAGCTCGATCGGGTCTTGAAGCCACTTGCGCAGCAACCGCCTGTGTGGCCGGAGGTCGAGGCCCGAGCGCTGATCGACCGGCTGTTGGATGTCCTGGGGGGCTTGGAGCCGGGAGACCGCCGGGTGGTCGAGCTGGCTGCCGTCTACCGCTCCTCCGAAGCGATCCGGCTTGCGCAACGCCCGCGTCGCGATCGACCTGCGCCATCCCCGGAGGATGACGCCGAGCGCATCGGCGGGAGACTTGCCGAATTCGTCGCCCTCGAGGAGCTGCTCGAGCTGATCGACCGTGGCGCTTTCGTCGATCCGGCGGCGCTCGATGCCGCCTACGCGGCACTCCACGAGGTCGTCGGTGTTCTGGATCCGACCGATGCCTGTCGGCTTGCGCCGCGTCTGGCCGCGATCGCCGACCAGGTGAAGGCGCTCGTGTCCGCGGAGGCGACCGAGCAGTCGATTCGCCTGGAGGTCCTGGCCGCCGACCTGCTCGCCTTGGAGTCGATCCTGCAAGCGTGGGTGGATGAAGGTGTCGTCGCCGCAGCGCCTTCGCTCGGTCCCGGGATGGATCCGGCGGAGTTGACATGCGCCACCTTGGGCGAGCTGGAGCGCGAGCTTCTCGGGCTGACCGAGCTGCTGTTCGGCCCGGACATCGAGGACCTGTCGATGCGCTCGGATGCGGTCGGGGCAATGCTCGCCCGCATCGCAGGCGTTCTGCGCCTGCTCGGGCTGGCCGAGGCTGCGGATCTCGCGGCAGCCTGCGAGGACCGGGTGCGTCGACACGACAGGGTCCGCGATGCGCGCTCGGTCGATGTCGGTCGCGAGACGCTGGCTGAGGCGCTGGCCGAGGCGCTGGCCTGCTTGGGACGAGAGATCGGCGCCGGCTTGGCTGCAGATCGTGCGGTGTCGGTCCCGACGGGGTGTGCCGAGCAGGCGCTGATCGCGTTCACGCGGGTGAACGAGCAGATGTCGGCGCCGCCCATGCCGCCCGATCCGCCGAAAGGCATGTCCGCGGACGTGCCGAGTCCCACGCTTGCCCCGACCCCCGCGCAGGAGCGGATTGCACCGGAGCTCATGGAGATCTTTCTCGAGGAGATCGACGAAGAGATTGCCTCCGCTCGGGAACGGCTGGCTCGATGGTCGCTCGACCGTCGGGACACCTCGGCCGTGACCGGACTCAAACGCAATTTCTCCGTCATCAAGAACAGCGGTTTGCTCGTCGGTGTTCGGTGGGTTGCGGAGGTCGCCGACGCGGTCGAAGGGCTCCTGGTCCGGGTGACGGCACAGCCGACGCGCGATCCTGCGGCAACAAGCTTTGTCGCCGAGGTGCTGGATCAGCTTCCCGCGCTGGTGCACGGTGAGGCCGAGGATCGCGCCAACGTCGTCAAGGCCCTGGTGGCACGTGCCGGGCAGATCGCCGGGGCGGTGACGGACATGCACCTCGCGGTCGACGGCGTGTCGGCATTGGTTCCCTTGGACGGTTTCACGGCGGCGGGCGATGCCCCGCAGATCCCCATCGAGGATCTGCTCGACACCTTCGAGGCCGCTCCGCACGCGCCGGGCGAATGGGTGCTGCCCGATGTCGACGACTCACACGCCACAGATTCAGGCGATTTGCTCGCGCTCTCGGAGGAGTCCCTCGGCGATGAGCTTGACCAGGCGTTCTCCGCGCTCCTCGACCCGTCGGCGGAGCCTTCGGAGGGTCCAGTGGCCGATCCTGCGCGCACCCCGTCGACACCGTCGACACCCGAGGCGGCTCCGATCCCGGCGGCGGTATCTTTGCTGGAGCAGATCGTCGAGATCGCGCGCTGTGGCGCCGAGTTGGACATCACCCATGCACAACTGGTCTCCGGCTTGGACGCACTCGATCTTGGGTTGGCGCGTCTACGCGATCTTGTCGATCGTCTCGCGAGCGATCCACACCCCGGCAAAGGGCCGAGCCGAGAAGGCGTGGACGACATGGACGGGGCATTGGGGCAGCGCGCGTTTTGCGGTCGCGTGGGCGAGATCCTCGATGATCTGGAGAGCGTCAGGCGCGGATTGATCGCCGATCGACAGGCGTCGGCCGAGCCGCGGGCGCGACAAGCCAAACTCCTCGAGGGCGTCTTGGACGCCATGGTCAAGCTGAATCTGGAATCGCCGGATTAAACCGCGCCCGGGGCGATATGCGATGTTTCTAGATGAGATCGGCCGCGGCAGACGTAACGACCGCTGGAGCTGGCGCGGTTTAAGTGATTTTCGGAAAAGGAAGTACCGGCCGAGCCGGAACCATGAAAAGTGGTCGAAGGCTCTACTCGTTGTCGTTGTCATAATCGGCAACTCGCTCCCACGCTCCGCGTGGGAGTGTAGACCCGACGCTCTGCGTCGCGCGGCGGCGCGGTCGTGCGGCGTCGCGAATCGCAGCGTCGGAGGTGTGCGTCGGCATGGTGGTAGGGACGCGGTTTAAGTCACGCGTTGGAAGTACGTTGGGCACCGAATCAAATCGCCTAAAAAGTCGCGCCCGCCCTAGGCGCCCAGATCCCCCCAGAGCGCTTGGATGACGGCGATGGCGGCGAGCGGGGCCGTTTCGGTCCGCAGGATCCGAGGCCCCAGTCGCACCCCCTCGAAACCGCGGTCGCGCACACTCGCACGTTCGCGCGGGCTGAGCCCGCCTTCCGGGCCGATCAGCAGGGTGACCGTCGCTCCCGGCGCAGGCAAGGCGGTCAAGGGCCTAGCCGCCTCGGGGTCGAGCAGCAGTCCGCCGCCCGCGTGGTTGCACAACCAATCCGAATAGGATGCCGCAGGGGCGAGATCCGGCAGCCGTCGGCGCCCCGACTGCTCGCAGGCGCCAATGAGGATACCGCGCCAATGATCCATGCGACGTTCGAGTCTCGGCCCGCTCAGGTGGACCTGGCTGCGCTCGGTAAACAGCGGCGTGACGCGGCCCACACCGAGCTCGACGGACTTCTGCAGCGCGTAGTCCATCCGCTCGCCTTTTGAGACGCCGAGCGCGAGGTGGATGTCCAACGGTGCCATCGGCTCCGGCGCGCCGGGAGTGCCGACCCGGACACTCGACCCGCCGCGGCCGGTTCGGATCAGATGCGCCGGATAGTCGGATCCGTCGCCGTTGAACAACACTAAGGGTGCGTCGGGCGGCAGGCGCAGGACTTGGACGAGGTGACGGGATTGCTCCGACGGCAGCTCCAGGCTCGCGCCGGGCTCCAAGGGCAGGTCGACATAAACGCGCGGGATTCGCATCGGCGAGACGTCAATCCGCTCCGGACCCGGAGTCCGCGCGACTGCGTCCCCGGACACGCCAGGCGCCGGCGACGAGCAGCGCCCAACCTGCAAGGAGGAGCACGCCGCCGATCGGGGTGATCATCCCGATCGCACGCTGATCCGTCAGCACGAGCGCAAAAAGACTGCCGCTGAAGAGCAGGATGCCGACCAGGAAGGCCGCGGCGGCCCGGTGGACGAGCCCATCATCGGGCCGCTGCAGCAGCCACAGCCCACAGGCCAGGATCGCAAGCGCGTGAAGGCCCAAATAGTCTGTTGCGGTGGCCCAGTTCGCAAGTCGCTCCGGGCTCACGAGGTCACGCAGACCGTGTGCCCCGAAGGCCCCCAAGGCGACCGTGACGAACCCGCAGGCCGCGCCGGTCGTCAACCAAACGGGTGGTCGATTCATCTGCTGTGCTCTGTCGATGCTTCTTGCTGCCGATTCAGGGGTCATCAGAACGGCCCGATAAGACAAATTTATGAAAGCAGGCCAAAATTCTGTTTTGACCGCGAGGGGGGCAGTCTCTACCCTCATCTCAGCGCATCGAGCAGCCGAGACGACGCCAAAGGATACTACCCGATCGTGGGGGCGAAGGGCGCGGAACGGTCGACGGAATCCCGAATGTCGGCCCAGGAAACCGCCCCCGGAGCGAAATGCTGACCTTCGAGATGCTGGATGGACAACACGTTTGTAGACGAGGAGAACTGGACATGTGTCGTCGACTCGGTCTATGACAAAAAGACCACGGCCAAGACCTGGGCCTGCTTCACGCGGCCCACGTCGTGGGAGTTGACGAGAGCAAAGTGTTCAAACAACGAAGCCAACCGGGCCTTGTGCCCCGAGTCGGCTCGCCATTGACAGGACGCCGCAAGGCGTCCGGTTTTTTTGTGTGCGCCTTAGCCAGTCCCGAATCAGGGTTGGACTTTAGTCCGACGCGGACCTTGTTCGCGTTCGCGCGTGGTGGCACATTACACCCATGAGTTCCAGCGTCGCCCTTTACGAAGCCTTGACCACCGCACCGGATGATCGCACACGTGCGCGTGTGATCGCCGAGGCTTTCGAGCGTCTGGAAGAGCGCTATCCGCACTTGCGGGATCTCGCCACCCAAGGCCATGTGCGTGAGTCGGAGCTGCGTCTGCAGAGGGAGATCGAGCAGGTCCGTGCCGAACTGAAGGCCGACATCGAGCAGATCCGTGCCGAGCTGCATCAGTCGGAGCTTCGTCTGCAAAAGGAAATCGAGCAGGTTCGATCCGATCTAAAGCTCGATATCGAGCGTTTGCGCACCGAGCTGGCACGCACCAAGGTCGATCTCCTCAAATGGATCGTCCCCTTGATGCTCGGCCAGGTGGCCTTGATCGCGGCCCTCGTGAAACTGCTTTAGGCGGGAGGCGGCGTCACGCGGCACGCCCCCGTGCCTGCTCGGAATCGGACGCCCCGGGGCGCAGCGTTGGACGCATCCGAACCCATTGAGCGGGATTGCAGGTCCGCATCCCGAGACATCGTCATCCATTGTTTTGTGTCGGTGCCCTTCATCGAAATGCCGGTGTCCACCGCCGACGCCGTCGACTGAGCCCCCATGAACGACATCGAACAGCGCTCACATCAGGACCTTTCCGCCATGCTCGCCGACCGGCTCGGCGCCACCGCAGCCCTCGTCGAGGCCGTCCGGGGCGACGCCGAACTGCTGTCCGCCACGGTCGATGCTGCAGTGCGCACCGCCGAGTCCATCCGCAACGGCGGCACGCTCTTCATCTGCGGCAACGGCGGCAGCGCCGGCGAGGCCACCCACCTCAGCGGCGAGCTGATCGGCCCCTTCCTCAACAAGACACGCCGCCCCATCCCGGCCGTTGCGCTGGGCTTCGACACCAGCGCCTTGACCGCCGTCGCCAACGATTTCTCCTTCGCCGAGATCTTCTCGCGCCCGCTCGCAGCGCTGGCCCGGCCAGGCGACGTGCTCTGGGCGCTCTCCACCAGCGGTCGGTCGCCCAATATCGTCCGGGTCCTCGAAGCCGCCGCCGAGTGTCGGGTCGTCAGCGTGCTCCTGACCGGTGCGCGACATGCCGATCTCGTCGCGCCGGCGGATCTCCTGCTCTCGGTTCCGTCGCGCGAGACGCCGAGGATCCAGGAGCTTCATTTGATTCTCGGGCATTTTTTGTGCGAGGCTGTCGAGGCGCTGGCCGACTGATTCGAAGCGAGCGGCCGCGTATTGCAGCCCCTTGCGTGCCAAGGAACGATGCAAAAACAATAGAGACTCTGCGATGGTTCGCTTTTTTGTCGTCTTCGTGCTGATCGTTGCGGTGCTCTTTACCGCCGAGCTCCTCCCGGTGGTCCAGACCTTCGTGGTGCTTCCGTTTACATCCGGGATTGCCGCCGTGAGCGCCTGGCTGATGCAGCTGTTCGACGACAACGTGCGTGCCCACGGCAAGGTCATCTGGGACCAGGCGTCGGGTTTCGCCGTCTCGATCGAGGCCGGCTGCAACGGTGTCGAAGCAGGCATTATCTTGGTTGCGGCCATGCTGGCCTATCCTGCGACTTGGGGCCAAAGGCTGGTCGGTATCGGCGTCGGTTTACTGACGGTCCAGGCGTTGAATTTGGTTCGCATCATCAGTCTTTTCTACATCGGCCAGTGGAGCAAGGTGTTGTTCGAGTGGGCGCACCTCTACATCTGGCAGGCATTGATCATGCTTGATGTCTTGCTGGTCTTCCTCTTTTGGCTCAGATGGCTGTCGG
This sequence comes from Thiocapsa rosea, assembly GCF_003634315.1. NCBI lineage: Bacteria > Pseudomonadati > Pseudomonadota > Gammaproteobacteria > Chromatiales > Chromatiaceae > Thiocapsa > Thiocapsa rosea. The sequence goes on from NZ_RBXL01000001.1 coordinate 1,981,290, forward strand.
TCCGGTCATCTCGTGCGTCTGTCCATGCCCCGGCTTGAGCCATGATGCGCATGACGCCGATCGGCCGGTTCTCGTTGAGCCTCTTTCTATGGCTCCCCGTCTGCTTCGGCGCCTGGTATTTTTCATCCATCATCCTGGTCATGCCCATCGCCTGGATGCTCGATGGCGTCATGACCCTCATGCTTCCGTCCGTGATCTCCGGCGTGGGCGCAGCCGGCAACCATCTCGTGGTCGAGACCCTGATTGCGACGCAACAGGCCGGTGCCTCCCCCGGCGAGGTCGGCGAGATCCTGTTCAAGACCAACCCGCTCAAGTACGGCTATTCCCTGCCGCTCTACACGGCCTTGGTGTTGGCCGCACCCGAGACCGAGCGCGACAAAATCCTCGCCTGGCTGGTCGGCGCCCTTGTCCTGATCCTGGTGCAGGTGTTCGGGATCGGGGCGGAAATCCTCAAGGTGATCGCCTTCGGCTTGGGGGCAGAGGGCCGCGCGTATCTGGCCCTCGATGGATTCGGCGAGAACGCCCTCGCGTTGGCCTACCAGCTCGGCTACCTGATCCTTCCCCCCGTGGCGCCCATCATGCTCTGGATGTTCCAGTTTCGGAGCATCTTGGGACCATTGACGGGCGGGGCGTTCAATCCCCCGGAACAGGCTGAGGGGGAGACGGGTACCCCGCCGGATGCCTCTCGCAGGGGCTAGCGGCCCCCGATCTCCGCCGGGCTCGCTGCCTCGAGCTCAGGCAACCGATAGAGCTCCGCGATCGCTCGAGCAGTCGACGCAATACCGAACCGTATCCGCAGCGCGGCGGCACCCGCGTCGCCGAGTTGCCGGCGCCTTCCCGGGTCCAGCTGCAACGCCCTCAACGCAGCCGCCAACCGTTCCGCATCCCCCGGGGCCGTGGTCAGCCCGTGCCCTGCCTCGCGCACCACCCATCCGACACCCGATCCGGGGATGTCGCTCGCCACAACCGGCTTGGCGAAACGCATCGCTTCCAGCAGCACCAGCCCGAACGCCTCCGCGCGTTCCAGGGACGGCAGACAGAGGACATCGCAGGTCGCGAGCAGTCCATGCATCTCCGCGTCCGAGCGAAAACCCATCAGCTCTACCCGTGCGCCGAGCCCGAGCTCCTGAAGACGGGCCGACAGCCGAGGTTCTTGATCGCCCGCGCCCACGATCAGGATCCGACAGCCAGGAAGCGCCGCAGCGGCCTCGATCAACCGGTCGAAGCCCTTGTATCGAGCCAGCCGCCCGACCGCAAGCACACGAAACACCCCCTTGCCCCAACGCCTGTCGGCGTCCTCGCGCATGGCGGGGTCCGGGTCCGCCAAGCGACCGGCATCCAGGCCCAGAGGGATCACGCGACAACGCGCCTGCCAAGGCGCGAGCGCTCGGCTCGCCTCCAAATAGGGCGGCGAGGTCGCAATGATCAAGTGGCTCCGGGCCAAGAGCGCCTGCTCGAAGGGTCGATAGAGCCGGTAGGCGCGGTCGAGTCTCGGATCCCCTCCGCGCGTCACCACATCGGCGTGCCAATGCACAACCCAGGGCAGCGCGCGCGCGGAGGGTACCGACATGGCCCAGAACGCCGAGGTATTGGGCAGATGCAGATGCAGCAGATCGGGCCGAAAGTCCCGGATTGCCCGGTGCAGCCGGAACGGAAACGACGGACTCACGGGCGCGTAGAGCACCCGCCCATAGCTGCGCGCGCGATAGATGCGGGAGGCGTCCGGGGAGTGCCCCCCGGCGCGGCCCTCGTCATGAACCAGCACCGCCGAGCAAACCCCTTGCGCCTCGAGGGCCGGCAACAGATCCGCGATGAAGTTCTCCATGCCGCCCGCGAACGGGGGGTGGAACTTGCCGACATGTAAAACACGCATCGCGGTCAGCCGATCTCGTCCGGATCCGCCTCGCCGCGTGGATCGGGGGCCGGGCGGCCGTCGCATGCCGGCGGATGCCGGGCCTCGAGCATCGCCAAGCGCTGCGCCAACCGGCGGATGTGCCGCTCTTGCCGAGAGCGCTCCAGGTCCATCGTCAGGATCTTGATCATGAGCAGGGCGAAGGCCAGGATCAGGGCCAGAATCGGCGGATAACTGACCCCGAGATAGCCGGCCAGGACATCGAACACGCGCGGGAAGGATCCCAAAACCGCCACGGCCAAGGCCGCGCCGACCCACCACATTGCATAGGGGCCGTGAAGGTGGTCGCGCCTCACCAGCCAAAGGATCACCACGGCAAGCGCGATGCCGAGCACCGTCGAGGTGATTTGATAGGTCAGCATGACGGCCCTAACGGCGGCCTGTCGGGCTCGGACGTCGCCCTCGCCCGACCCGCGCGACACACAGGAGGCTGGTTTGGGCCATATAGCCCGACACCTTCCACCAAGAGTTGAAGATCCGCGAGATCCCTTGTGTGCGGGGGCGCATCGGGACCGGGACCTCGAGGATCCGCAGCCCCCGGCGCCGCAGAATCAGGAGCACGCCGACATCCTGATAATCCAAAAGACTCGCCTCGGGCGAGGCCAGGATCGACATCGCCGCATGATTGTAAGCCCGAAAACCGGAGGTGATATCCTCGAGGCCGAAGCCGGTGAGCACGCGAAAATACCTCCAGGCCAATCGTCGGGCAGGGCTGGCACGCTCCGGATAGGCGCCGATCACGACGTCCGCCTCATCCGCCAAGATGGGTTTCAGCAGATCCTGCATGTATTCGGGTTCATGCTGCCCGTCCGCGTCGAGCGTAACCGCCATGCGACACCCTTCACGCAACGCAAATCGCAACCCCGTCTGGATCGCGCCCCAAGCCCCGAGCTGCAGGCTCAGCGGCAGGACAATGGCGCCCGCCGCCCGGGCGACGGCCGCCGTCGAGTCCGTGCTGCAGTCGTCGATGACGGCAACCGGATGATCCGAGAGCGCCCGCACCTGCTCGACGATGGCGCCGAGGGTCGCGGATTCATTGTAAGCGGGGATCAGTACCATAAGTCGCGAACAGGTCGAGGGAGGCGCCGCACCACATCGGCAACGGCCGTGGCGCAGTTTAACCCGGTTCGGGTCGCATACCCACTCGCCATCCGCAGATCCCGGGATTCAGTCCGGCGCACAGGTGCTGGTCGAGCGGATCGCCGGTGAACGTCACGATGCGTTCTCGCCGCTGTTGCGCTTTAGCAACGCAAGATGTAAGAATGCCGATCATGTTGCCTTAATGTGACTGATGCCGCATAAATCGCACGGCGTTGTTGACAAGGTGCAGGTTGGCGACTAGATTTCGGGTGGCAGCGAGAAACCAAGCGCTGCTTTGGTGATTGGGGATGGATCGAGGGATGCGTGTGAAGGGTTTGATCAGATTCGGCGCGATGATACTCCTGCTTCTCGCGGTGGCGGGTTGCGAGGAGAAGGCGCGGCAGTCGCAGGAACCCGAGCAGGTCTTGTCCTCGCTCGAAGCACGCGCGGCGGAACGCTGGGACGCACTCATTCGAGGTGATTTCAATGCGGCGTATCTCTATGCGTCGCCAGCCTACCGTGCGCTCTACACGCCGCAGCAGTTTTCCTCCAGGTTCGGGCGGCAAGTGCTTTGGGAGAGGGTGGATGTCGGGCCGATCGAGCCATTGTCCGAAGACGCCGCCCGCGTTGGAATCACTATCCACTTCAGCTATCATCAGGTGGAGAGCGGGCAGACCCTGGAGGCTTCGACATTCGTACGCGAGTCCTGGATCCTCGCCGACGGCGACTGGTGGTACGTGCCCGGTGACCGAGGCTAATAGACCGTCGTCGCGTCCTTCCGTTCCAACAAACCTCCAATCACGTTTCAGTTCTTTGGTGGCCGCGGTTTTTTTTACAACATTGCAGGAGATGCATAGATGACACGGCAGAAGACGACAAAGCTCGCGCTGGCGATCGGCGCGCTGATGGGTGGTGCGGCGATGGCGCCCACGGCAAGTGCCGTGCACCTGACCACGGACGGACTCGGCGAGGCGTTGATCGTGCCTTACTACACGGTCCGCGACGGCTACAACACCCTGTTCAACATCACCAACACCAGCGCTGAGTCGGTCGTGGTCAAGGTGCGGTTCCACGAGGCATATAACTCGCGCGACATCCTGGACTTCAACATCGTCCTCTCCCCCGAGGATGTCTGGACGGGTTATGTGACCGACGGCGCTGCGGGTCCGGTGCTCATGACCGGCGACAACAGCTGCACCGTGCCGGCAATCCCGGCGACGGGTGCGCCGCTGTCCAACGGTGTGATCGCCTACACCGACACCGCGGCTACCGGGGGTGTCGATGCTGAAGACGGCGGACCGACCGATGTCAATCGCCTGAAGGAAGGCTACGTCGAGTTCCTCATGATGGGCTCGGGTGATCCCGCGACGTCGATTCTCGCGGCCGATGCCGTGCACATCAATGGTGTGCCTCGCAACTGTGCGCGAATCAGGACGGCTTTCGGCCCCGGGAATGCGGATTTCACCGGCGGCAGCCTCGCCGACATTCGAGGAGTGAATGGCTTTCCGAACTACACGGCTAGCCCGCTCAAGGGTGTCTGGTCGCTCGTGAACGGCGGCATTGGCGTGGTGACCGCCGGCGGGGAGATGACGACCCTGGCCAATTTCTACGATCCTACGCTGCAGCCGGTCAGCCCGATGATGACCCTGCAGGTACCGCCGGGTCCGAGACCAGGGTTCCCCGAGGTTGCGTTCGCCGACTCCTACCATCAGCCGTCGCTGTCTTCGGCCAACACCGTCGGTTCCTATGTCGACATCGACGGCATCCAGGTTATCGACCCCACGGACGCGACCGGGGCCGATGCGGTGAGCTTCGCGATGCTGCGTGACACCTTGGCCAACCTCTGGACACGTCTCGACAGCACCGGCAGCACCTGGAATACCGCGACCGACTGGGTCGTGACCTTCCCGACCAAGCGCTACTATGTCGACAATGACCCGACCGTCGTCTATGCGGGCCGTTTCGCAGAGAGAACAGGTCTGCCTGCCGGTCTTGCGCCCTTTACGGAAGACTTTAGCGAAACAATCCCGGGGGCTTCCTGCGACCCGGTCAGCTGGACGATCTGGGATCGTGAGGAGTTCACTCCCCCGCCGCCCCCGCCGAGCGAAGACCCGGTCTTCTCGCCGTCTCCGACCCCGCAGCCGCTTGATGGGCCTGCAATCTGCGAGGAGGTGAACGTGATCTCCTTCGGTGCGACCGGCGACACATCGATGGTTCTCGGCTCCGAGATGATGTACAACGTGGCCGATCTGCCCGGCCCGAACGGTTGGATGCGCCTGACGTTCGAAAACGACGCCCTCCCCGTGACCGGCTTCGCGATCGTCAACCGGACCCTGCCGGGTGTCGGCGACTCGGTCGCGTATCCGCATTCCTACACGCGTCCTGAACTGGACTAAGTCGCAGGAGGGGTTTTCCGACCTCGATCCAAGCCGGATCCGCTAAGGATCCGGCCGGGGTCATCGGTTTAAAGGCCCGCTCCGTGCGGGCCTTTTTTGGTTTTGACTGTCGAGCGTTGCGCGGGATCCAGTCTCGAGGCGCGTCCGATTCGTCTGCAGAGGCGTGTGCGGCTCCGCAGCGGATCCCTTGCCCCCGAGAGTAAGGCCCTTGCGTCGGCGAATCCGACGATGATGGTTGTCGCTTTATGGCCCTTCGTATTGTTTCCGGTTTTGCCCGCTTCAACGTCGTGCGCGTCACGCGCCTCGTCCTCTGTGTGGCCGTCTTGGTGGTCATGGGTCCAGCGTGGGCCGAGGACGCCCCCGGGGTTGGCGCGATCCTGCTCAGCGATCGGGGTATCGATGTGACTACGCTTGATCTGGAGCGTGAGCTCAGCGTGCTCACGCCAGCGGAGCAGGCGACCCTGCTCGCGGACCAAGCAAGGCTCACCACCTTGGTGCGCCGCATCTACCGCGACAAACGCATGCTCGCCGAGGCGGAGGCCCTGGATTTGGATCGCAGCCCCGCAGTCGAGGCTCGCCTCTACAAGGCCCGCCGCGACCTCATGATCTTGGCACTGCGTGACCATGTCGAGTCGCAACTCGAGACGCCGGATGCGTCCGCGCTCGCGCGCGAGCAGTACGCGACCCGCCCCGCTGATTTTCAAGCGCCCGAGGAGTTTCGCGTTTCACACATCCTCCTGAAAGTCACCTGCGAGGCCGAGCGCGAGCCTCAGCGCACGCTGATTGAATCTCTGCAGGCTCGTCTCGCCGCCGGTGACGACTTCGCCGAGCTGGCCAGTGCCCATTCGCAGGATTCCAGCGCCGCTGCCGGCGGCGAACTCCCGGACTGGGTCACCGCGGACGCACTGGACCCGGCCTTTGCCGAGGCGTTGAAGGCACTGTCGGACGGGGAGATCAGCGGGGTCGTGGAGAGCCGCTTCGGGTATCACCTGATCCACCGGCTCGCGTCTCGCCCGGCGCGGATGAAGACGTTCGACGAGGTGCAGCCCGAGCTGGAGGCCTCCATTCTGCGCGGCTATACCCGCACCCGTCTCGCGGAGGCCGAGCAGCCCTATTGGCCGTCCGAGACGGCGCAGGTCGATACGGTCGTGCTGGATGCCTTCACGACGACACCCTGAAGACCCTGCCGCGATGCCGATCCGCCGGGCGCCCCGCAGATGCTGAGCTTTTTGGGTATCGGTGCCCAAAAGGCCGGGACCACGTGGCTCTACGAGCAGCTCAAGGCCCATCCGGGGCTCGCCTTTCCCCGGGGCAAAGAGCTGCATTTCTGGAACAACCCGCACGACGCCGCGGGCGTTGCGGCCTATCTCGCATCCTTTGAGACGGTTGGGACAAAGGCCGGCGAGATCACCCCGGCCTATGCGCTGCTGCCGGTGGAGACGATTCGCGTGATCCGGCAACATCTGCCGCATCTTCGCCTCGTCTACCTGATTCGCAACCCGATCGAGCGCGCCTGGTCGGGGGCCTTGATGGCCTTGGGGCGCGCCGAGATGACCCTCGAGGAGGCCAGCGATCACTGGTTCATCGACCATTTTCGATCGGCCGGGTCACTGAGCCGCGGCGATTACGGGGCTTGCCTGCGCAACTGGGGCTCGGTGTTTCCCATGGAGCAACTCTTGGTGCTGCGCTTCGAGCAGATCCAATCCGAACCCGAATCCCTCCTGCAGCGGTGCTTCAGTCACGTCGGCGCCCCGGCGCTCGATGTCGAAACCCTGCGGCGCAACGGCTGCCGCAACGCCGTCTTCCAAGGCCCCGGGCATCCGCTTCGCCCGTCGCTCTTGCCGGTGCTGCGCGGTCTCTATGAGGCGCGCATCCAGGCGCTCGCGCGTGCGCTCGATCAAGACCTGACGGCCTGGCTGGATGTTTGACCACTGGACCTAAACCGCGCCCAGTACGGTATGCGATGTTTTTGGATGGGATCGGCCCAGGCGGATTTCAGAACCGCTGGAGCCGGCGCGGTTTAGCCGATTTCCGGAAAACCATATACCCATTGTGGGTCGGGCTTCAGCCCGACAAGGACGCATCACGATGGCGATACCGCCGGGTCGGACTCAAGTCCGACCCACAGTTGGCCGGGGAGCGTCGTTCGAGGCCACGAGGTCACTCTGGTCGGGGATAAAATTCTCCGGAAATCGCCTCATATGACCCAAAAACCGGTGAACCCGGCGTATCCTCATGCCCAAGACCGTCCTCTTCCATCGAGATTTTCGCCGCTTCACCGGCGGGCACCTCAAGGTGTGGCACTATTTCGAGCATGTTCGCTCCTCGCCGCGGCACCGGGCGCGGATCGTCTTCTCGGACGAGACCTCGTGGGACGCCACCAATCCTTGGTCGACACTGCGCGGCCAAGCGTTGCCGAGCTGGCGGACGGACGATGCCGATGTGCTGTTTCTGGCCGGCCTGGATTGGGAAGTGCTCGACCCCGCCGAGCGCCGCTCTCCCCCGAAACCCGTGATCAATCTGATTCAGCATGTCCGCCATGCCGACCCCGCACAGCCGCTGTACCGTTACCTTGAGCACCCCGCGGTTCGGATCTGCGTCAGCGTGTCGGTGAGCGAGGCCCTGCGTAGGACCGGCAGGGTCAATGGCCCTCTGATCACCATCCCCAACGGCCTGGAGAGCGCCGAGCTGCCCCCGCCCGTGCCGCAGGATCACCGCACGGTGGACCTCCTCGTCGTCGGGATCAAGCAGCCGACCCTGGCCGTCGAGATCGCCGATCGGCTGGGGCGCACAAGGCCGGAGATGAGGGTGCAGGTGCTGACCGAGCCGGTTGCGCGGTCGCTGTTTCTTGAGATGCTCGCCCGTGCGCGCCTCGCGGTCTTGCTGCCGCACCGCACCGAGGGGTTCTATCTGCCGGCCCTGGAAGGATTCGCGCTCGAGACCCTGACGATCTGTCCGGACTGCGTGGGCAACCGGGGTTTTTGCGTGCCGGACGAGACCTGTCTGATGCCGAACTACACTGTAGATGCGCTGCTCGGTGCCGTTCAGAAGGCCATGACGTTGTCGTCCGCCGATCGCCACCGCATCTTAAGCCGTGCAAGGACGGTTGCGAACACACACTCGCTGGGCGAAGAACGGCGAGCCTTTCTCGAGGTGTTGGAGCAGGTGACGCAGTGAATCGATCCGTTCTAATGGCCGTGCTGCTCGCCGTCGGCACCTTGCCGGGCACCCTCTGGGCTGCGCAGGACGCGCCGACGAGGAGTTCGCCGGTGCTCGAGCAGGCCTCGCAGACGGCGGCGCGTCCGGGTCACGATGCGATCCCCGGGCACTACATCGTCGTGTTCGAGGACGCCGCGTTCAGCGCATCGGCAAGGGCGCGCGGTCGCTTGGCGAACGAGGTCGAGCGTATCGGTCGATCGCTGGCGCAAGGCTATGGTGCGGCGGTGGAGTCGCGTTGGAGTCATGCCTTGCAGGGCATGTCGGTACGGATGAGCGCACAGGCCGCCGCTGCCTTGGCCAAGGATCCCCGGGTCGCGCTCGTCGAGCAGGACACCCGATTCTTCGCCGCCTCTGTTCAGAGTCCCGTTGTTTGGGGGTTGGATCGCATCGATCAGCGCGATCTTCCGCTGGACAACACCTATCGCTATTCCAACGGCGCCGAGAGCGTGACCGCCTACGTGCTCGACAGCGGGATACGCGTCTCGCACGCGGAGTTCGCCGGGCGTGCCGTCTGGGGCATCAATGTGGTCGGCGACGGCATCGATACGGATTGCGAAGGTCACGGCACCCACGTCGCCGCAACCCTGGGAGGGGCGACCTACGGCGTCGCGAAACAGGTCGGCCTCGTCGCCGTGAAGGTGCTGGATTGTGGCGGAGGAGGCTCGGCCTCGGGAATCATCTCGGGCATCGAGTGGATGATCGCGCATGCGCAGCGTCCCGCAGTCGCCAATCTAAGTGTGGTCGGGCCCAACACGGCGTCGGTCAACCTGGCGGTGGCCCACGCCGTCGATGCCGGGATCACCGTCGTCGTGGCGGCGGGAAACGATAACGGCGATGCGTGCTTTCGCTCGCCCGCCTCGGCGCCGGACGCGATTACGGTCGGCTCGACGACGAATCTGGATCTCCGATCGAGCTTCTCGAACTGGGGTGCCTGCCTGGACCTCTTCGCCCCCGGGTCGGCCATCCTCTCCGCATACATCGGGTCGGACTCCGCCACGCGGACCTTGAACGGGACATCGATGGCAGCCCCGCATGTGGCCGGTGCCGCAGCGCACTATCTGCAGACAGACCCCGGTGCGACACCGGCAACGGTCGCGACCCGGCTGCTCGAGAATGCGACGGCAGGGAGGGTCGGGGACCCGGGTAGCGGCTCTGCGAATCGGTTGCTGTTCACGGCCTTTTCGACGGATCGGGAGCCATCCCTCAGCGTCAATCGGCTGGGCTTGGGCCGCGTCTCGAGCCTTCCTGCCGGGATCGATTGCGGAGCGGCCTGCGGCGCGGCCTTCGAGCGCGGCAGCGTCGTCGACCTCACGGCAACGGCGGGAGTCGGCTTTACCTTCTCCGGCTGGTCCGGGGCGTGCGCGGGCACGGGATCCTGCCGGCTCACGATGGACGGGGATCGCACGGCGACCGCAACCTTTGTCGACCCCTACGGATCCACCGAGGTCTTCCCGCCCGGTGGTGTTTGGCCGGACGGATGGACGGGCTCGCCGGATTCCGATGCGGATTGGACACTGGCCACCTATCCCGTGGCGGAGGGGCACGTCAGTCTTCGCTCAGGCCCCGTCGCTCACGGCGGCCGCAGCAGCATCGAGGTGACCCGTGCGTTTACGCAGGGCCGCGTGTCCTTCGACTGGACGGTCTCCAGCGAGGCCGACCGTGATGGGGTGAGTTTTTTTGTCGACGGCGTCTTGGTCGGCCGCCTGTCCGGCTGCGCGAACTGGAGCGCGAGCTGCTGGCGCTCGGTGAATCATCAGCTGCCGGCCGGGACGCACACCTTGACCTGGTCCTACGAGAAGGATGGATCCGTCTCTGGCGGTCTGGATGCTGCCTGGCTGGACAATGTCGTACTGCCCCCTGTCGTCGCGCCCGCGCCGGTGCGCCTTGAGGTCACCAAGACCGGCGGCGGTCGGGTGATCAGCGCGCCGAACGGGATCGACTGCGGTACGCGGTGCAGCGCGGACTTCGGCAGCGACAGCGAGGTCTTGCTGACGGCGGCACCCGACCCGGGTTACGCATTCGGTGGATGGAGCGGTTCCTGCGCGGGCAGCGCAGCGACGTGTCGGCTGACGATGTCGACGGCCCGCAGTGTCGGTGCGTCCTTCAATCGATTGGCCGGTGCGACCTTCGCCGGGCTCTACAGTCCTGCCGCCGGTGCCTTCTATCTGCGCGGGGCGCATAGCGGAGGGGCGGCGGACATCGCCTTCGGATTCGGGCCGCAGTCCTCTGCCTGGATCCCACTGGCAGGGGATTGGGACGGCGACGGTCGAACCACCGTGGGATTGTACAATCGGGCCGCCGGCAGCTTTCACTTGCGCAATATGCATGCCGGCGGCTCTTCCGACGTCGTCTTCGGATTCGGGCCGCGGTCGTCGACATGGACGCCGCTCGCGGGAGACTGGAACGGTGACGGCCGAACAACGGTCGGGCTTTACAATGCGGTCACGGGTACCTTTTTCCTTCGCAACGCGCTCGCCGGCGGGGCGGCGGATCTGACGTTCCGCTTCGGGCCGCAGGTATCGACGTGGGTCCCGCTCGCAGGGGACTGGAACGGCGATGGCCGCACGACGGTGGGCCTGTATAATCCGCGCACCGGCACCTTCCATCTTCGCAATGCGCACGCGGGCGGGGCGGCGGATCTCACCTTCGGTTTCGGGCCGCCGTCCTCGACTTGGACCCCGCTCGCAGGGGACTGGAACGGCGACGGCCGCACCACGGTCGGGCTTTATAATCGGGCGAGCGGGACCTTCTATTTTCGCAATAGCCACAACGGCGGTGCCGCCGATATCACCTTCGGATTCGGCCCGCGGCCATCGAGCTGGACGGCGCTGACGGGAACCTGGTTCTTGTTCTCGGATACGGGGAAATAAACTGCCGCAGGCGTATTCTGTCGCCGGCCTTGATCATGATTCCGATCACATGGGTGTCTGACTGCGTAGTCAGGCCATCCTGGCCTGACAGCATCAGGGTTCTTAGCCCTGGCTACGCACGAGTCGCCAGCCACTAGCCGGGGCTATGAAGGCGGTCCCGGTCGACAATCTCGGCGTCGTTCATAAGACTGGCCGGTAGGGTGGACGAGCGAGAGCGAAGTCCACCGAACCCCGCGCCGGCGCTGGTGGACTGCTCTACGCTTGTCCACCCTACAGCGTAAAGTCATCGCAGTGGCCGGCGCTACGAGCACCGCCCCAATCTCGGCAGTGCCGCCGGATCGCGTCTTCGTGACCTGATCGAGCGCTGGACGCGGGGCGGAGAAGAGCCCGCGCGTCAGGCTATTCAATGGAGTACTCATCGGAATGCAGCGCTTTATCGATCCGCGTATCATCGACCTCGTTGTCTACAAGACCTATGCCGATCTTCGCGCGGAGGCGGCCAAGACCTACATCAATTATCTGTGGTGGGTGATCGATCCCATCCTCTCGATGTTGGTGTTCTATGTGGTGTTCGGTCTCCTGTTTCAGCGTGACGGAGAGGGCTTCGTTGCGTTTCTGTTGATCGGGCTGGTGGTCTGGAATTGGTATAAGCAGACGGTCTCGCACGCCGGAAATGCCATTATGACGGGCAAAGGTCTCATGAATCAGGTGCATGTGCCGAAGCTGGTCTTTCCGACCGTGACCTTGCTGACGGATCTCTCCAAATTCGTCGTCGTTTTCACCTTGCTTCTGCTCTTTCTTTGGCTTTCAGGTTACGCCATCGGGACGGCGTATCTGGCCTTGCCGATCGTACTGGCGGTTCAGTTGCTGTTGATCTGCTGCCTGGCATTTCTGTTGGCGGCGGCCGTGCCTTATCTCCCGGATCTTCGGTTTCTGATCGAGAACCTCCTGCACCTGCAGTTCTTTCTTTCCGGAGTCTTTTTCTCCGTGAAGGATATCCCCGAAGAGTATCATGCGTGGTTCTATTTAAATCCGATGGCCAGCCTGATTCAGGACTATCGCAGCATCCTTCTGCACGATACTTGGCCTCATTGGGGTCGTCTGGCACTCATTGCCTTCTTTTCACTCATGGCCGGCGCCTTCGCCATCGCATGGATTCGGCGCCTGGATCGTGATTATCCGCGAGTGGTGACTTGAGTATGCATCCAGTCAATGCGTCACCATTGCTGTCCTTGGACGGGGTTGGCTTGGCCTTTCGCAAGGGCGGCTTGCGCATCGGGCCTCGTCATCGCTTTTGGGTCTTGAAGGATATCTGCTTCGAGGTCTATCCGGGCGAGACGCTTGGCGTGATCGGGCGCAACGCCGCCGGCAAAAGTACACTCCTGAGACTCATCGCCGGCATCATCAAGCACGACCGGGGCACATTCATCAACCACGGCTACAGTGTTGCGCTGCTGTCGCTGCAAACCGGCTTCGTTCCCTATCTGACGGGGCGTGAAAACGCGATTCTCAGCGGCATCCTACTTGGCCTCAGGCGCTCCGAGGTCGAAGCGAAAATGGAGGCGATCGTCGACTTCTCGGAGCTCGGCGACTTCATCGATCAACCCTTGGGGACCTATTCCTCCGGGATGCGGGCACGGTTGGGATTCTCGGTCGCCTATCAGGTTGAACCCGACATCCTGTTGATCGACGAAACGCTCGGCGTGGGTGATGAGGAGTTCAAAGTGAAATCGACACAGGCGATGCACGAGCGGATCCGGTCCGATAAGACCATCATCCTCGTGTCTCACATGCCGGGGACCATCCGCGAGCTCTGCGATCGGGCCGTTTGGATCGAAGAAGGCGTGACCCGTGCCGTCGGCGATGTTGCCGAGGTCACGCATGCCTATCACGACGAGATCAGTCGACGTCGCCTGACCGCGGACGCATCGATCCGGGCACTATGATGCCGCTGTGTCGCCCCGGAGGATAAGGCTCGATCAGACGCAGATGTTTGTCGGGTATTGAGACACGATGTCGTATGTCACTTGAAGCGCATGTTTTTAAAGAGGCTTCAGGATTCTTGGCTCGCAACGCTTGGTGTGTCGAGCGGGGATGATGCCTTATCGGCGCCGCCGAGCCCGGCTCACGGCAGTTCGGAGCCTCCCGGTCATTTCCGGGTTCGGCCTCGCATAGTCCCGGGTCATCGACTACCCTTCTTATTCGGGAGGGCGCCCGTCCTTCATGATGCAAGTCCATGGCGGATTTCCGTTCCGCCGCTGACCTCGCGTGCCGCTGAACGGGAAGACTTGTGAGTCGCGCGGGTCCGCTTCGGCGCCGAGAAAGCGGCGAGGCGTGCGGCTCTGCCCCCGTTGCCTGCCGGCAGTCTGCGTTAGCTCTTTTTGTGGTCCCTGGCGGGTGTTTTGGTTTCAACGCACTGAGGTGAACTAACATGAGCTCAGGAAGCGAGAGTGCGGCTCAAAGACGGTCTGCATGGACGAGTATCGGCTGGAAACTCGGCCTGTTGGCGAGTTTGGTTGCTTGGCAAATCATGACTGGGTCGGCGGTTCTGGCCGCCGAGCAGGACGAATCCTCCCCGGGCTGGGGCAACATCGATGCCGATCTGATGGTCGTCGACTGCCCATTCAGCGCCGAAGCGAGACCGGCCGCGGCGCGCGTAGTCTTGCAGATCATCGACGGCGAGCTGCATAAATGGGAGGAGCATGATTTGGGCGAGGGTCGCGTTTGCCTCGTGCAGGTCCTGCCGGACGAGCGTCTCCTGTCGATCTCGCATGCGCTTGATTTATTGGAGCGTTCCGCCAGTTGGACCGAACAAGAACCGAGCTTCGATGCGATGGAGATCCTCTCGCCTGACGATCCCGGTTTGACGGTGCCTCCGGCAGTTCCTCCCTCGGCTCCGACCGGTCCGCTGCCCGAGCCTGACGGAATCGATACCGATGGACCCCCCGGTTGGCCGCGTGGCGACAACGACGACGACGGCACGAATCCATATAGCTTTGCTTATATGGATGACGTTGTCCCGGAGGTTGTTATTGGTACTGATGATCGCGTGCGCGTCGTGACGAAGACACAGTACCCCTGGTGGGTGATCGGCTATCAGGGTCATACCTTTTCCGACAGCTCTTCATGGCGCTGCACCGGTTTCGTCGTCGGACCGCAAATGGCGATGACCAACGGCCACTGTGTTTACGATTCGGCCAGAGGTGGTTATGCCGCGTCCATGAGTCTCGCGCCGGCGCAGTCTCAAGCATCGACCGGAGCAGCAGTCGTTCGCCCGTATGGAAACGAGAGTGCGTGCCACTGGCGTACAAATACGCAGTATATAGACACCGCAGACGTCCAGTATGATTATGCGGCGATGTTCTTTCGGAGCTCTTGGAGCCTGAAAGGCATCAGTACCTTTATGCCGCTCGTCTTCGATGTCAGCCCAACGACCATCAATACCGCAGGGTATCCCGGCACTGCTCAGGGCGCCAGTACGTTCGACATGTGGCGTGCGTTCGACGGCACGAACGTCCAGGTTGTCGATCGGATCCTTCGCTATACGGCGGACACGAGTGGAGGTCAGAGCGGAAGCCCGGTATGGCTGCTGCAAGGCGAAAACCGTCGGGTCGTCACTGTTCATTCATTCGGAAACGCCACCGCGGGCTATAACGGCGGGCCCCGCTTGGTTTCGCAGAATAGAGCAGTTATCGAGAACTGGTTGGCAAACCAAGCGGCCTATTGTCCGCCGCTCACGCGCACGGTCACGGCAACCGCAGGTACGGGCGGCACCGTGACACCGACCTCGCGAACCGTGAATCAGGGCAGCACGGCCAGTTTCACGGTCACGGCCAACACCGGCTACACGCGCAACAACGCGGTCGGCGGCACCTGCCCGGCAGGCGGCTGGAGCGGGAACACCTACACGACCGGAGCCGTGACGGCAAACTGCGCGGTGAGCTTCAGCTTCACCGCGATCGTCGGATCCGGAATGAGCATTGGGCTCTTCAATCCTGCGACGAGCACGTTCTATTTGCGGAATGCCAATAGTTCCGGACCGGCCAACACCGTCTTCGGCTTTGGTCCTCCCGGGCGGGGCTGGAGGCCGCTGACGGGGGACTGGAACGGGAACGGCCAGACGACGGTCGGCCTGTACAACCCGGTGACAAGCTCGTTTTACCTCCGCAACGCCAACAGCGGGGGAGCTGCGGAGGTGAGCTTCGGCTTCGGGCCTGCGGGGCGCGGGTGGACGCCCTTGACCGGTGATTGGAACGGCAATGGCCGGACCACGGTCGGTCTTTACAATCCGGCGGCGAGCACTTTCTATCTCCGCAATGCCAACAGCGGTGGAGCTGCGGACGTCAGCTTCAGCTTCGGACCTGGCGGGCGCGGCTGGCTGCCGTTGACCGGTGATTGGAATGGCAACGGTCTGACGACGATCGGTCTGTACAATCCGGGCACGAGCACCTTCTATCTCCGCAATGCCAACAGCGGGGGAGCTGCGGATATCAGCTTCGGCTTCGGGCCTGCCGGACGCGGTTGGTTGCCGTTGACCGGTGACTGGAACGGCAACGGCCAGACGACGATCGGTCTGTTTAATCCGATGACGAGCACCTTCTATCTCCGCAATGCAAACAGCGGCGGTGCGGCCGATGTGGTGTTCGGCTTCGGTCCCGGAGGTGCAGGTTGGGCGGCGTTGACGGGGAAGTGGCTCCCGTAAATATCGCCCAAAAGGCGTTTTTGGGGACATGGACGTCCCTTGATCGCCCTGTTCCGGTTTCGCGATAAGCTAGTGCTTGACAAAGAACCCTGTTTTCCTCGGCTCCGCCCCGCACCCCTCCATGAGTGGCTGCCCGGGGACGGCGTATTTAATAGGCGTTTGCTGTTCATTCGCGATTTAAGGTTACGTCTACTATATCGAATTATATACGGCAACTGTTGTTTAAATGGGAAGTCAAAAAATTCTGTATCCTATGGGTAAATTTAGATCATGCGACCTAGCGTAAAGCACGGCTACAAAAAGCGTTAAAATATGTATCATGTTAAACCGCGTCGCCGCTAAGCGCTGTGGATGCACCAAACGTCGATCTCACTCGAAAATGAGCATCTTGTTCTGGACGCGGTTTAGATCGCAACTGATGTTGTCGACGAGACGCGTCTTCACTTCGGTCGCCTTTTTACCCGATCGAGCCGATCATCCGCGCTCCCTCATCTCCCCAAACCCACCAGCCGGCGCGCAGCCTTGCTCTGCCCGAGGTGCCAAGCAAGGCCGAGCCCTGGTTGCACCGTCTCGCGGCTCGATGCCTGTGTCTCGGAATGCCGGTTCCGCTGCAGGCGTTGACCCACGTCAGGTTCTTCGCATAAAACCCTTGCACGAATAAGGTCGTATTTGACCGCCGCGACAGAAGCCTCCTATGCTTCCACGGTGCGTGCCTGTGTGCGCGAGCGCGTAAGAGTTCTCGCTTGGATCGGGCATGGCACCGCGACCGATAGGAGACTCGGCACCTGAGGGATCCTGCATGCTCGGGTCCGGCCGTGCCGGGAGCGGGCAGTGAGACGCCCGTCGGGATCATCACCGCAGCAGAGGGATGGACGATGCAGGGCTCGCCGAACCAACCGCAACCCGGGCGCCGTTGGCCCGTTCTTCCGGCCCTGATCCTGGGCTTGCTCGTCGGCGGTGCGGCCCTTGATTCGGCCGCACACGCCCCGCCCTCCGTGGTACCCGGATCGCTGCCGAGTCTGCAGGATGTCGAGGGGCTCCCGAGCGCGCCCGCACGGTCGACCGACCCGGCCGATGCCTTGGCCCCGGCGTCGGCCGAGCCACCGGGCGCAGCGCTCGCCGATCCTGTCGCAACGGCGCGGATCAAGCAGGACTTCGGCCGGCTGCCGATGCACTTCGAGCCGAATGTCGGACAGAGCGCCGAGGAGGTCCGCTACCTCGCCCGCGGGGCCGGCTACAGCCTCTTTCTGACGGACACCGAGGCGGTCCTGGTCCTGCAGCCGGGACGCGCCACGGCACTGGCGGATCACGCCGGGGATCAACCCCCCGACGTCAAGGCGTCCTACCCCTCTTCCGGCACAGGCGCCGAACCCCCGGTTGAGCACCCGCACCCCGATTCGAATCGGCCGCCTTGGCCGCACCGCGGGTTCGAACCCGGACGCGCCGTCGGAGCATCGGGCGCGGGTCGCCTCCACCCTGAGCACGCAAACCGCACGGACGCGCAGGGCCAAGGCGACCCGCCCGGAGTCACCCCGGTGCGGATGCGCCTGGAGGGTGCCACCCGCAACCCCGCCCCACGGATCACCGGCCTCGAGCGCCGGCCCGGCATCAGCAACTACTACCTGGGCAAGGATCCGGCCAAATGGCACAGCGGCGTCCCGCACTACGCCAAGGTTCAATATGACCAGGTCTACCCCGGCATCGATCTGGTGTTCTACGGCAATCCCCGCGAATTGGAGTACGACCTGGTGGTCGCCCCCGGGGCCGACCCGAGCCAGATTCGTCTCGCCTTCGAGGGCGCGGACGCGTTGCGCATCGACGCGGAGGGTAATTTGGTGCTCGCCGTGGCGGGCGGGGAGATCCTGCACCGGGCACCGCGCATCTATCAGCGGGTTGACGGCCGGGAGCGCGCGGTGGCGGGACACTATGTCCTCCTCGAAGGCGACCCCGCCGACGGCGCGGCCGGGACCGATGTCGTCGGGATGGCCGACGCCGGCACCGTGTCGGCGGTCGGGTTCGTGCTGGCGGCCTACGATCCGGCCGAGCCCTTGGTGATCGACCCGGTGGTGGTCTACTCGACCTACCTTGGCGGGAGTTCGTTCGAGTTGGGTTACGGGATCGCCGTCGACGGGGCCAGCAACGCTTATGTCACGGGGACAACCTACTCCACCGATTTCCCCGTGGTGAACGCCCGCTATACTGAGTTGCGGGGCGAGCAGGACGCCTTCGTGACCAAGCTGGACGCCGGAGGTCAGGGGCCGGTCTACTCGACCTATCTGGGCGGGAGTCAGATTGATAATGGGTACGGGATCGCCGTCGACAGCGTCGGCAACGCCTATGTCACCGGCGCGACCAGATCCGCAGACTTCCCCACGGTCAACGCCCGCTATCCCCTCTTGAGTCATGTCGAAGACGCCTTCGTGACCAAGCTGGACGCGGAAGGTCAGGGGCCGGTTTACTCGACCTACCTTGGCGGGAGTTTGTTCGATTGGGGTACCGGGATCGCCGTCGACGGGGCCAGCAACGCTTATGTCACGGGGACAACCTACGCCACCGATTTCCCCGTGGTCAACGCCCGCTATCCTGGATTGCGGGGCGAGGGGGACGCCTTCGTGACCAAGCTGGACGCCGGAGGTCAGGGGCCGGTCTACTCGACCTATCTGGGCGGGAGTCGAGCTGATGCTGGGAATGGGATCGCCGTCGACAGCGTCGGCAACGCCTATGTCACCGGCTGGACCGGATCCGCAGACTTCCCCACGGTCAACGCCTGCTATTCGCACTTACGAGGCTACGCCGACGCCTTCGTAACCAAGCTGGACGCGGAAGGTCAGGGGCCGGTTTACTCGACCTACCTTGGCGGGAGTTTGATGGATTTGGGTGGGGGGATCGCCGTCGACGGGGCCAGCAACGCCTATGTCACGGGGCAGACCTACTCCGCCGACTTCCCCGTCTTCAACGCCCTATATCCCCTGTTGAGTGGCGCGGCAGACGCCTTCGTGACCAAGCTGGACGCGGGAGGCCAGGGGCCGGTCTACTCGACCTATCTCGGCGGGACTGATCGTTGGCTCTATGGTGACCGCCAGGGTGAGCGTGGGGAGGGGATTGCGGTCGACAGCGCTGGCAACGCCTATGTCACCGGGGTGACCTACTCGGTCGACTTCCCCGCAGTCAACGCCTGCTATTCGCAATTACGAGGCTACGCCGACGCCTTCGTGACCAAGCTGGACGCGGGAGGCCAGGGGCCTGTCTACTCGACCTATCTCGGCGGGAGTGAGGGTGAACAAATCAGTGGTGAATCTGGATACGGGATTGCGGTCGACGGGGCCGGCAATGCCTATGTCACTGGGCGAACAAAAGCCGGCGACTTCCCCACGGACAACGCTCGCTATCCCCAATTGAGTGGCCGCGATGACGCCTTCGTCACCAAAATCGACTCCAGCGACATCGTCAACTTGACCGTCACGCGCACCGGCAACGGCACTGTGAACAGCACCCCGTCGGGCATCGCCTGCGGCTGGGACTGCGCGAAGGCTTACCCGGCCGGTACGCGGGTGATCCTCACGGCCACCGCGGCCGCGGGCTCCAGGTTTGCCGGATGGGGCAACGCCTGTACCGGTACCGCTGCGACCTGCACACTTGTCCTCAGCAGCTCGACCCGTGTGACAGTGACCTTCAACCCGCCGACCCTCTCGCGGGCCTTTTCGGTCGGCCTGTATCGGCCCGACAGCAGCACCTTCTTTCTGCTCTACGCCCACAGCGGCGGTCCGGCGAACGTCACCTTCCGTTTCGGTCCCGCCGGTCGCGGTTGGCTGCCGCTCACCGGGGACTGGAACGGGGACGGACGGACCACGGTCGGGTTGTACAACCCGGCCGCCGGTACCTTCTATCTCCGAAACACCCACGGAGGAGGTGTAGCCGATGCGACATTCGCCTTCGGTTCCGGCGGTCACGGTTGGCTGCCGCTTACCGGCGACTGGGACGGGGACGGGCGGACCACGGTCGGGCTATACAACCCGTCGACCGGCACCTTCTATCTCCGGAACGCAAACGCAGGAGGTCCGGCGAACGTCACCTTCGGTTTCGGCCCCGCCGGTCGCGGTTGGTTGCCGCTCACCGGGGACTGGGACGGAGACGGGCGGACGACGGTCGGGCTCTACGACCCGTCGGCCGGTACCTTCTACCTCCGCAACGCAAACGCCGGAGGTTCGGCCGATATGGCATTCGCCTTCGGCCCGCGCGGTCGCGGTTGGTTGCCTTTGACGGGCGACTGGGACGGCGACGGTCCGACAACGGTCGGGCTGTACAACCCGTCGACCGGCACCTTCTACCTCCGCAACGCAAACGCCGGAGGCTCGGCGAACGTTACCTTCGGGTTCGGCCCCGCAGGCGCAGGCTGGACGCCGTTGACCGGCGACTGGGTGCGGTGACGTCGCGATGCCCGGATTCAGCGATTGGCTCTGCCCGAGGTGACAAGCAAGGCCGAGCCCTGGTTCCACCGGCTCGCGTCTCGATGCCTGTGTCTCGGAATCCCCGTTCCGCTGTGGGCGTTGACCCGCGTCAGGTTCTGCGCATAAAACCCTTACACGAATAAGGTCGTATTTGACCGCCGCGACGGAAGCCTCCTATGCTTCCACGGCGCGTGCCTGTATGCGCGAGCGCGTAAGAGATCTCGCTTGGATCGGGCATGGCACCGCGACCGATAGGAGACTCGGCACCTGAGGGACCCGGCATGCTCGGGACCCGCTGCGCCGGGAGCGGGCAGTGAAACGCCCGTCGGGATCATCACCGCAGCAGAGGGATGGACGATGCAGGGCTCGCCGAACCAACCGCAACACGGGCGCCGTTGGCCCGTCCTCCCGGCCTTGATCCTGGGCTTGCTCGTCGGCAGTGCGGCCCTTGATTCCGCCGCCCACACCCCGCCATCCGGGGTGCCGGGATTGATG
This sequence comes from Thiocapsa rosea, assembly GCF_003634315.1. Classification (NCBI taxonomy): domain Bacteria; kingdom Pseudomonadati; phylum Pseudomonadota; class Gammaproteobacteria; order Chromatiales; family Chromatiaceae; genus Thiocapsa; species Thiocapsa rosea. The sequence goes on from NZ_RBXL01000001.1 coordinate 2,002,412, forward strand.
CCGAGTCTGCAGGATGTCGAGGGGCTCCTGAGCGCGCCAGCACGGTCGACCGACCCGGCGTCGGTCGAGCCGCCGGACGCCGTGCTCGCCGATCCTGTCGCAACGGCGCGGATCAAGCAGGACTTCGGCCGGCTGCCGATACACTTCGAGCCGAATGTCGGACAGAGCGCCGAGGAGGTCCGCTACCTCGCCCGCGGGGCCGGCTACAGCCTCTTTCTGACGGAGACCGAGGCGGTGCTGGTCCTGCAGCCGGGACGCGCTGCGGCACGGGCGGATGAGCACGGGCATGAACCCCCCGACGACAACGCGTCCCACCCCTCTCCCGGCACGGGCGCCGAACCCCCGGTTGCGCACCCGCACCCCGATTCGAATCGGCCGGCTTGGCCGCACCGCCGGTTCGAACCCGGACGCGACGTCGGAGTGTCCGGCGCGGGTCGCGTCCCGCCCGAGCACGCAAATCCCACGGACGCGCAGCGCCAAGCCGACCCGCCTGCCTCCACCCCGGTGCGGATGCGCCTGGAGGGTGCCACCCGCAACCCCGCCCCTCGGATCACCGGCCTCGAGCGCCGGCCCGGCATCAGCAACTACTACCTGGGCAAGGATCCGGCCAAGTGGCACAGCGGCGTCCCGCACTACGCCAAGGTTCAATATGACCAGGTCTACCCCGGCATCGATCTGGTGTTCTACGGCAATCCCCGCGAATTGGAGTACGACCTGGTGGTCGCCCCCGGGGCCGACCCGAGCCAGATACGTCTCGCCTTCGAGGGCGCGGACGCGCTGCGCATCGACGCGGAGGGTAATTTGGTGCTCGCCGTGGCGGGCGGGGAGATCCTGCACCGGGCACCGCGCATCTATCAGCGGGTGGACGGCCGGGAGCGCGCGGTGGCGGGACACTATGTCCTCCTCGAAGGCGACCCCGCCGACGGCGCGGCCGGGATGGCCGCCGTCGGCAGTGCGTCGGCGGTCGGGTTCGTGCTGGCGGCTTACGATCCGGGCGAGTCCTTGGTCATCGATCCGGTGGTGGTCTACTCCACCTATTTGGGCGGAAGTTCGTTTGAGTATGGGGTTGGGATTGCTGTAGACGGAGCCGGCTACGCTTATGTCACCGGTGAGACCTCCTCTACCGACTTTCCCGCGGTAAACGCCCGCTATCCCCGATTGCGGGGCCACACGGACATCTTCGTGACGAAGCTAGGGGCCGCAGACCAAGGTCCGGTCTACTCCACTTATTTGGGCGGGAGCTTAGTTGAAAGCTGTGGGGATATCGCCGTCGACCGGGCCGGGAACGCCTATGTCACCGGCTCGACCATCTCCACCGATTTCCCCGCGGTGAATGCTCTCTATTCCAGTAAGGGCGACTGGGACGTCTTTGTTACGAAGTTGGATCGCTCAGGCCAGGGGCCGGTCTACTCCACCTACTTGGGCGGGAGTTCGGTCGAGAGGGGTTACGGGATCGCCGTCGACGGGGCCGGCAACGCTTACGTCACGGGGAGAACCTACTCCGCCGATTTCCCCACGGTCAACGCCCGCTATTCCCGATGGGGTGGGAACTCGGACGCCTTTGTGACCAAGCTGGACGCGGGAGGCCAGGGGCCGGTTTACTCGACCTACCTCGGCGGGAGTTTGGTTGACGAAGCTTACGGGATCGCCGTCGACGGGGCCGGCAATGCCTATGTCACCGGCGTAACCCGCTCAGACGATTTCCCCATCGTCAACGCTCGCTATCCCCGATGGGGTGGGAACTTGGATGCCTTTGTGACCAAGCTAGACGCGGGAGGCCAAGGGCCGGTTTACTCGACCTACCTCGGCGGCAGCTTGCATGACGTGGGGAGAGGGATCGCCGTCGACGGAGCCGGCAACACCTATGTCACCGGACTGACTGCATCCGCCGATTTCCCCACGGTCAACGCCCGCTATCCCGGATTGAGGGGCGATTGGGACGCCTTTGTGACCAAGCTCGACGCCGGAGGCCGGGGGCCCGTCTACTCCACCTACTTGGGCGGGAGTTCGGCTGAGGATGGGGTTGGGATTGCCGTCGACGGGGCCGGCAACGCCTATGTCACCGGCGTAACCCGCTCAGACGATTTCCCCATCGTCAACGCTCGCTATACCGAATTGCGGGGCTTCGAGGATGCCTTCGTGACCAAGCTGGACGCCGGAGGCCAGGGGCCGGTCTACGCGACCTACCTCGGCGGGAGTTCGGATGATCGGGGGCTGGCGATCACCGTCGACGGGACTGGCAACGCCTATGTGAACGGGTGGACCGAATCCGCCGATTTCCCCACGGTCAACGCCCGCTATCCCCGTTTGTGGGGTACCCAGGACGCATTCATCACCAAAATCGACTCCAGCGACATCGTCACCTTGACCGTCACGCGCACCGGCAACGGCTCCGTGAGCAGCACGCCGGCGGGTATCGCCTGCGGCAACGCTTGCAGCCGGAACTACCCCGCGGGGACCTCTGTCACGCTCAGGGCCGTTGCGGCGTCCGGATCCGTCTTCAGCGGCTGGGGTGGTGCCTGTATCGGACAAGGCGCCACCTGCACCCTCGCCGATTTAAGGACGTCGGTTCCGGTCACGGCCTACTTCGCCCTCCGGAATCCGCAAACCGGTGACCCGGTCAAGAACACGCTCGGCAGCGACGGCGGCCCCTCGCCCGCCCAACCAAGGGCCGTTGTCATTACGCACGGATACAACTCGAATGCGGACACATGGGTTCACGCCAAGGCCTTGGCCTTCTGCAACCAGCTCGGTGCGACCCGGCACGCCGTGTCCTTGTCGAATCGTCTCAACCACATCTGCTCCGCCCCGGAGAGGGGCTGGGATGTCTGGACGGTCGATTGGCGCACCAGCGCATCCGCATCGGGGAATCTCGTGCCGTCGATCGTCTGGACATTCGCGGACGACATCGGGCGTGCGGCGGCGACGCTGCTGGAGCGTCACACCTACCAGCACCTGCACTTCATCGGCCACAGCGCCGGCTCGCGCGTCATCGCCGAGGCTGCATACAGGATCAGAGCCGCGCGGGGCGACGCGGTCACCCTCCATCTCACCTTTCTGGATGCCTTCGATCCGATGGCCCGCGTTCTGCCGAACGTATTCAACGGAAGGCATCTGTCCCTGCTCGGCCAACGCGCCTACGTGCCCGGCAAGTATTGGGCGGACAACTATGTCGACACGCGCCCTCTCGTTCGAACCGGAGATCCGGCATGGGATGCCGCGCTTGCGTTGATTATGCCCAGTGCGCTAGGGATTGCCGATGTCTTGGATACAACAGATTCGCACCTGCGGTACGCCTACAACGTTAATGTCTCGCCGTCGCCCGACAACCGCGGCTGTGGTCCGATCTGTCGCCACAGCAGGCCTTACCGATTCTACGGGAAGAGCCTGGACCCGAACTTCCCCGGCGACGACATCGATCCCGTCAACGGCACGGGAGTCATGGGCTACCCGTTGTCTCTGGAGTCCGGAAGAACCTTGTCGCAGCTTGCTTCCCTCTTCCCGCTGAATACGGAGTGTACTGTCGATAACGGATTGTGCGTGGTTCCAAGCCCCGGCACCTGGTATTACCTCCCCGGAGCGGTCCGCGATACGGTCGTGGATGCCACGACCGGAACCGTCAATTATGTCTTCGGCGCCGGCTCCGAGCTTTTCGGTCTCCTGCGGTTCGTGGTGTCGATCCCGACCGTCAGCAGCGCCGACGCTTTGCTCGAACTGGATGAAGCGGCCGCGGCGCCGACGGTCGAGCCCGCCTGGCTGACGACGAACGTGACGACGACCGGCCCCGTCAACACACTGAGCTTCGGTTGGCGCTTCACCGGCGGCGGGGAAGGGCTGCTGCGGGTGTTCGTCAACGAAGATCTGGTGACCCAGCTCGACCAGCGTCATCTGCCGCTGGCCTCCGCGGAACCGGAAGAGATCTTCGTCGGCGAGCTGCCGGCCGGAACCTATCGCATCGCCTTCCGCTTGGACGGCTACGGCAATAACGCCAGTTCCGTCGAGCTGACCGGGGTGGAGCTGAGTCGGCAGGTTTCGACCTATCCCGTCACCGTCGCCAAGGACGGCGGCGGATCGGGGACGGTGACGAGTACCCCGCCGGGCATCGCCTGCGGCCTCGACTGCGAAGAGGCCTACCAAGCCGGGACGCGGGTGATCCTCACGGCCACCGCGGTCGCGGGCTCCAGGTTTGCCGGATGGGGCGGCGCCTGCACCGGAACCGCCGCGACCTGCACGCTTGACATCAATGGCTCGACCCATGCGACGGCGACCTTCAACCCGCCGACCCTGTCGGGGGTCTTCACGATCGGACTCTATCGGCCCACCACCGGCACCTTCTTCCTCCGCAACGCCCACAGCGGAGGTCCGGCGAACGTTACCTTCGGCTTCGGCCCCGGCGGTCGCGGTTGGCTTCCGCTCACCGGGGACTGGAACGGGGACGGGCGGACCACGGTCGGGCTGTACAACCCGGCGGCCGGAACCTTCTATCTGCGCAACACCCACGGCGGAGGTGCGGCCGATGCGACATTCGCCTTCGGTCCGGCCGGTCGCGGTTGGCGGGCATTGACCGGGGACTGGGACGGGGACGGTCGGACCACGGTCGGGCTATACAACCCGTCGACCGGCACCTTCTATCTCCGGAACGCAAACGCAGGAGGTCCGGCGAACGTCACCTTCGGTTTCGGCCCCGCCGGGCGCGGTTGGCTGCCGCTCACCGGTGACTGGGACGGCGACGGGCGGACGACGGTCGGGCTGTACGACCCGTCGGCCGGTAACTTCTACCTCCGCAACGCAAACGCGGGAGGTCCGGCGAACGTCACCTTCGGTTTCGGCCCCCGCGGTCGCGGTTGGCTGCCGCTCACCGGGGACTGGAACGGCAACGGTCGGACCACGATCGGGCTATACAACCCGGCGGCGAGCGCCTTCTACCTCCGCAACGCCCACGGCGCAGGTGCGGCCGACGTGACATTCGTCTTCGGCCCCGCAGGCGCAGGTTGGACGCCCTTGACTGGCGATTGGGTGCGGTGAGGTTGCATTGCCTGGATTCAGGGCTCGGTGGATCCCTGAAGGAGCGGGCCGCGGGCTTCCGGCACGGATGCCATTTCCCGGCGTCGCTGGGTATGCGTCTGTTTCATACGTGAGTGCCTGGAATGTTTCATTCTGAGATGCTGGTAAGCTATGGCGATGAAAAGATATCTCGATCTATAGTCAGAAGATCCCTAAATTTCGCTACTGTCCAAAGAAAAGGAATCGCAATGAAGAAGAACAATAGGATTGCAATCATCATCTGTCTTTCCGGTCTGTTGTTTTCGTGCTCGTACGTTGAATTGAGCGGTACGATGACAAAGGCGACGGGGGAAGTGATGACCGATTTTTCAGAGAATAACGACGGGTTCGTTGGGAAAATGGCTTCGTTTGGCGGAAAGATCAATACTGCTGTCGGGGGCACTGTCGAAAACATCGCGAGAGAAGGACGTTCCGGTCAGCTGGAGGGGTCTAAATCGAGTCAGTTTGTCGAGGGTAACAAGAGAGTAATCCGATCGGCAGTCGATTCCGTATCGAGCGAGTGAGGTTTAAATAGCCTAGTCACGAGCAGACATCATCTCATGGGGGGCTAATCGTTATGAGCCTGCGTCTTCGGGATGACACGAACCCCGCCGGTGTCAACGTCTCCGATGCTGCGCTCGTCGGCCTTGATCGTTAGGCCTTGCTCGTAACTCCGTTGCGCCAGGCAAAGCCTGGAAGGAGAGGAAGATAGCGAACGGATAAGCCAATCGGAAACTCCTTTTTGCGACCCACCGGGTGCAAGTCCCGAGCCGGTAAGGAGTGGCCATCCACCGGAACCGAGTGTTGCGTGGTGCGGGAGCGATCCCGCCTGCGAAGCGTACACAGGGGGCGTGCAGGCCGTGTGATGGAGCCCCGTCACTGAATCCAGCGGAGCCGACGTATTCGGAAGACCGGAAGGCAACAGTTTCGGCATCGTAACGGCCTGATGTCGAGACTCCGCCGGGGTCTGAGAGCAGGGCATGTACGCACGGGTCGTCCAGGAACCTGGGAGCGCTCAATCGTTCCTTGCCCGAGACGCGGCGCGGGCACCTGTTGTTTCCCATCCTGATCCGCAAACCACCGGCAGTTTTTGCAGGAAGTATTCCACCGGTGATGTCATTTTCCGGTGAGGCAATGCGGTAGGCGCGGAGCGCGGATGTCCCGCACGCTTCACCGGCGTGCATCCTCGCGGTCGTCCCGGCACAATCGCCTCACCCTCCTCCACATGAGAAGGCCCGCCACGGGTGCAACCGTGCGGGCCGATGGCCGGTGCAACTACGCTTCGAGTGTCATCTCACCGGCGCGGACTACGTTACGCAACAAGGCTGGTTGAGCGCAACGCTTCCGTGCTGTCCGCTGCATCCGCATGGCGATTGCGGCTTTGCGCGTCACGGCACCTATGAGCGCGTCTCCCCGCCCGGCACGCGGGTGGCGCGCTGGTACTGTCCCGAGGGGCATCGCACCTTCAGTCTGCTCCCCGACTGTCTGGCGGCGCGCCTCTCGGGCACCTTGAGCGAGGTCGAGGCGGTGGTGCGTGCGGCCGAGCAGGCGCCGAGTCTGGAAGCGCTGTGCAAGCACCAACGTCTGGACATCGAACTGCCCGGGGCGTTGCGCTGGGTCCGTCGGCGTGTGCAGGACGTGCACGGCGCGTTGCATCGTATCAAGGGTGTTCTCGGGGACACGTTCGCGAACGTGGCGCCGACGCTGACGGCGTTCGCCGACCACCTGGAGGTGGAGCCGGTTCTGGTGGCGTTGCGCGGGATCGCCGCGGCCTGGCTTGACGTGCTGCCCAAGCCGCTCGGATTCGCGCCCCGGCGCCGCCGGGGCCGCAGTGCGCTCCCCCGCCTCCAACACCGTGCGGGGCCTGACCCGCCGGGCTGCCCGGCGTAGGGTCGGCGGCGCAGGCAAACCGCCTGCGTGATCCGGAGCGCCCGTCCATGACCGATCCGCAGACCGATCTTCAGCACGACATCGCCCTGTTTCGCTACGGGGTGATTGCCGAACTCGTGCAGTGGCCCAAGGAAGAGAAAGGCCTCTACGAGGCGATCCAGACCAAGGCCGAGCGCGACTACGCCATTCCGGGCAGCACCCGCACCCGGGTCGCCGCCGAGACCATCCGCGATTGGCTCAAGGCCTATCGGCGCGGCGGCTTCGAGGCCCTTCTGCCCAAGCCGCGTGCCGATCGCGGTCAGGTGCGCCGCCTGCCCGCGAACGTGGTCGAGGCGCTGCTCGCCGCCAAGGAGGCCAACCCGCAGCTGTCGGTGCAGTTGGTGATCCGCGCGGTGCGCCGGCGCCCCGAGGTCCCGCCCGATCTGCCGTTGCCGCCCTCCACCGTGCATCGCCTGCTCGCCCGTCATGGCCTGATGGACACGGCCAAGACGGCGAGTCAGACGCAGGACCGGCGCCGCTTTGCCTTCGAGCAGGCCGGGGAGCTGTGGATGAGCGACGTCATGCACGGTCCGGCCGTGGTGGTCGGGGAGCGGGTCAAACGCAAGACCTACCTGATCGCCTTCATCGACGATGCGACCCGGGTGATTCCCTACGCGAGTTTCGCCCTCTCGGAGAACACCCGGACCTTTCTGCCGGTGCTCGCGCAGGCGATCCTGCGCCGTGGCTTGCCGCAGAAGCTCTATGTCGACAACGGCGCCAATTATCGCTCCAAGCAGCTGGCCCTGGTTTGCGCCAAGCTCGGCATCGCGCTGATCCATGCCCGGCCCTATCAACCGCAAGGCAAGGGCAAGATCGAGCGCTGGTTCAAAACGGTCCGTGCGCAGCTGTTGACCCGGCTGACCGATGCCGATACCGCCAGCCTCGCGGCGCTCAACCGCCGCCTCGCCGGCTGGATCGAGGGCGAGTATCACCACACCCCGCATCGCGGCCTGGACGGCGCCACGCCGCTCGAGCAGTGGGCGCGCACCGGGGCCGCGGTGCGCTTTCCCGAGCCCGGCCTGGACCTGGCGGATCTGTTCCTGCACGAGGCGGTGCGCAAGGTGCAGAAGGACCGCACGGTCAGCCTCCACGGGGTGGTCTACGAGGTCGACGCCGCCTTGGTCGGGGAGAACATCACCCTGCGCTACGATCCGGACGCACCGCCCGAGCGGCCGATTCAGGTCTGCTTCGAGGGCCGCGCGCACGACCCGGCCCGTCCGGTCCAGACGTATGCGAACTGTTTCGTCAAACGCGATCGTCCCTCGCGCACCTTGGCCGTGGACGGACCGGTCCCCGAGCCCGCACCCTCGGCGCTGCGCCTGCGCGAACTGCCCGAGGCGGATGCCGACACCCTGGAGGGCCGCTGATGTACCGCAAACACTTCGCCCTCACGGCCTTTCCCTTCGATCTGACCCCGCCGCCGGATGCGCTGTTCGCCGCCGCCAGCCTCACCGAGGCCGCCGCACGTCTGAAGCATCTGCTGGAGCTGCGTGCCATCGGCCTGATCACCGGCGAGGCCGGCTCGGGCAAGACCACGGTCTGCCGCAAGGTCGCCGCCGATCTGCATCCGGGACTCTATCGGGTGTTCTACATTCCGCTGTCCACCGGCAACGTGATGGACATGTACAAGACCATCGGCTGGGAGCTCGGCCTGCCGGTGGAGCGCAACCGCGCGGCGGCCTTCCGCACCATCCGCACCGAGATCACCCGCTTGAGTCTGGAGGCCAAGCAACGCCCCGTCCTGATCATCGACGAGGCCCATCATCTGCGCAACGAGGTGCTCGAGGATCTGCGTCTGCTCACCAACTATCAGATGGATTCGGAGAATCGCCTGTGTCTGCTGTTGGTGGGACTCACGGAGCTGCGCCGGCGCTTGAGCATGGCGGTGCACGAGTCGCTCGCCCAGCGCATCGTGGTACGCCATCACGTGACCGGGCTGACCCGCGAGGAGCTGCCCGACTACCTCGTCCACCGTCTGCGCCTGGCCGGCTGCGAGCTGCCGCTGTTCGAACCACCCGCCGTGGAGGCGCTGTTCCAGGCCACCCGCGGCATGCCCCGCAAGGTCAATCGTCTGGCCCACTACGCGCTCACCGGTGCGGCCCTGGAACAGGCCCGCCAGGTCACCGCCGAGCACGTGCAGACTGCCCGCGAGGAGGTCGCCCCATGAGCCGGCTCCCCGAACCCTTCACCATCCTCCTGCCCGAGGACTGGACGCCCGAGCAGGCTTGGGCCGTCCAGGATTGCTTGGATGAACTGCTCGTGCAGATCCAGGCGCGCTACGGAGCGGCCGTGCAGCAGTGGCTCTACGGCGAGGACACCGATCCGGATCCGGACCCGCCGCCCGACGCCGTCACCCAACTGGACCTCTTCGAGAACGACTTCGACGATCCGCTGCCCTTCTGAGCGACCCTTGCCCGGCGGGTCGCCACCCGCCGGGCACCCTCCCTACAGGCGCCCGACCCGGGCGCGTCGAACACCGCCGCGACGCACTCCACACACCGCCTTCGCGCTCCTCGGGCTCCTCGCACTCCTCCACCTGCCGACACTGCGCCACCGGGGTGATCAGTGCGGGAAAACCGCGAGCATTCCGCGCGAAACAATTCGGGAATCGGCCGGTGAAATAAAGCGAGCGACAACAGCACCGCGTAAGAAGCCGCCCCGGCCTGTCGGCGTTGGTCCGGCCGACGGGAGCGAACAGGACCGACGGCAAGGTAGCGCCAAACGAAGGCAACGAAGTGCGGCGCGATGGCGACTGAGCAGTCAGAGTCGGCTGATAGTACCGTTGAGCGTGGGGAACGCACCCGAGCGGACCCATGGGAGGGAAGCGGCCGATCGGTTGAGACACCTTCTGAAGGGACGATGGCGTGAACATCGAGTCACCTGACCATCTGAACAGAACGACAGGAGATCGCGACATGGGCTGAATGGTCCAACGGGTGTGCGACAGTTGTCGTGCAGCGAGCGCTCAATCGAGGAGCCGGATGCGGTAGTCCCGCACGTCCGGATCTGTGGGAGCCGCGGGTGGGAAACCACCCGCGGCCACCCGGTTCCATCGTGGCACAGAGCGCCAGGGGCATGCGTGACACCGCAGAGCGGGTGTCACGAGCGAGTGGTTTTTTGGGTGGCCGGCCTAACGAGCGAGGCCGATCGTTATCCCGGCCGGCAGTGTGCGAGCTATGCGTAGTCAGGCCTTCCAGCTCGGGTTCTGTCAGGCCAGGATGGCCTGACTACGCAGGCAGCCGACCATGTGGTCGGAGTTATCAACAAGGCCCGTCGGATTATGGCACCTATTGTTCAACTTGTCTTTGCGGACTCATAGGTCTAGATTCCGATGAGCCGCCGAACGACGGAGTGAGCAGCGATGGAAACGAGTGCACTGAAGATGGTTTTGAGAGTCGCGTCCAATGAACGGAGAGCCTGTTCATGTCGTTTGCCTCCAGGCGCATGGATGTTCATTCTGGCATTCGCCCTTTGCATGCTGTCCAAGGCCATATCTGCCGCGATCGACATCCACCCGTCGGGCGGTGCGGCAGGCCCGCCGGCCTTTGCCGAAGACCGCGTTCTGGTCAAATTCAAGCCCGGACTCAGCGCGGCTCAGGTTACGGATGCGCTTGCCCGAGCCCATAAGATCCCGGCCGTCCTTACGCGCAAGGCCCGTTTCTTCGACACGACGGTGGTCGGCGTGAGCGCGGCAAAGACGGATATCCCAATCATCGTAAAGGCCATCGCGGCCTGGCCAGAGGTTGAGTACGCCGAGCCCGACTACGTGGTGCATGCCGCCGTGCTGCCGAACGACACCATGTTCAGCAGCCTTTGGGGGCTTCGGAATACAGGTCAGACGGGCGGCACCCCGGGTGCGGATATCAACGCCACCGAGGCGTGGGATACCTTCACCGGCGATGCGACCGTAGTCGTTGGCGTGATCGACACGGGGATCGACTACAACCACCCGGACCTGGCCGCGAACATGTGGGTTAACCCGGGCGAGATCCCCGGCAACGGCATCGATGACGACGGCAACGGCTATATCGACGACATCCATGGGATCAACGCCATCACCGGGTCTGGCAATCCGATGGATGACCAGAGCCACGGCACGCACTGTGCCGGCACCATTGGCGCGGTGGGCAACAACAGCCGGGGTGTTGTCGGCGTCGCCTGGAACGTGAAGTTGATGGCACTGAAGTTCTTGGACGCCGGCGGGTACGGTTACACCTCTGACGCCGTCGAGGCGCTGGAATACGCCACGCGGATGAAGACGGACTACAACGTCAACATCAAGATCACCAGCAACAGTTGGGGCGGCGGCGGCTACAGTCAGAGCCTGGCGGACGCGATCACCGCCTCCGACGCAGCCGGTATACTCTTTGTTGCGGCTGCCGGGAACAGCTCTGTCGACACCGACACCTACCCCCATTACCCATCGTCGTTTCAGATTCCCAACGTTATCAGCGTCGCGAGCTCGGACCATATGGACGCCCTATCCTGGTTCTCGAACTACGGCGCGACTTCGGTGCACCTGGCCGCGCCGGGGAGTGACATCTACAGTACCGTTCCCGGCAACAGCTATGCGAGCTACAGCGGAACTTCGATGGCCACGCCGCATGTGGCCGGTGCCGCTGCGCTGCTCTGGGGTTACGAGCCCGGTTTCTCCCTGGCCGACGTCAAGTCGACACTGCTCAACACCGTCGACACGGGTGCAGCCTTCATCGGCCGAACCGTGACCGGTGGGCGTCTCAATCTTAAGAGCGCTCTGAACTGTGACCCCGGCACGCCGATGGTTAAGCCTTCACTGACGGATGGCTTCACTTCGTATCAGGGCCAGGAGAAGATGCTTAGCGTTGCCTTCAGTGCATGCACGCCGCTCACCGGCGCCCAAGCCACTGCGGCCTTCAGCAACGGTGACGCTGGCCTGACGCTGCTGGATGACGGCCTTGCCCCGGACCTACGGGCCAATGATGGCATTTACACGACCATTTGGACCCCTCAGGCGGCCGGGTTCGTCGATGTCTCCTTTACTCTTATCGAGGCGGGAACGCCCTATGTGGAGGTGGTCTCGGGAGAGATTATTGAGGCAATGACCTACTTCATCGACGATGAAGCCGTCTTCGACTGGCAGGACATCAGCACCACCGGCACGGAGTTGAGTCTCACGGACGACAGCGTCGCCGGCCCTATCACCTTTGATTTCAATTATTACGGCCTCGACTACACTGGCCTATATGTCAGCTCGAACGGCGTCCTCTACTTCGGCACGCCCTCCGCTAACTTCATCAATCAGACCATCCCCGGCGACAACGACGGCGCCAATACCTTCATCGCCCCCTTATGGGATGATTTGTACCCATCTCCGGGGGGTGTCTATTACCAGGTGTTCGGCACCAACCCCAATCGCCAATTGGTGGTCCAGTGGCACAACATCACCCTTTATGGTGGATCAATCACGGGTTCCTTCCAGGTCATCCTTGACGAGTCCGACGGCTCGATTCTCTTCCAGTACCTGGACACCGATTTTGCCGACACGAGCCGGAATCACGGCGCCGATGCCACCATTGGTCTTCAGAGAGCGGCCGACTATGGCCAGCTCTTCTCTTACGATCAAGCCTCTCTGACCAATCCCCAGTCCATCCTCTGGCGGCTGGGGGGGAACCGGCACCGGATCACCACGAGCGTCAGCCCCGCGGGTGCCGGCACCGTGACCTGCACGCCGAACCCGGTCAACGACGGCAGTGACAGCACCTGCACAGCGACTGCCAGTACAGGACATACCTTTTCAAGGTGGGCCGGTGATTGCAGCGGCACCCAGCCCAGTTGTAGGCTGCAATCGATGACCTCGAGGAAGAGTGTGACGGCCAACTTTACGTCCAACATCGATTATGTGGGGCTCTACGCCCCCGGAAGCGGCCGTTTCTATCTGCGCAATGCCCACAGGGGAGGTCCGGCGAACGTCACCTTCGGTTTCGGCCCCGCCGGTCGCGGTTGGCTGCCGCTCACCGGAGACTGGAATGGCGACGGGCAAACGACGATTGGGTTCTACAACCCGTTGACCGGGATCTTCTACCTCCGTAATGCCCACGGCGGAGGTCCGGCCGATGTGACATTCGCCTTCGGCTCAGCCGGTCGCGGTTGGCAGGCATTGACCGGGGACTGGGACGGCGACGGGCGGACCACGGTCGGGCTGTACAACCCGTCGACCGGCACCTTCTACCTCCGCAACGCAAACACTGCAGGCCCGGCGAACGTCACCTTCCGTTTCGGTCCCGCCGGTCGTCGTTGGCTGCCGCTGACCGGGGATTGGGACGCCGACGGTCGGACGACGGTCGGGCTCTATAACCCGCTGACCGGGACCTTCTACCTTCGCAACGCCCACGCCGGGGGTGCGGCCGATGTGACATTTGCATTCGGCCCCGCCGGTCGCGGTTGGCTGCCGCTCACCGGTGACTGGAACGGTAACGGGCGGACGACGACAGGGCTTTACAACCCGTGGAGCAGCACCTTCTACCTCCGCAACGCCCACCGCGGAGGTTCAGCCGACGTCACATTCGCCTTCGGTCCAACAGGCAGAGGCTGGACGCCGTTGACCGGCGATTGGGTGCGGTGACGGCGCAATGCCTGACGTGAGGGAGAGGTGAATCCCTGACAGAGCGCGCCGTGGGCATCCGACAGGAGGCCATTTCCCGGCGTTGCGGGGTGTGCGTCTCCCGGCGTTGCGGGGTGTGCGTCCGTTTCATGTTTGATGGGACGGGATTCATCCATGACGCATTGGACCTACGCCGCGCTCGCCGACGAGGCGAGCGCGCGAGGCGTCGTCGCGGAGATCTCCGCCTACTCGATCGGTTGCTTCCTTCGCGAGGTTGATCTGAAGCGGCATTGCACCTGCGGCTGGATCAAGAGCCCGCTCGATGATCTTCAGGGGTCGGCCCCGGCAGACTTGACGACCTTTGGAGCCGGCGCGGTTTAAGATATTAAAAAATATATCGTTTTAAACCGCGTCCCAGCAAAGGGTCGTGGATGCTCTAAATGTCGAGCTCACTCGAAAATGAGCATCTCGCTCCGGACGCGGTTTAGCATCGAGATATGTGCTTCTAAATTGCGCTGACCTTGCTACGCGGGATCTGGCTGAAACCCCTACTCCCTCGGCTTCCAAATGGATAGGTCACGGTCGAGCAGAATTTCCAGCCGCTCGATATCGCCTCGGAAGATCTCCCAAAGTGCCTGACGGTCCTCCCGCGTGACCACACCGCCCGGCGTACCGATATGTATCGGTGTATCCGCTCCGATTGGGGAAAACGTGGCATCGACGCCGAGAAATTGGTATGCCGCTCGCATTGCGCCGGCAGGGTCTGCCAAGTCTTCCTCCATGACCTGAATCAAAAAATTCGCGCGGTCAAAGTTCTTCATCCATGCGCGCAGGTGCTCGTAGTAAAATCCGATGTGCACGATGCCATGTTCGCCGGCGACGTCCATGATTCGCGCCTCCTTGGCGACGGTGCCATGCAGTTGGTGGTGATGGAACGCTGAAACCGCGCGGTCCACCGGATTGCGCAGCACCGCGAGCAGCTTGACATCAGGACCCAATAGGTCGCGCACTACCGCTGGTGTATCCCAGCGATGCCCCTGCTGGCGGACCCAGAGCCACTCAGGATGGCTGTCCGCGACCCACAGGTATGCCGGCGTCGCCTCTCCGATCGCCTTCTCCCCCGCCACTGCCGAGAAATACACATCGCTGTACTGGCCAAGCGACATCGACCTCAGAGGACCCTTCCAACCCTCCCAGCGATGGAGCGGATAATAGCAAAAGTAATTAAGCTCCTTTCGGTCCGGCATGAAGATGTCCGGATGTTGTTGCAACAAGGACCAGAGCCAAGTGGTCGCTGACTTCTGCGCCCCGATCACTAGGAAGTTGGGCAGGCGAGACCGCTGCTGAACCGAGCATTGGCTCGCTCCGTCGGTGTCTTGGGGCATCGGTTGTTGAGTCATCAGCACCTCACGATAAATTTCAGAGTTTCTTGGGAAATCTCCAGGTCCGCGCTGGCGTCGTCCACAGAGTCCGATCCCCTGGGAGGATACCGATAGCCGGACTGGTGCATTCGCCGACCAAGCGATTACTAACGCTAAAGTTTGTAGAGCCAGTCAGGGAGTCACAGTAGTCTTTCTATAACAGCAGGCCCCGATTATTGTATGTATGCCGACCTTGGTTTGCATAAGTGCAGCCATATCCGCGATCGCAATGGCCGGTCGTCAAGGCCGTTCTATATGATCACGACCGCAGCGGACGACCCCTTGCCGCTCCTGCACAAGACAGCGGCCAAACCAGCGGCAAAACCCCGGCCATCGGGGGGGGCGGCTAGCGTGCATCGAACAGCGAGCCCCATCGCCCGCGCCGCTGCACCGGGCTGCTTGCACGTTTGAATGCACCACAAGCACCCGGCACTTCAGGGTTGGTTGCCCGCGAACAGCCGAAGCCACTCCCGCGCCGTCCGCGAGCAATCGAAGGCGCGAGCGGTATCGACACCGGCCGACGACAGACGTAGACGCAAGGCACGATCGTTAATCAACTCGCTGACGGCATCGGCAACCGCGTCGGCACTGTGCGGCACGATCAACGCGTTGACCTGGTGCTCGGCATACTCGGAGACGCCGCCGCTATCCGTGAGCACGCAGCTACAACCCAACGCCATTGCCTCGAGCGGGCAAAGCCCGAAGCCCTGGAAGTCCGACGTATCGATGAAGATGTCCGCCTCGGCGTAGATTTTCCGAAGGCGGGTTGAGTCCAGGGTCCCGAGATCCTCGAACGCGAACGGAATTCGCCGCTCGGCCAGCGCCGTCGAGCCAAACAGTTGGATTCTGAGATCCGGGTGCCGGGACTTCAGGATCGCGAGGGAGTCGACCAGGAGATCAAAGCCCCTGCGGGGGGTTTCGGGCCGGGCCATCGCCACGACGACAGGCAGGCGGTCGCTCACGCCCGGTCGGTCCGTCGGCGGGTAGATTGAATGATCGATTCCGACCGGGATGCGGTGCAGCAGGCCGCCCTTCAATGTTGCCGCCGCGGGCAGTTGATCGGCGATCCAGCGGGATGTGACGACCTTGGTCAAGCGGGTGCCGTAAGTCGCCTCTGCGGCTCGCCGCAGGGCGCGTTCGGACAGATCGTCTCGATAGAAGAGCGTCTCGTAGTCTTGAATAAAGTAGTAACCACAAGCCCCCGGAACGCGTTCGACAAGGTCTTCCACCATCTCGACCGTCGACCAGATCGTCGCGACGATGTGGGCTCCGATCGGCAATTCGCGTGCGACGGTTTCGCTGTCGGAGTACGGCTTTGGATCGAAGAGCACCCGTAATCCGCGGGCTGGTGCGCCATCATAGTGCAACACGTAAACGCGTACGTCGAGTCCGGCCAGGATCAACTGGTTCGCCCAGTTGACGAGGACGATCACGCCGCCGTACAAGTGCAACGTGGACACGACGATACAGACGGTCGGCTGCCCGATAATGACCGGGTGGTGTCGCTCCAGGGCCGTTGCCCAGGGTTGCATCGTATGACGAAACGCGAGAAGACGATGCCGCAGATCCTCTCGATCGTCGCGCTCGGCGAGCTCGGCGACGGCGTCGATCGCACGCGGCGGCAGAGACGGTCCGTTGGAGACCGTGAAGGCATAACGTCCGAGCAGGATGCCGAGCCGCATGCCGCGCTTGCCTAGGGCGATGAAGAAGCGTACCAGCGACTGATCCGTTTTGTCTTCTGCGAAACCGGGAAAGGGCACGGCGTCCAGTGCCTGCTTGGACAGGAAGAACACATCCAAATCAAGCATCGGGGCTGCCGCGGCCAGGCGCTCGCCATTGGTTTGGAAGAGCTTGGTATCGGTGACTAGCGCGCTTCCGCCGGACGACAAGGGGACGGCAAACCCGCTCAGTCGATTGGTCACGGGGCTCGCGGCGGCGTAACCGCTTGTCGCCATGCAGATAGTCAGGAGGGCGTCCACGACGCTCGGCACGACGATGGTTCCTTGCCGGATGATGCAGACATGGGCAGATCCGATGTCGTCCAGCACGGATTTTATCGCGGCGTAGAAACCGCGCCCGTCTTCGAAGTGATGCACGCGGCCCGAGAACTGGGCGTCGTACTGGAAGCGATTCTCACCCGGCGCCCAGTCGGCTGCCAGATGCAAAACGCGCGTCGGTGCAAGCGGAGCGGACGCGAGTGCTTCCAACGTCAACCGGAGATCAGGTCCCGGGTGATCCGAGTACAGGATGATGTGAGCTTCGATCTGCTCGGCAGGTATCGGGCCGGACACCTGTGGGGTCGGACTGTATTCCGCGCACGCGATGCTCTGTGGCAGATCGACTGCCCGGCGATGCTGCCAGCTTCGAAAACTTCTTAGAGATTGCCCGATACGGCCGCGAACACGGTCCATTGCGCTCGTGTCCTTGACGAGCGAGACGAGCGAATGGAAATGCTCGATGCCGTGTTTTTTCTCCAGGGCATGGAACCCGCGCTCGGACAGCTCTTGGCGTCGTTCGTGCCCGAAACTTCTGGATTCGGCGTGGAAGACGTACACATCGTCCGCGATTCTGAGCTCGAATCCCGCCTCCGCGGCGCGAATACAGTAGTCGTTCTCCTCTCCGTATCCTACCGGAAAGCGATCCTCATCCATGAGGCCAATGCTATCGATGACTTCGCGCTTGATCATGAAGCAGAAGCCGTTGATGAAGGGTGTCGATGGATAGTCGTGGGCAGAGGCATGGGCGACGACCAATGCCATATCATCCGGAGTCATGCCGGACGGCAGTGCATTGTTCGCGAAGTGATGCGTCGCGTCGTAGAGATCCGGAACGTTTTGCCAAGTGGCCGCGTTGGAGAGCGGGCCGACGATGCCGACGTTCCGACCGGATGCCATGCATTTCAGCAGGCCGGACATCCATCCGCGGGTCACGATGGTGTCGCTGTTCAGCGAGATGACGAAGGGTGCCGTGCTGACGGCGATTCCGTCGTTGACTGACTTGGTGAAGCCGGCGTTGACGCTGTGCTCGATTAGGTCGATGGAGTCATGGCTGTGCGCGACCTCGCGCAGCCAAGCGGCGGTGTCTTCTCCGGAACAGTCGTTGACCAGAATGAGGCGCGCCAGTGTCCCGTCGTCGTTCTTGATGACGGAGTCGACACAACGCTTGAGGTCTTCAAGTGCATTGAAGACAGGGATGATGACGTCGACCTGACGCCGACCGCCTGTTGCCAGCTGCGAGTCCGCGAGGAGTGCGTCGAACCGGGAGGGTTGGCTTGGACGCGGAAGACTCGGAGGTCGGTCCTTCCAGGTCTTGTATTGGTCCAAGACCTCGCGCATGTGGTCGACGACGAGCCGGCGTCGGCCGCGCAACAGGATTCGGTCGAGCGCACCGATGAGTGAATTCCCGACCTGCCATCGCTTGGAGGCCAGCATGGCGCGAAGATCTTGATCGATTCCGTTGAACCAGGCATCGAGCTGCCGTAGATCCTGATGTTCGTCGCCAACCGGCACCCAGCTTGCGGCTTGGTCGAGCATCGACCGAAGATGCTCGGACGCCAGCGGTACCTTACGGCGCCCGATTCCGATCTCGATGGTTCGGACGAGCGCGTTTCCGATCGTCCAGCGTTTCGATTTCAGCACTGCGCGAATGTCGGCATCCAAGAGCCCGATCCACTCGCGAAGGCAGGCCACATCCGGGCTGTCGAATTGAGCACCGGGCCGGGACGCGGCTGTTTGCGCATCGTCCCAATCCCTCAGTGCCTTTAAGGTGTCTGCGATCTCGTCCATCACGAGCCGCGGTTTGCCGCGCAGGAGCAGCACCTCGACCGCGCGGACGAGACGATTGCCGATCTTCCACCGGGCGGAGCTCTTGACCGCCGTGTAATCGCGGCCGAGCTGATCGCAGACGTCGCGATAGTGATGTAAGCGCTCGGTCTGGTCGGCGAAGTCCTGCTCGCGGCGTTGCAGCTGGTCGGTGCGCTCGGCGAGCGCTTGCTCGGCGGCGCGCAGGTGCTCGGTCTGGTCGGCGAAGTCCTGCTCGCGGCGTTGCAGCTGGTCGGTGCGCTCCGCGAGCGCCTGTTCGGTGGCGCGCAGGTGCTCGCGCTGGTCGGCGAAGTCCTGCTCGCGGCGTTGCAGCTGGTCGGTGCGCTCCGCGAGCGCCTGTTCGGTGGCGCGCAGGTGCTCGGACTGTTCGGCGAAGTCCTGCTCGCGCCGGTGCAGCTGGTCGGTGCGCTCCGCGAGCGCCTGTTCGGTGGCGCGCAGGTGCTCGGACTGTTCGGCGAAGTCCTGCTCGCGCCGGTGCAGCTGGTCGGTGCGCTCCGCGAGCGCCTGTTCGGTGGCGCGCAGGTGCTCGGACTGTTCGGCGAAATCCTGCTCGCGCCGGTGCAGCTGGTCGGTGCGCTCCGCGAGCGCCTGTTCGGTGGCGCGCAGGTGCTCGGACTGTTCGGCGAAGTCCTGCTCGCGCCGGTGCAGCTGGTCGGTGCGCTCCGCGAGCGCCTGTTCGGCGGCGTGCAGGTGCTCGGTCTGGTCGACAAGCTCATGCCGGAGCTCTTGCTTGGACGCGATCTCCTCGCCGAGCGAGCGCTCCAGCTCGATATGGTGCTCGTATGCATGCAGATTGACCTGGCCGCCATCGGACATCGTCAATTCGCCGCGATTTGCCAAGAGACGCGGGAAGTCGTTCTCGATGGCATCCGCCAGTGCCTTCTGGTGAACACTGATGTATTTCGCTTCGAGATCGGCCCCGCCGGTCTGGCGAAACAGCTTGGGATCCACGAAGGCGAGAATCTCCCGTTCGCTTGGAAGGCGCAGGCCCTGGACACCGACACTTTCCAGTTGCTCGAAGAGCGTCCGAGTCGTCCAGACCGGATCTCGCATCACGTCCCGATGCATGACGCTGACGGTCGGCAGGTCCGATGCTGCACGAAGCGCATCCAACGTGTACCGCTCCCATAGCGCCAATCCAAACGCAATCGGGAACCCGTTGCGGCGATTTAAGGACTGTGCGACCTGGATCGGGTGACGATGGACGTAGACGCATACGGGCACTTCGAGGAGGTCGCGCCATAGGGGAGCGAGGAGGGAGAGTCGGGGCTCCTTGACCACCCAGGGACGGTGGGCGTCCAGCTCCAAGATCAGCGCTTGTGCCTGTCGCCTGAAGGCTTCCCGGGCATCCTCCGGGATCTTATCGAGCGCGAAGTCGGCGACGCGATCCCAGTCTGCCCCGCCGGCCCGCAGCAGCGACTCGTCAAGCTCCAGGACATCCCGGCGCTCCCAGAAACCTTTGGGATTCTCATCGTTTGCGCCGAGCGAGACGCCCTCCGGGCCGAAGTAGGCGCCCATCATATTGAGGAGGCGAGTCACCACGGAGGTTCCCGAGCGGTGCATGCCGAGCACAAGCAATTGCATAGTCCGACCTTGGAGGCGATGGCGTGTCTTCAGAGGGCCGGTAGTTTAGCACCTCGGCCCTTGGGCGGGTCGTCTATCCAGCGCCCGATGGGTGTATGGTCCGGGCCGCGGCGGACGGATTCAGGGCTTCGCCGGCCGAATATCCCGACGATGCAGGGACCGAAGGGTTTGTTTGACATAGGCTCCGTCGTAGAAACGGCGCGACACAATGCATTTCCAATTCCAGGGTTTCGCATTCGGTTGCGCACGCATGCGGGCACGTTGTCGAAGAACCCGTTCGAGGCCGAGTCCAAAATCCCTGTACACACGCCAGACCAGTCTTGGTTTTGCCTTGATAAGATACTTGAGCACGACGGCAGTTTGCATCGTGAAGATGGATAGGGCATGACGGAGGAAGAACTCGGCCGGTAGATTCTTCGCCATCGTGAAAAGCGAGTTGCGCAAGCCGTAATAGGCAACCAGCTCGTTGTATCCGCCGCCGGACGAGGCGCTCCCGCGATGCCGCACGACCGCGTCCTCGGCAAATGCGCATGAGTAGCCCAGTGCACGGGCCCGCAGGGCTAAGTCAGTATCCTCTGCGTAGCAGAAGAAATCAGGGTCTAGGCAGTAGCCGGAGACCGCCGTGACCTTCTTGAGGAGTCGTGTGCTATATAAGGCGGCACCTCCGCATGGACCCAGCAGAGGCTCGGAAGCATCCTTCCTGTTGGATGCAATACCGGACTTGTAGAGCACGATACCCAGGCTATCGACGCGATCCGGAGCGTGAAAGTCCATCATTCGGGCAGCGACCATCTCGATCCCCTGCGCCGGATCCAAGCGTTGCTCCATTCGCGAGAGCCAAGCGTCCTCGATGACGGCATCGTTGTTGAGGAGTGCAACGGCGTCGAACCTTGGATCCGCAAGCAACGGATCCAGTGCCTGGTTCACTGCGCCGGTGAATCCCCTGTTGTCGTCGTTCACGATCAGGGTTACGTTGTCGTGTGCCCCTGCGAATCGGCCGAGGGCCTTGCGCGATCCGGCATCGGCCGCGTTGTCGACGAGGAACAGATGAAAGGGCGCTCCGGCGTTTCCGTAAAGCGATGCAAGACACTCCAGTGTCAGGTCGGCTCGGCGGAAGTTGATGACGATGACGCCGATCATGCCTGCCCCTGGATGTTCATCAGGCCGTGAAAGTACTCCAGCGTTTCCAGTGCTTCTCGCCGATGGCAGAATCTCTGTGCGGTCTCCCTGCCGGCCCGGGTCATGTCGGCTCTTCGATCGGGATCATTCAGCAACGCGAGGATGGCCTCGGTCAATCGCGTCGGCTCGCGCGGCGGGGCCAACAGGGCATTCTCGCCGTGGCGCGCATATTCGTTCACGCCGCCCACGTCGGTCAGCACGCATGCGGCGCCGCAGGCCATGGCTTCCAGGCCGCAACGACCGAAGCCTTGAAAATCGGAGCCGTCCAGGAAGACATCCGAGGACGAATAAAGCCGGGCCAGACGATCCTGATCGGCAATGACGCCCTCGTCTTTGTATTCAAACGGAACGGCGTAGCGCCGCAGGGTGCTGTCGCCGAACAGCCGAATCTCGACGTCGGGGCGCGAAGCCTTCACCTGCCGAAGTGCCTCGATCGTTGCCTCGAAACCGCGATGCGGCGTCAGCGGGCGCGCCATGGCCGAGACGGTCGGAGGTCCGGGTACCGTGTCGCGCGGATAGAAGCGCCGCAAGTCCATTCCGAGCGAGATCTTGTGCGTTTCGTACCCGCGTGCGGCCATCATCTGCGCCAACCAGTCGGACATGACGATCCGCTGCCGCAACATCCCGAAGGTCGCCTCGACCTCTGCGCGCTTGCTCTGCCGGGTCGCCGGGAAAAACCAAGGCTCGTAGTCCTGAAGAAAATAGACCGCGACCTGTGCTCGTCCGGCATCCAGAACGGCCTTCGCCCAAGGCGCGGTCGTCCAGAGGGTCGCGACCACGACATCCGTCGGCGGGAACTGCTCGATCATCTCGCGTGCGTCGCGATAGACGATCGGCCGCGTGTAAAGTTGACTCCAGTCGTGCACAAGCGGGTCTTCGAACAGGGTGGCGATGCGTGCCTCGACACCCTGGAGAATCAGCGCGTTGACGAGTTGGATGACCGACAACACGCCACCGGCGACCAGCAAGCGGTCCAGGATGTAGGTCACCCGAAGGCGCCCGGGGCGCGTTACCCTACCTATCGCGTCGGCCTCGGGGACAGGGATGCGCGCCCGAGGCAGGGCCAACAGACCCCGCACCGCCGCACGTGCTGCGGCGACGGGCTGACGGCTGCGGACTGCGCTCAGCACGGCACGGCCTGTTTGCCAGATGACGGGTTTGATCACTGCGCGCGTTCGATGCGGGATCAGCGAACGCACCTGTCGGAGCGGATCGGCAGTCCGAAACGCCGCAAACTGTCGGCGATACTCACGAGACCAGCGTGCGTCGAAGATGCGCCGATTCGCCAGGTAACGCGCTTCGCGTCCGCGACCGAAGGTGCCCGAGCCCCGGTGGTAGACATAAACGTTCTCAGCGACCACGGTACGATATCCGCGTGTAGTCAATCGCATGCAAAGATCCGATTCCTCGCAATAGCCGCGTCCGTATACGGGGTCAAGAAAGCCTTCCTTCTTCAAGACGCTGCGACGCAACAACATGCAGAAGCCCTCGCCCGTGACCACGTCCGCACAACGGGGCGCGCCCTCGCTCAGGAGTGCGTCCATCCCGAGGAAGTTGGCACCCGGAAACATCGGCAAGGCGAGGTGTGCAGCGTGATTGGTAAGGGGGTTGACCGAGGCGATTCGTTCGTCTGCGGCGGCGCACGCGAGAAGGCGCTCCAGCCATCCCGGAGTGACGACGACGTCACTGTTCAACAAGAGAAGGTAAGGCGCGTCGCCGGCCTCGTAACCCCGGATGCAGGACTGGACGAAGCCGAGGTTCTCGGGGTTGCGAATCAGGCTCACGGGGTCGTGCTGCCGTGCGACCTGCTCGAGAAATGCCGACGTGAAGGTGTCGCTGGCGTCGTCGACAATGATCAGGCGGTAGGCGACTTCTGCTGTGAAGTCGATGACTGAAGCGATGCACTCCGCGGCATAGGTGAGCCCGTTGTACACGGGCATGACGATGTCGCAGGTCGTTTTCGGTGGGGACATGTTGATCGGAGCGAAATCTGCTTGGTTTGGAAAGCCGCAGTCCGGCTGGTCCAGGACGCGAGGGATCAAAGGCGCAATCGGCAACGGATTCAAAATGGTCTACGACGTCGCTAGGTCGCACGCGGGTGAGTACCGTTTCACGTGTAGGCGGCATGCACTCGTCGGCCGGCTTCGAGATACCGGCGACAGCAGTGCTGACTTGATCCCTATGAGGCGATTTTCGGGAATAAGGAACAATTCAAAAACAACCTAAAACACGTAGGATGGGTAGAGCGAAGCGAAACCCATCCAGCCCGCGCCAAGGCATCGGATCGAACCCGGCAGCGCGGTGTTTTGGAGGATGGGTTTCGCCGACGCTCTACCCATCCTACGCGTTCAACAACGTGTTCACCTTGTTTCTGAATCGTCACTAAGCATCTCGACTGTGCATGCATGCCTGCAAGTCTTTAGGGGCGAATAATTCGACGTAGGGGCGAATTAATTCGCCCCTACAGCCTCGTGGGAAGGCTGGGGTGAGGTTGCGAACCCCATCACGCGCCACTGGCGGGGATGCCGGTATTCGTGCCTCTCCCCGCCGGCCTACCTCTTTACGTTGTTCTTCAATCCTTCCCCGAAGTCTTGTATCCGCCGTGTCAAGCCGCTCGCGACCTCATGGACGAAGACGGCGGCCTCGTCGTCGGGCTCGCCTTCGGCCTCGTCGTCGGGCTCGCCTTCGGCCAGGTTTCCGGCATCGGAGAAGAAGACCACCCAATCGCCGTCGGCACTCAGGCGTGCGCGGTGACTTGCTCCGTCGGCGGCCTCGCCGAAGCTGCTCGTGCTGACCCGCAGGGTGTGACTGAGCGCCGGTTCGTGCACAAATACGTCGGCGACTCCGTTCGTGTCCTCTGCGACGAGATTGCTCGCCTCGGAGACAAACACGATCCGCATGCCGGCCCCATCGAGATGCGGTCCGAAGCTCGCGCCGTTGCCTGCACGACCTTCCGAGTCGCGGCTGATCAAGGCGAGGGTCTCGAGGAGCGGGTCATAGCCGTACACATCGGTTACCCCGTTTCTGTCCTCCGCCACCAACGCCGAGTCGGTCGCGAAGACGATCCAGCCCTCGTCCGCGCCGGAGTGCGCGTCCCATACCTCCGCCTGTGCCTCGGTCAAGAGCGCCTGCAGCGCGGTCGGCAGCTCGGATCGTTCAAGGCCGCGCGAGGGCGACAGGGTCGCATCCTTCGTCAGGGAGTCCGCTATCTCAAGCAGGGCCGGCACGGTGCCGCTGCTCGCGGTGCCTGTGGGTTGCCAGATTCCGCTCAACGGCGTCCAAGTCGAGGGTGCCGGGCCGAAGCGGAATTGCACGTCCGCGGCGCCGCCGGAGAAACCGTTGCGCAGGTAGTAGGTTCCCGTGCTTGGGTCGTAGAGGCCAACGCTGCTGCGCCCGTCGCCGTCCCAATCTCCGCTCAAGGGCATCCAGTTGCGCCCCGCGGGACCGAAGCGGAAGCTCATGTCGGCCGCGCCGCCGCCGAGACTGTTGTGCAGATGGAAGCTCCCCGTCGCCGGGTCATAGAGGCCGACGGTCGTGCGCCCGTTGCCGTTCCAATCCCCGGTCAAGGGGATCCAGTTGCGTCCCGCCGGACCGAACCGGAAGCTTGCATCCGCGGCCCCGCCAGCGAGCGCGTTGCGCAGCATGAAGCTCCCCGTAGTCGCATCGTAGAGTCCGATGGTGCTGCGTCCGTTGCCGTTCCAGTCCCCGCTCAGTGGACTTAGATTACGCCCGGTCGGACCGAACCGGAAGCTCGCATCGGAGGCTCCGCTGCCGTGACTGTCGCGCAGGTCAAACCACCCGAATGTCGTGTGATAGAGGCCAACCGTGCTTTGCCCGTTCCCGTTCCAATCCCCGGAAATGGGTCTCGACGCCGACCCGGTTAGGCCGAATCGGAAGAACATGTCGGCGGCTCCGCCGCCGTGCCGATTGCGCAGGTAGAAGATTCCCGACTGCGGATTATGCAGCCCGACGCCGTCGAACGGCGCTCCGGACAGCAGCGTCACGGCCGAAATTCGGTTGGCGGATGGTTCCGACACAAAGAGGCGCTTGCCGACCCGGTCATAAGCGAGTCCCGTCGGTGATTCCAAACCCGTCGCGACCACGACCGATTGACCAAGCGGCGTGATCTTCGTTATCCGACCTGTCCCGCCGTCCGCCACATAGAGATTGTTCAGTTCATCCTCGGCAAGGCCATTGGGTTGAACGAAACCGGAAAGGATGGTGGAGCAGGAACCATTCGAAGGGTTGATGTTGAAGACAGAATTCCCGGAGGTTCCGGCGATGCCGGCGACGCCGGGGCGATATTCGAGAAAGCGGAAACTACTGCAGGTGACTGCGTGGTCATAATCAGTAAGCGTGTTCGGTCGGAAGTTGTTGATCGTCAGTTTGCCGAGATACGGACGCCTGAATCCGCTATGGTTGCCGAAAAATAGCCGACTTGAGCCGGTGCCCGGTGATTCGACCGTGATGCCTGTGCCCATAGCGTTCGTGCTATAAACCCAACCATAAGTTGCTGATACCCCGCCACCCGCGGCGAGCCGAAAGATATCGTCGCTCGCCGCCATCGGTGCATAAAGATTCCCCGCTGCGTCAAAGACAATGTCCATATCCGGATTGAATGCCTCCGTCACCGTTGCCACTGTGCCCGCCGTTCCGTTTGCTTGGATCGGGATCGACCAGACCTTCCCGCTCGCCCCGCTGTTGACATAGAGCTCCCGATTCCAGGGATGCACGGCAATGCCGGTCGGCGTTGCCAGCCCGTCTTGGAAGGTTGTGACTCCGGCGGAGATGGGGTGTGCCGTGCAGAGCAGGAGGGCGGTTGTCCAACCGAAAAGCCATCGCGTCATAACGATCTTCCATTTAGCTATGTGAGGAGGTCGAATCGGATCACACAGGGTATGCGTCGCTCCGAGTCGAGCAGTCGATCCATTCCAGTCTGTCGAGAGCTTCAAGCGTTTCAGCGGTGGCAGGCGTGGAGGGTCGGCGTCTTGCTGCGTCGATGTCGCAATCGGAGGCACCCTCACTCCTCCGCCCTCGGCGCCCAACAGGGTTGGCCGAAACGCCCGGCAGCGTTGGGCTGCCGCTGATGATCAAACGGCCGGCGCTCGAAACCGTGAGGCACGGCGAGTACTGATCTCGGCCGCGGCTCACGTCGATCCGATCCAGCGCACTGGACCGAAGCAGGGTGGATAGCGCGACGATGTCGTCGTCCCGCCAAGGCGCCCGCGGGATCAGAAGATAAAAACAGGCCTTGCCGCGAGCACTCTATGTGAAATCCCGAGGCATGCACCATGATCTCGGTCAATCACCGATCGTGCTCGCCTTCAACCAGAACGACTATTGTTTGAGCGAATCCTGGTTGCTGCGCGCTCGTAGGACGTTTGATCCGCGGCGCGGCGCCCAAGAGTGGCGCGCGTGGCGCTGCCTCATGCGCGCCGATGTAGGCGCGCATGAGTGTCATTGCCGGTCAACGCAGAGTCGGTGCCAACGGGTTGGCCAGAACATGCGCGTCCGCGCCCGCTGCAGTTGCGTCGAGCAGGGCCGCTGCATCCCAAAGCCGCAAGGTCCGCCCGTCGGGAGAGAAGTCCAGGCGAGGGCTCAACCCATCCCAAGTCCTCGGCCAGGCCAGCCGTGCACGCGCGGAACCGTCAAACGTCTCGACCCAGATCGCCGTCGGGGCGGCATCAAGTGCCGGCCGCGCCAGATAGGCCAGAAAACGGCCGTCGTCACTGAGCGCGGGGTCGCTCTGCACTGCCTCCGGCGTCGCCGCCACGACCCGGGTCTCCCCATGCTCGGCGGCATAGACATGGATGCGAGAGGCGTTGTCGCCTTCCGTGCGCGTGTAGGCGATGCGCAGCGGCGGATGCGCCAACGTCGGCTGTGTCGCCGCCATGGTGCTCTCGTGCCCGGATTCATCAAGACTCACCCGGTCCGTTAGACCGCTCTCCAGCTTGTGCACGAACACGTCGGTCACCCCGTTGGCATCCCCCTCCACCAGTGTATCGGCCGCCGAGGCGTAGACCACCCAGGCTCCATCCGCGCTCAGCCGGGCTGTCTGGCTCGTCGCGTGCGCCGCCTCGCCGAAGCTGCTCTCGCTGACCCGCAGGGTCAAGCCGCTCTCCAGCTCATGCACGAACACGTCGACCACGCCATTGGTATCGCCCGCCACGAGGTTTGTGGCTGCAGACAAGAACACCACCCTCGTGCCGGCCCCGTCCAGATGCGGGCTGTGGCTCGGTCCGTCGGCGCTCTTTCCGTCGGCGCCCCAACTGAGCAGACTGAGCCGATCTGTTCGCGGCGCGTAGGCATAGACGTCCATCACTCCGTTGACGTCCTCGCTCAGCAGCGTGGCCGCAGTGGCGAAGACGACGGTCACGCCGTCGGTGTCGGTGTACACATCTCGGATCGTCGCCTCCGCTGCGAGCAGCCGACTCCTTAGGCCAGCAGGAAGCTGCGACGCTTTGGTGACCCGAGCGGGCATGACGCTTACCCACTCTTCTGTGACGCCGGCGCCCACGGCCACATCCATGTCGGTCCAGGTGGGCACCGCGCCGATCGTCGTCCGCGTCCAACGCCCGCTCAGCGGCATCCAGCTCGAAGGTGCCGGACCAAAGCGGAAGGTCACGTCCGCTGCGCCGCCGGATAGGCCGTTGCGCAGATGGAAGCTGCCGGTTGCCGGGTCATATAGGCCAATCGTGTGGCGTCCGTTGCCATTCCAGTCTCCGGCCAACGGGACCCATGCGCGTCCAGCAGGGCCAAAGCGGAAGCTCGCGTCCGCGGCGCCGCCCCCGTGGCTGTTGCGCAAATAGAAGGCGCCGGTCGCGGGGTCATAAAGTCCAACAGTGCTTATCCCGTCGCCGCTCCAATCTCCGGCCAAGGGCAGCCAGTTGCGCCCCGCCGGGCCGAACCGGAAGCTGTGATGCGCGGTGCCTCCACTCAAGCTGTTGCGTAGGTAGAAGCCTCCGGTCGCGGGATCGTACAAACCCACCGTGTCGCTCCCGTTGCCGTCCCAGTCACCGCTCAGCGCACGCCAATTGCGCCCGCCCGGGCCAAAACCGAAGCTGACGTCCGCCGCGCCGCCGCCGTGACTGTTGCGCAGGTAGAAGCGTCCTGCGCCCGGATCGTAGAGCCCTACCGTACTCTGTCCGTTGCTGTTCCAATCCCCGCTCAAGGCTCGCCACCCTCGACCGGCCGGGCCGAAACCGAAGCTCACATCGGCACTGCCGGCGCTGTTGCTGTTGCGCAGGAAGAAGGCACCTACAGCCGGGTTATAGAGCCCGGGGCCCGAGCCGTTGCTGGCTGTGCCCGCGAAGTTTGCTTGTAGGCTTGCGCCCGAGTAAGCACTATAACCCTGCAACAGGATGTGGAAGCGACCGCCCACAGGGCTGGGGATTTGACAGGTCTCCGCGTTTCCGGTCGCCCATGAGCGACAATCAAACGTCGAGGTTGTCGGTGCAGTGCCTCGCCGAACATAGAGATCCATGTCGCCGGTACCGCCCCAGGTCCGCACGCTAAGGCTGTTTTGAGCGCTCGGTACATCGATGCAGTAGAGTCGTTCAGACCCGCTCGCCCCGCTCAATGCCGAGACCACTTGTCCGTTGCCGATGACCTGACAGCCGGATGTCCCGGCCCAAGTGTAATTTTGCCCGCTTTGGGTTGCCGTCACGTTCGTGTAACTGCGGCTCGCAGGACTGAAGGTACCGCCGCTTGTTGTGGCGGGCGTACAGGTACCGCTCCAGCCTTGAGTGACCGAGATACTGTAATCGCCCGAGGAATTTGTCGTGCCGGTTCCGCCGCTGTTGTTACAGCTCACCGTGACACCGGCCAAGCCCGCACCCGTATCCGAACGCGTCACACGACCGGACAAGGTTGGATTGGTGCCGCCGACCGGGACAAGGCTGAAATTTGCCATCCCGAAACCAAGATCATTCTGGTGTCCGCTATAGGCGATCCAAAAGGTGCCGTCGCCGTTGGGTCCGTTGGTGGCGCCCCAGCTGTTCTTACAAAGAAAAGCGCCTTTGGAGTCGTCCCAACCGATCAGTAGGACGGCGTGCCCCCCTTCGAATGACCCCCCTGTATTCCGATAAACGGATCCCGCGCTCGCATTCGACCAATATGAGGTGAAATCGCTATAAACCACATAGCGCCAGTAGCTCGGACCGTCATTGTAGAGCGACGCCTTGAAGGCCGTCGGCGTTTGCTGAACAGTATGGAAAGCTGTGACACGGTAATTCATCTGAGACGCGCTTGGCTCATGGCAAGCCGTCGTATCCGAGGCTGTATATGGAAACACGCTTTCCGGGAGCGGGCCTTTATTTTCCCAATAACGTAATGAGGTCGCGCTTCCGCCGCGGCATCCGGACATTGCCGTATTGCAGGAGACCTGTTGTTGCTCGGATAAGTCGCTGGTACCTCGGCCCATCTTGAGCAACCGCGACTCAATCGAGCCGGCTGCCGCGAAGGCCCAGCATGAACCACAATTGCCTTGGTGCTTGGGCGTTGTCACGATTCCGGAGCTCCGGGCATCGTATGCGCTCGGAAGGGTCTCCTCGAGTCGCTCCAGAACGTCCTGCGGCAGGACTTTGAGGAGCTCCCGATATTCTTCCGGCTCAAGCGGGATGTCGCCTAACGGATAAGGCGCTCCTTGGGCGAGCGGGCTTGTGATCAGCACCCCGGTCAGTGCGATGGTCAGTATGGCCCGGAAGAAAAATGACCAGGTCAGCTGCCGAGCGAAAGGCGATATCGAGCGTATTCGCGAATATCGCGAATGAGGGTTTGTCGAACTAAGAATGAACATCGTATTGGCCTCCTTGATATACCGCATCACTGAAAAAGCATCGCCACGCATGCGTTTCGGTCACATTTTGCTGTCGGCAGGGACCTCTATGACAGGAATGGATTCCTTCACGTTCAGCTCCGATCGGGTCTTGTCGCGCCGAGGGCCTCGATCATCCCTTCGCCCACATCGGCCACCAAATGCGTCGTCAGGCCATCCTGGCCTGACAGAATCAGGGCTGGAAGCCCTGACTTCGCAGGAACCGCAAGCAGTTGGACCAGACGATGATCAAGGCCGCGCCGAGCATCATCATCTTTCGGCAGATCCTGCTCGATCTGTTCCAGCGCGGCGGGCGGATCGGCGCGAAGATAGCTCCGATACTCCTCTGGACTGAGTGGAATATCCCCAAGCACGTAAGGGAAGTCCGCCGAGCTCGCGGTAGATGCGCCGGCCAAGAAGGCCGACGTCAGCAGGACGCCGAGAGATCGCCTGAACTTCTCCGGAGCGGACTCCAACTGCGCCGGTATTGATTGACCGGCACGTACGCTGATGATCGACATGATGTCTAGATGCCTCCATACGCATCAGTGGAGACGACGGCCCATCGTTATGCCGGCGCGGGAGGGCATCGATGCGTGTCGCGGTGCAGAAATGGGCTGGCCTCGTCCGCTTTCCACGACATGGGTCGCGAGTCTGGTCGCTGCGCTGACCGGCGCGGTGGGACGGCTATCCGATGGGCCGCTCGTGTGTGTGCGAGTGACCACGCAGACTGCCGCAATCGGCGGATTGCCGGGGCATTTGGTCTCGCGATGGAGCAACAGGGCGTGGAAGCAGACCGGGAGCTGCTCGTAAGATCCTTGAGGCAGAGTCCGCGCGGGACTGCGATCGCGTAGCCTGAGCATGTCACAACGCCACTGGAAATCCTTCTCATCGCGCTGTCGGATGGCCTTGGGAGATCCGGCATCAGCTTAAGCTTAGTCGAACGAGTCGTTTTCGCCAGATCGGCTCGCGCGTGTTCCGTCACCAACGCGCGAAGTGGCTCTATCTTCAGCGGCTTAGGTGATTTCCGGGAAAGGATCTACCGGCGTGTAGGGGCGAATGAATTCGCCCCTACAGTCCCTACAGGTCTTCCTGGCATGCGCAAACGGGATGCCAATTCCCGGAAATCGCATTAGCGGACTGACGGACGTCGGCACATCCTTGTGCCACGGAACCGCTGATTCAGTCAGCGTTTGCCCGGACCAGCGCAATCAGTCCAGCCGGATGCGCTCGGTTAGACCGGTGGCCATCTCGTGCCTGTAGACCCCGAACTCCTCCTCGAGGCCATCCGCCGCGAGGTTGCTCGCCTCGGAGACGAAGACAGCCCAATCCCCCTCGGCACTCAAGCGTGCGCTGCGACTCGCCGCATCTCCCGGTTCGCCGAAGCTGCTCACGCTGATCCTTGCGGTTTTTCCGCTCGCCATGTCGTGTACGAAGACGTCGGCCACACCGTTCGTGTCGTCCGCCACCAGGTTGCTTGCCTCGGAGATGAACACCACCCGCATGCCTGCTCCGTCGAGATGCGGACCTTTGCTTGATCCATCCGCGGGGTGTCCGCCCAGGCCGTGGCTAATCAAAGAGAGCGCATCGGTCAAGACGTCGTAGCCGTAGACGTCCATCAGGCCGTTGGTGTCCTCCGCCACCAAGGCTGCGGCAGTTGCAAAGACGATACGCCCGCCGTCGGCACTCACTGACAGGTTGCGGGCCTCCGCCTCGCCCATCAGCTTGCGCAGCCCCGTCGGCAACTCCGACCAGTCCGTGGCACGCGAGGCCGGCACGGCCTCGGCTGTCGCGTCTGTCATCTCGCGCATCGCCTGCTCCGCGGTCATCAGGCCATTGGTCCCGGTCGAGAGGAGCCATTTGCCGGTCAAGGGCGCCCAACCTTCGGAGCTGGGGCCGAAGCGGAAGACATGGTCCGCAGCCCCGCCGGACAGGCTGTTGCGCAGATAGAAGGTGCCGGTGGCGGGGTCGTAGAGCCCGACGGTGGTGCGACCGTCGCTGTCCCAGTCGCCGCTCAAGGGCACCCAGCTGCGCCCGGCAGGACCGAAGCGGAAGGTGGCGTCGGCCGCGCCGCCACCGAGGCTGTTGCGCAGATAAAAGGTGCCGGTAGCCGGGTCGTAGAGCCCGATGGTGGTTTGTCCGTTGTTGTTCCAGTCACCGGTGAGAGGTACAAAGTTGCGGCCCCCCGGACCAAAGCGGAAGATCGCGTCCGCCGGACCACCGGCGAGACTGTTGCGCAGATAGAAGCTGCCGCTGCCCGGGTCGTACAGACCGATGGTGCTGCGTCCGTTGGCGTTCCAATCACCGCTCAAGGCGGTCAAGTTCCGACCCGATGGACCGAAGATGAAAGTGTTGTCCGCGGTGCCCCTGCCGTGTCCGTAGCGGAGGAAGAAGGCACCACGCGCCTGGTTATAGAGCGCGACTGTGCTCTGCCCCGTGCCGTTCCAATTCCCTGTCAGCGCTTTCCAGCCCACGCCGGCTGGACCGAACGAGAAGCTGGCGTCTGCCGCGCCACCTTGATGGCGGTCACGCAGATAGAAACCACTGGCCGTGGGGTTGTAGAGACCGATGTGGGTCGCCCGCTCCAGTCCGGTGATGCGGATGTCGTCGATGTACCAGCCAGGACTGCCCGATAAATACCAGAACGAATCTACGGCGAGTAAGAGCCCGAGTCTTATCCGCTTACCACTATAGGCCGTGAGGTCGATCTGAATCGGCGACCATATCGCGCTAGATCCGGTGTAGTTTCCGCTTGCGTTTTGCCAGGCTGACCAGGTCGAGGTGCCGGTATCGAAGGCGGAGACTTGGATTCGACTGCTTCCGCCGCGACCCCAACTGAACCAATGCCAGGCACGAAGGGTCAACTCTTCGGTGCCGGCGATCCCGGGCAAGGCAATGGTCGGAGATACGAGGCGGCTACTGTTGTTCGGATAATCGCCGTGCAGGATGGTCGCAGCGCAGCGTGTCCCTTCGTAACAGTTCCCCGGTCCTGCGGTCGGACTTCCGATCTCCCAAACGCCGTTGTCGCTAGACCAGTCGCCCCATCCGCCCTCGAAATCGCCGGAGAACACGGGCACCGTCCGAATGACACGGATGTCGTCGACATACCAGCCAGGATTGCCGGATACGTACCAGAACGAATCTACGGCGAGTAACAGCCCGAGTCTTACGCGCTTGCCACTATAGGCGGTGAGGTCGATCTGAAGCGGCGACCAGACTCCGCTGAGTCCGGTATAGTTCTCGCTCGCGTTCTGCCAGGGCGACCAGGTCGATGTACCGGTATCGAAGGCGGAGACTTGAATCCGACTGCTGCCGCCGCGACCCCAACTAAACCAATGTCGAGCCCGTAACTGTATCTCTTCGCTCCCCGAGACCTGCGGTAGATTGATGGTGGTCGAGATCAGCCGGCTGCTCGTATTCGGATAGTCGCCGTTCAACACGGTTCCGACACATTTGGTGCCTTCATAACAGCCCCCGGGCCCAGCCGTGGGCGTACCCAACTCCCAGACACCGTTGTCGGCGGACCAACCACCCCATCCAAGCTCGAAGCCATCTTGGAATATAGTCGTGGCCGCGCCGACCGGGACCGCCGCTAACACAAGTCCAAGCATCAGCAGCAGATTGGACACAAGCCAAGCGCGCGCGCTGCGCCGTGCGGCGGTCTCGCGTGCGGCCGCGAGGGCGGGACACGTATTGGATACGGCGTAGCATTGCCCGGCAGGTGCCGATCGGAATAGCAGGCCAAGCGTTCTTCGGTGCAAGGGGGGGCGCGTCGACATCAAGCGATCCTCTCGTTCCCTAACCTGATTATTGTTGTGTCGGATGAGGATCGCGGGCCGATGTGCCGGTAGCGTTCTCGTCGTCACGCCGACACCTCGTCAGGGGACGGCCGACACGTCTTTGGCTTCGGCGTGTATGACGCCGAGCAGAATTAGCCTAAGACGCGTACAGTTATTCTTCAACCCAAAGTGGACGGCTTCGGCCTGATTCGTAACAGCAAAGCGACGAACGGTTGTACTGGCGCTCGCCTAACTTCGCGCCACTACGACGACCGATCGCTCGACATAGCTGTAGCCCGCGGCGAGTGCGCTGAACTCCGTCGAAGGATAGCTTCCTCAATGAATTACTCGGGAATCAATGCGTCGGCTCGGAACCGAGCCAAGTGTGCTGGAGTCAGGTTCGAGCGACCTGGTGGTTGACTGCGGGCCACCGGAGTGAGGTTCGTCTGAAGGTGATTTGCGTGAAAGCATCGACCAATGTAGGGGCGACTTAAGTCGCCCCTACAGCTCGTGCAAGCGTGTACAGCCCGATCGATGGTTTGGCCGCGCCCCGGTCGGCGCGTTCCGATCATGGCGGTAAACGGAGCGATCGACTCCGCACCGACCGGCGGCGGCCTTTGCTTGGGCGTGTCAGTCGAGCTCGATCCGTTGGGTCAAGCCGCTAGCCAGCTCGTGCGCGAACAGGGCCTCCCCTCCATCGAGGCTGTCCTCCGCCAGGTTGGTCGCCGCAGAGACGAAGGCGACATGGCGGCCGTCGGCACTCAATCGCGCAGCACGGCTGGCACCGTCGGCAGCCTCGCCGAAGCTGTTCCGGCTGATGCGATGGATGTGGTCGAACGCCGCCTCGTAAAGGAACACATCGGCCGCACCGTTGATGTCGTCTGCTACCAGGTTGCTCGCCTCGGAGACGAATACCATCCGCATACCGGCACCGTCGAGGTGCGCCCCGAAGCTTGCTCCGTTGCCGGCGCGCCCGTCCGTGCCGCGGCTGACCAAGGCGAGGGTGTCGGCGAGCGGGTCATATCCGTACACATCCGTCGTGCCGTTCGTATCCTCCGCCACCAGAGCCGTGTCGGTCACGAAGACGATCCAACCGCCGTCGGCGCCGGAGTAGGCGTCCCGAGCTTCCGCTTGTGCCTCGGTCAATCGCGTCTGCAAGGAGGTCGGCAGCTCGGAAGGATCGAGCGCGCGGGAGAATGGCAGGGCCGCATCCTCGTTCAAGGCGTCGGCTGCCTCGAGCAAAGCCGAATCGATATCGTTGCCCGCCGTGCCCGGGAGCTGCCATGTCCCGCTCAGCGGTGTCCAGCTCGATGGTGCCGGGCCAAATCGGAAGCTCAGGTCGGCGGTCCCGCCGCTTAATCTGTTGCGCAGGTAGTAGCTGCCTGAAACCGGGTCGTACAGCCCGATGGTGGTTTGTCCGTCGCCGTTCCAATCTCCGCTCAAGGGGACCCAGTTGCGCCCGGCCGGACCAAACCGGAAGCTCACGGACGCAACCCCGCCGCTGAGGCTGTTGCGAAGATGGAAGGTTCCGTCAAGCGGATCGTACAGGCCGATGGTGGTTCGTCCGTCGCCGTCCCAGTCCCCGCTCAAGGGAATCCAGTTGCGCCCCGCCGGACCGAACCTGAAGCCGTAATCGGCTGCCCCGCCGCCAAGCGTGTTTCGGAGAAAAAAGCTCCCGGTTGCCGGGTCGTAGAGACCGACGCCGGCTCGCCCGTTGCCGTTCCAGTCACCGCTCAAGGGTCGCCAGGCGCGCCCCGACGGACCGAACCCAAAGCTGAGATCGGCTACGCCGCCCCCGATAGTATTCCGGAGATAAAACACCCCCCGCGCCGGATCGTAGAGCCCGACGGTATCCTGTCCGTTGCCGTTCCAATCCCCCGTCAGCGGGCGCCAATCCGATCCTGACGGGCCGAATCTGAAGCTTGCGTCCGCCGCGCCGCCACTGTGGCTGTAGCGTAGGAAGAAGGCCCCCGCGCCGGGATTGTGCAGACCGACATGGTCTGCTCGGGGGGGCACGCCGAGCTCGACCGAGCCGATATCGACGTTACCCCCGGTCACTCGAGGCGCACCCCGCTGGTCTCTCCCGACTCCGGCTGGAATTAGGCTGTTGCTGCCGCCGTTGACGGCAGGGCCGCCGGAAACCGGGAGATGCGTTCTGGTCGGGCCGCCGTTGTTGCTCAGGGCGACTACTGCGGTCGCGATCGAGCCGGAGAGGATCAGATCGCCGGCGCTGGGCGTGACGTTCGTGAGCCCGGAGACGCCGTTCTGACCGAAAAGGTTGTACCCGCGGGAGGTGAAGGTACCACGCGTCGAGGGTCGGATGATCTCGATGCCCGTGTTGCCCATGGCCGTGGTGCGATTGCCGGCCACGATGGAGTTGGAGATGAACAAGACCCCGTCTACGTAAATTCCTCCTCCCTCGCGTGTTGCGAGGTTGCCGGTGATGGTCGAGTTGGCAACAGCCAGTCCGCCGGAGACGGACAAGGCGCCGCCTCGCTCCGCGGTATTTCCGGACAAGGTGTTGTTGTAGAAAGTGACGTTGTTCGCCGAGCCCATCGTCACGCCACCTCCGGGACCATTGGGGGCCGAGTTCCCGTTAAGTGTGCTGTTGATGACGGTCAGCATGGTTGCAGAGTTGCTGCTGTAGATGCCGCCACCGCCGAAGCTGCTTGTCGTTATATTGTCGACCAGGGTGCTTTCGTTGACGATCAAGCTGCCGCCGACCTCGTTGTTGATGCCCCTGCCCCGGTTCTCGGACACTAGGCTGCGATTGAGGGTGAGCCTGGCGTTGTAGCCGCGATTGGATAGGCCGGAACTGAAATTCCCCGAAATCTCGCAGTTGTTGACCGTCAAGATGCCGTCATTATTGACGCCAATGCGTGCGTTCGTGATTCGCAGTCCCGATATCGTGACGGTCCGATCCGACCTGATCACTAAGCCATCGGACTGACGATTGGGAAATATCGTGAGCGTGTCGGCACCCGGGCCGACGATGTTCAGATCGCGCGAAATCGATGGGAGCTGCGTCAGGAGCACGATGTCGCCCCTGAGGCCGGCCTGAAATCGGATCGTATCGGCCCCTGTCTGAACATTCGCGTTGGCATCGCGGATGGCTTGTCGGAGCGAGCCGAGACCGCTGTCGTTTAGGTTGGTGACCGTAAAGGTGGCCGCATGTGCCGTCGTCGGCAAGAGCGTAAGGCTGGCTGCCGAGATGGCGAGAACAGCGGCGATGTTGACGAGCCGAGATCCGAGCGTGTTGGGACGTCTGCTGCGAAGCGCGTTCATGTTGAGGGTGACTCCTGGTTCGAGGCTAAGACCGAAGCACGAGCGATTGCTGAAAAATGTCAACCATCAATTGATTTCAGAAGGCCGCCTAGATGGCGAAATTTCGGTTTGGCGTAACTTAGGCAGATGCCGGATAACTCTCTGTCTATTCATCAGAATACAGCCAGGGAGGGTATCCCGTGTACGAAGCGCGAATTCTACACCACTGTCTCGTTCCGTTGCTGTAGTCAATTTGCGTGTTCCATGACCACTCGCCACGGATTCCGCCCTGATTGGGTCGGCCAGGGCAGGCGGCGATGCAGGATCGCCGTTCAGCACGAATTGACCCTTCTCGGAGCAAGGGGGGCGACATGCAACGCTTGTTCGTGCTTGTGATTCGTGGGTGTCGGGGGCGGCACCGGTTCGAGATCGGGCGATCGCAGCCGGTCTCGGGCGGCGCTTAGCAGTGTCGTGAGAGGTCCGAAGCGCCCGCCGGTGCGGCGTGCCGGGCGGGCAGGATGCCCTGCGCCATGGTCTTGCGCCGCCGCGTGCGAGCCGCCCGGATCCATAGTCGATCCGGGCGATTCGTAACAAAAGCGTTCGAGCTTTGCGAGCCGGGCATGATGCCCGGCTCGTTGTGTCACGCACGTTCCTGAGGGTCGGCGGGATCTCGATGCCTCAGGCTCGACCGCGCGATTCTAAGGCGTCCATTTTCCCGAGATGGGTGTCCAACCCGCGCCTCCGGGGCCGAAGCCGAAGACCACATCGGCAGCACCTCCACTGTTTGCATTGCGGAGATAGAAGGCACTGGTCGAAGGATTAAAAAGCCCGACTGTCGTCTGGCCGTTGCCGTTCCAGTCACCGGTCAACGGCAACCAACCGCGTCCGGCAGGCCCGAAGCCGAAGCTGATATCCGCAGCTCCCCCGCTGTTGGCATTGCGGAGATAGAAGGTGCTCGTGCCCGGATTGTACAGACCGATCGTCGTCAGACCGTTGCCATTCCAATCACCGGTCAACGGCAGCCAGCCGCGCCCGCCAGGTCCGAAGCTGAAGCTGACGTCCGCAGCTCCACCGCTGTTGGCATTGCGGAGATAGAAAGTGCTCGCCGCCGGATTGTAAAGACCGACCGTGGTCCGGCCATTGCCGTTCCAATCACCGGTCAAGGGCGTCCACCCGCGCCCCGCAGGCCCGAAGCCGAAGCTCACCTCCGCAGCTCCCCCGCTGTTGGCGTTGCGGAGGTAAAACGAGCTTGTCACCGGGTTGTACAGGCCGACCGTCGTCTGGCCGTTCCCGTTCCAGTCCCCCGTCAGCGGCCTCCAGCCCCGCCCGGGAGGACCAAAGCCGAAGACGGTGTTGGCCGGTCCCGCACTATTGGCATTGCGCAGATAGAATGTACTTGTCGCGGGATTGAAGAGCCCGTTGCTCATTCCCGATCCGGCGATGGCGGTGAAGCTGAAGCTCACCGCGCAGTTTGCCGTCACGGCTCCTGTCGTATAGGTGCTACCGCTCCAGCCGCCTGCCGGGCAGGTGCCGCCGACTGCAGTGTTGCGCGTGAAGCCGGTATTGGCCGTGACTGTGAAACTGGCAGTCGCGCCCAGCAGCACGAGCCGTGAGGTTGGTGTGACGCTACCGCCGGGTCCGGCGGTTGCGGTGACGGTGCGAGTGACGATGATGATCGGCGTGAAACTAAAGCTGACGGCACAGTTGCTGGCGATCGCTCCGGTCGTATAGACGTTGCCGCTCCAGCCCCCTGGAGGGCAAGTTCCAACCACCGCGTTGTTTCGCGTGTACCCGGTATTGGCGGTAACTGTGAAGCTTGCCGTCGAGCCCTGGTTCACGATTCGCAAGGAAGGCGTTACGCTCCCGCCCGTCCCGGCCGTCGCGGTGACGGTGCGCAGCGTGGGCGGGGACGGCAAGGCGTCCACGGCTCGGGCCAGGTTGACGCGCGGTTTGGTGATGGCAACCTTGCCGTCGGTCACGGGATCGCCGTTGGTGGTCAGATACTGGCGGACCTGTGACGGGGTGAGAAAGGCGCCCGTTCTCGCCTTGGCGGCACTCTGCAGGACCGCTGCCGCTCCCGCGGCGTAAGGCGCAGCCGCCGAGGTACCGCCGAAGGTGGGTGTGTAGTCTCCGGAAGTGTATCCGCCCGCTCCCCTGATATCCGGGCTGTAGGCATCGTTCGATGGGGCGAACATGGTCAAGAAAGAGGCCGAGTTGGAGTATGCCGTCACCCGATTGGACAAGGCGTTCTCGAAGGCTGCCCAGCCCGTGGGACAGCCGGGATTCTGCTCTTTCGTGGCGCAAGAGGTCGACGCGACACACCAGCCTTTAGAGCCGACATTGGCGTCATAGACGGCACCGACCGAATTGACATGGGAGATACATGCCGGCCAACCGGTACCATTGCAGAATCCATCGTTTCCGGAGGAAACGAAGATCGTGATTCCTGCAGCGACGGCGTTTGCGGCAGCGGTCGTCATGGCCGGAACGGCGCTGTTGCAGGCGGTCTGACCGGAGAAAAAGCCTCCCCCGAAGCTGGTATTGATCACCAGGATCGGGTTTGCGGGATCGCTGTTCTTGTTGGTGATGGCCCACTCCCAACCGGCAATCATCGCCGACGTCGTTGCGGAGCCGGTGTTCCCGGAAGAGATCTTGATCGCGTAAAGCTTGGCCC